>JABMPU010000068.1 GCA_013203665.1 Armatimonadota bacterium
TATTGCAAAGGACATCTTTTATACGTTTCTAATTTAGAATGAGAAAACTGCTTCATATTTCTATTCTACCAAAAAATCGCCTCTTTGGCGATTGTTATCTTATCCTCTAAAGGTCCCAGTGTCATTCCCACGAAAGTGGGAATCCAGATTGTATTAATTTTTTAAGAGCCAAGTATAAAATATAGAGCTATACCAACAATAATACCAGCAGTGACTCCACCAATAATTCCGCTAATTATGTTACTCTTGATAACCAGTGGCATTTTACTCTTTTCTATCTTAATTTCTTTTTCTATTTGTTCCTCAATATTTTCTTTTGGCATAAAACAATTTTGCTTTACAGGATCAAAAGAGGAGGTTAAAACACCGCCAAATGTATTACAAACTCTTTCAGTTCTTCCTAAACTAATTTTTCTAATCCCTTTAAACTCAGCACAATCTTTACAACTTTCTTTTTGATATTTTTTTATTTCTTCTATCATTTTTTCACCTCCACTCTTAATTATCTATTCCCAAATCCCCTCCAAATCTTTTATTTATTTTCTTAAAACCTAGCCAATATTAAGAAAAGTTTTTTGCTTTTTGACATTCCTCAGAATAGCCCCCCACATCATCAATTTGACTATTAAATATATTTCTCTAAATGAAATTTTTTAATATCCTCCATTAACTTTTTTGCACCAATAAACGCTTCTTGACTTTCATCTTGTAGGAGTTTTAAGAAACTTGAGCTTTTTTTATTAAGTTCTCTAATAGTAAAACCAATATCCTTTAAATAAAATAAGTTCTGAACTACATATTCTTTGGTTGCAGGCTTCATCTCCCGTTTATATGCCTCGAAATTTCCTATATAGTCATGGCTGTAATCTGGCCAAGGTCTACAACCCTCTTTTTCAAGAAAGGAGTGCGAATAAAGATATGGGATAAGTAATTTTTCTATAAAAGATTCCTTATCTTTTGAATTATCAATATACAGTCTTGAATTTTTAGGAGCTACACATAAATCACGTCGTGGGTTAACATGAAGGTCAAAAATATATTTGTTGTTATTTTTGGCGTACGCCTCAATTCTTTCTTGCTCATATGCAGAAAATTCCTGACTAACTCCATCCTGAACAAGCATTATCATATAATGGTCCTTAATTTCATACTTAGAGTCTATAGTGCTAGTATATTCTTTAGATTTACAATAGAAATCTCCTTTTAATTTATCGTAATAAGAGTCGAAATATAGTTCTTCATACATAAGAATTAAGTCGAATGCTGACCGGACGGTCTAAATGAGTCTCCAGTTTTTGCCGAAGTCGTATCTTTTACTTCACCAGAACAAGACATAATGTCTTCAATAATTTTAATTATTCCTTCTTCAGTTTCAGCAGATTCAATTGCTTTAATTTTCGTAAGTTGAGAACTTGACCAATTTATTATTTGATTTCTCTCGGCTAAAGAAAGTTCATTTACATATTCATCAATGAAAACATCTTCTGATTCCTCAACATATGCTCTATCTTCAAACCTTGCACTAAGTAAGTTATTTGGAATTTCAGAATAAAACAGCTTAATTGCATCAAAAAGCTCAATACCATCATTCTCCTGAAAAATCTCAATAAAGATTTGTTCTATATGGAATGATTTAAGTTTAAAATCATCATCACGATCCTTACATCCTTTTCTCCAAGACTTAACAAATCGTATGGCTCGACGAAGGGACCCTTCTGATGCTTCATCCGTCTGCTTGGTTATTTCTCTGTAACCCTTGGGGTCAGAATTTTTCCACTCTAAAGTCTTTTTATCTGGGACAACATAAATCGGTGTATTTAAGTCAGAAGTTACTTTCCCTATATCAACAGCAGGTACTACATCAATAGAGAAATCATCATCAAACTGAAGTTTAACAGAGTGTGTCTGTAGTTCAACACTGAAATTCTCAGAACATTCCTGAGGAAATTCATTTTCTAGCTTTTTAGCCAATTCTGGTAATGCTTTGAGAGCGTTGGAAGTTGTAGCACCATCACTGAATATATAGAAAACGTCTAAGTCATTTACCGGTCGTATTGCAGTAAACCTTGCGTAAGATCCTGTCTGAAAACATAAATCATCTCCTAGATACAACTTCAACTCCCCATATAGTTTTTTTATACGATCCCTCTGAGTCGTTCTAGGGCTAATATTATTGATAATATAATTCTTTAATACTTCATTTTTCATAGTTTTGTTGTCATCATTAATGTTAACAAATCATTTAATAATCGTCCTTTAAGGTTGCAAACTGAAATATTCCTACACTTATGCATCA
>JABMPU010000069.1 GCA_013203665.1 Armatimonadota bacterium
GCTACCTCGAGTCGTCGTCGCAAGCTCCTTACAACTCGAAACAGCACTTTACGGACAGACTCTATTTATATGTAGGAGAAAAAAATGGAAAGAACAAATTTCACGACTGCTATTGCTGCAACAAAAAATCCTGCTAAAATCGCAATCGCAATTGTCAAAGACAAGAATGATGAAATCAATTTGATAACTCTTGAATGGTTTATGAGAACTTCGATAAAACCTGCAATGTTCGCTATTTCTATTGGCCACACAAGATATTCTTTTGAATGCCTGCAAAATTTCAGATATTTCAATCTTTGTATACCATCTAAAGAAATGGTAAAAGCTGCTGAGATTTGCGGAACAAAATCCGGTAGAGACGTTGAAAAACTGGAATTAATTAATCAGAAGTGGTTTTCTGGAAAATTGAAAAAGTTACCGATATTCAAAAGTGCTTTAGCAAATTTTGAATGTGAAATTGTTACGCAAGTTAAAAGCGGAGATCACACGATTTTTGTGGGAGAAGTGAAATATTCGTGGTTGAATGAAGAGAAGAAAATTCTTCTATTTGAAGATTTATTTTAGGAATAATTTTCGGAATATCTTATGGAAAATATCATGAAATTTGAAGGTTCAAAATCCATTATTCAAAGAGTACTGATTATTTCAACTTTTCTGAAATCTCCATTAAAAATAATTAATTCTTCCAGATGTGAAGATGTGCAAACTCTCATTTATAATTTAACCAAATTAGGTTTTAATTTTCAAGAAGAAAATAATTCTTTAATGATTTCTCCTACTCAAAAAATAATAAATTCTCAAGAACTTTTTATTCAAAATTCAGGAACAGCTTTAAGATTGCTTATCTCGCGGTTAGCAATCATGAAGGGTATCAAAACATCAGTCGATTGTAGCGTTCAATTGAAAAAGAGACCGATAAAACCTTTATTAGAAATTCTTCAAAAAGTTGAAGCAGATATAAATTATAAAAAATTTCCCATAGAAATAAATGGGAAAATTCTCAAAGGTGGAAAAATCGAAATTCCTGCAAATATCAGCAGTCAATTCATTTCATCGATTTTGCTGGTTGCACCGTGTTTTACGGCTGATACAGAATTAATTTTAAAAGGAAAAATCGTTTCCAGAACCTACATCAAACTTACTCAAAAAATTATGAAAGATTTTGGAGTGGAATCAGAATTTAAAAGAAACAGGATTTTTGTTCCTGCGAATCAGGAATATAAAAATCCTGAAGAATATCATATTGAACCGGATTTTTCATCAGCTTGTTATTTTTGGGCTTTAGGAGCTTTGAGTTCATCTCCCATTTTCACTGAAGGAGGTTCTAAAGAATTTTCTCAACCGGATTTTCGATTTTTAAAAATTCTAAGTAAAATGGGAGCAAAAATTCAAAGAAAACCAAATTATATTTCTGTGAGAAAAGGAAATCTTATTGGAATTGAAATCGATATGAAAGAGATACCGGATCAAGTTCCAACATTGGCAGTTTTATCATTATTTGCAGAATCTAAAACGAAAATTAAAAATATTCATCATTTGAAATACAAAGAATCAAACAGAATTTCCGGACTGATAAATGAATTGCAAAAAATCGGATGTAATATCAAATATGAAAAAGGAGTTCTTTTAATTCATCCTTTAAAGATGAAACCTCTTAAAGTGAAACTTCATTCGTATCAGGATCATAGGCTGGTTATGGCTTTTTATATTTTGAAAACGAAATTTCCCTATTTAACCATTTCTGATGAGCAAGTTGTAAAGAAATCCTATCCTGATTTTTTTGAAGATATCAAAGGGCTGAAACTAATTTCTTGACACAATATTTAATTTTTTTTTATAGAAAAGTATGAAACAAAAACAAAATATTGCTGTTCTTTCCGGTGGATTTTCGGAAGAAAAAGAAGTTTCAAAGGAAACATCTTCCGAAATCGCCAAAGCTCTTAATAATGCAGGTTTTAATACATACAAGGTTGATCCTGCAAATTTCGATTCTTATGGAAAAATGATGCAATATCTCAAAGAAACTAAACCAATGATTGTTTTTAACGGCTTGCACGGTGCAGAAGGGGAAGATGGTAGAATCCAATCTCTTCTTTCTTTGAATCAAATTATTTTTACCGGTTCAAATTATAAAGCTTGTGCGATTGCCATGGATAAATATATCTCATCTCATCTGGCTCATTCTATTGGTGTGAAAACTCCAAAGCATATTCTTATCAAAAAGAACGATGATGTTGATTATAATGATTTAATAAATAAAATCTGTTTTCCAATGTCTATCAAACCCAATGATTCAGGTTCTTCAGTTGGCATTTCTATTATTACTGAGGAAAGTGAAATTGAAGGGGCAATTGAAAAAGCTTTTAAATTCAGCAACAAAATTCTTTGTGAAAAATACATCAAAGGAAGGGAGTTGACTGTCACGATTTTGAATGATGCTGCTTTGCCTGTTGTTGAAATAAAGCCTAAAAATGGTTGGTATGATTACGATAATAAATATACAGAAGGTAATACAATTTATGAAGTACCGGCTAAATTATCTAAGGAAGAAACGTCGAGAATTCAGGAATATGCCTTAAAAATATTTTTTCTTTTTGACTGCAAAAGTTACGCCAGGGTAGATTTCAGATATGATGGAGAGGATTTTTATTTTTTAGAAGTTAATACTCTGCCGGGAATGACTCCACTTAGTTTAACACCAATGGCAGCAAAAGAAGCAGGTTATGATTTTACAGCGTTATTGATGGAGATAATCAATAATGCTGTTAACTAATTTTAAAAAAAAGGAGAAAAAATGGCAAAAAAGTTAATGATTCTATTTTTTATTCTGATGATTTTTTCATTAAATGCACAGTACCATATTAATTTCACCTTAGAACCACCATTTTATAATGGTGGTACTTTCAATCTGTTTTATTTTAATTATTTTGCAGATTTCGATTTGGATGATTCTGCATCTCAACCTTTAATTTTCACGATTAATATTCAAAATGTTTCTTCTGAATATCATGATTACTATCTTCGTCTTGATGGTCAGTGGTCAACTTATACAGGTGATTCTATTTTAACACCTGATACAAATAACCCTCAACCTGGAGGAATGGAAATAATTACCAATCAAAATATCGTTTCTCATGATGACACATCAATTTACAATATTGATAATAACTTCGATGAAATGCAGGATGCGTTGGAAGACCAGGTTTTGGCAGATGAAACCGGTCGCATGCCGGATGGCGTTTACGCTGGCACAATACAGGCTTTTGAACCTGGCACAGATAATCCTTTATCAAATCAGGCTACGATCTATATTACAATAACTTCACCAACACCAATAATACTGATTCTTCCGGGAAGTCCGCTTGGTTCTCCCCCAGCAGAAATCGAAGACTTTAATCCGAACTTTGTCTGGGTTTCCAATTTATTTGAATATACTTTTAAGATTTGGGAGTTGGACGATGAAAATATTACTGCTGAGGAAATTGCCCTTCTTAATCCTCTTGAAGTTATCGATGGTATTGTTTCTACCACTTATTCGTTACCTTTAAGCGTACAACTCGTGAATGATCAGGTTTATGCCTGGCAGGTTTCAGCAGAACTTGTTACACCGGAGGATGAAGCTGTCATTTTGGAAAGCGATTTCTATCTTTTCATCATTCCATCTGCAGGAGCTACAGGCGGCGGAGATAATACAGCAATAATCCAGAATATGTTAAATCAAATGCCACCAGGTTACGAAACAACTCAGATTCAGAATTTATTGAATGGCGGTTATGTTCCAGATGAAATTATTTTGGAAGGAGAGGTCATTACCTGGGAACAATTATTATTGTGGCTGCAAAATCTAAGTAATGGTACCTGGAATATTCTCGGTCTTACAATCGAATAGAGGAGATAATTATGAAAACAAAAATAATGTTTATAATATTATTTATTTCTATAACAGCTATGATTTATGCGCTCGAATCTGTTGCACTTGCCCTTAAGGTGAAAGGAAATGTTGAACTTGCTCGTGAAGAAAATGTAAGTGAGATTTCAACTGGTGAAGAACTGATCAGCAATGACGAACTCGAAAGTAAAGAGGATTCTTTTGCTGCAATAAAATTTGTGGATGGAAGTTCAGTAGTCAAACTTTTCCCAAATAGCATCTTACAAATAAATGCAGAAAAAGAGGATGGAAAACTGAATAAGAAAAGTTTTCTTAAGATGGGAAATTTGTGGTCTAAAGTCGTTCAGAAAACAGGAGTTTTTGAAGTTGAAACTCCTACCACTGTTGTATCTGTGAAAGGAACTGAATTCCTTCTCACTGTTTCGGAAATGGGTTTGACGGAGATTTTTACATTTACCGGTGAAGTACAAGTCAGGAATAAATTTGATAACAAGACTTCTTCAGTATCAGCAGGGAATAAGGCATTATCAACAGGTGAGACCGAGTTGGAAATTACTGAAATCGAGGAAGGTGATATTGATGAAGAAACTCAAGAATATATTGAAGAAGAAGAGGAAGAAGAGGAACTAATAGAACCTCCAAAAGTATTGGAAATCCAATTGCAGCACCCCAGTGGGGAAACAAAAATAATCAGGATTGAATATGAATAAGAGAAAATATCTCTTTATTATCTTTTTATTTCTTAGCAGTTTGCTTTTTTCTGAACTTGTCTTATATCATGAACCGCCCCTTTCCATTAAAGATAATGAGGAGTTGGTTCTTGTTTTGGAAGTTCAGCAAGGATTTGAAGAAACTGAATCAGCAACTGTTTTTTATCGTGAATCCGGTACACTTGCATATCTGGAAGCGGAAATGTTCAAAGGTACAGAATCTGATCCGAAATACTGGGTTAATATCCCTGACATTCGCGCTTTTCAAATGGGAATTGAATACTATTTCATTTGCTTTGATAAGAGTGAAGGATTGGAAACTTTACCAACTTTACAGCCGGATTTAAGTCCCTTCAATGCTCTTATCGAAATATCCAAGATCTATTCTGATAAATTTGTGCTGTTAAGTCCGGATAAACAATTTTCTGATATTGGAGAGGATTTTATTATTGCAATTTCGCTCTTTGCCTTGTCGGATGAAATCATTCCTAATTCTATCAGGTTTGTTTACGACGGGAAAGATGTTACTCCATTAACAAAAATGAGTAACAATCTTCTTGTTTATAATGTGGTTAATGCTTTTGCCGGAAAACATTATTACCAGGTTACAGCTCAATTATCAAATGGAGAAAGAATAGAATCAACTCATTGGTTTACCGAAGTTGCAAAAAAATATATTAAACTTCCTTTAGACATCTCAGGAAGAGCAATATTCTATACTTTGGCAAAATCAACCACATATGATGATAGTGCCGGTTCTTCTGAAGACGAATGGGATTCCTATATGTCTCTTAATTTGAATGGGAAACAGGGAATTATGCAATTCAAATCAAAAGCATATATTTCTTCATTGAATCGAAAAAGCCAACAACCAATAAACCGCTTTAATCTTGAATTCAGAATTCCTCACCTTGATTTTGTTTTGGGTGATTATACTCCGGATTTCGGCAGCTTTGCAGTTTTTGGCAAGAATATTCAGGGTGTTTATTCCAAAGTATATTTTGGAAAATTTGCTTTACTTTCTGCTTATGGAAACCTGAAGAGGAAAATTAAAGGAACATCAGAAACTATCTTAGATACTACTGTAACAGGTCAAGATACAACCTGGGTTTCGTATTCTGCAGGCACATTCAAACGGCAGACATTAGCTCTCAGAACAGAAGTTGGAAGTAATAGAAGTTTTCTGTGGGGATTTGGCATCACAAAAAGCAGGGATGATAAACATTCTATTTCTGAGAAATATTTTATGGAATCCGATTCTTCCAGTACAACTTACTTGACTTCTCCAAAAGATAATATTGTAATTTCCACTGATGTTCAACTTTCATTGTTTAATCAACGCTTTTTGTGGGGAGTAGAAGCTGCACTAAGTATGTATAATTCCAATATTACTGATGGAGCAATTTCAATAGATTCTTTGGAAGCTGAATTTGATCAGGATATTCCACTTCCGTTTGATCCAACGGATATTTCCGACTTGTTTGTGATAAACGAATATATTGAACCGATACTTCCGGGATTCTCCAGTTTAGCTTATAAAACATTTTTGCGAGCTTTCTTTAAAAGAAATTTATTGAATATATCTTATTCGGCAATAGGATCGAGTTTTAATTCTTTAGCGACTAATCTTGTGCAAAAAGATGCTCAGGTTCTCAGCATTTATGATAATTTGAATCTGTTCAACAACAAGTTGTCTTTGAATGCGGGTTTAAATATGTTTTCCGATAATGTATATGATACAAAAGAGACAACTACAAAATCTATAAATTATTCGGGATATATTTTATACAGACCTGTAAATCTGCCTTATATCAAATTTGGATATACAAATACGGTTTCTGAAAATGATGATGATATCTATCCTTATCAAAATCAATCAGTTAACCTTACTTTTTCAACAGGATACAAGATTGAACAAATATCTGCAGCTCCAACGAATTTCAGTTTGAATTACAGCAATTATATGGGTGAAATAAATTTCTCAACAGTTTACACGGAAGAAGATAGTTCGGGCACAATGCTTTCTTACGATGCTCAACAGAAAGATGATATTTCTAAAAATGCGATAACCCTGAGAGCAATCAGCAAATTTGCTGATTTACCCTTAACTACAACAGTTGCTTTTTCTTTTACAATAAATGATAATCCATCAAAAACATATGTCGATTCTTTGAATTTAACAGAAAAAACCAAAGAAGAATCAAACTATAATTCCATTTATCTAAAGGGAGCATTTACTCTCAAAGACGACAGGTTGAAACCTTATGTGGATTTCAGGTATACTTCTTATGGCGGTGATGTGGATAATCAAGCTACCCAGATGTTCAATATGGGCGTGAAATATAGTGTTCTGCAAAATACTTTTTTTAACTCTGAATTCGGAATGAAATTCTATCAAAATTTTGATGAAGCGGGAGAAGATTATAGTAAATTCAATTTCAGATTTAAGATAACTCAGAAATTTTAAAATTTTAATATTAGCTTGTTCACAAACTCCAGTTTGGGAACACACTTGAAGATGAAACTCTGTTTCACGAAAGATTAACAAGGATGAAACTTGACTTATCCGGCAGTTGCTGGAGAACTTAACTCAATTTTTCACATAATTTATAAGTGGAGATCCTTCGTAAGAAAAAGGGACAGAATTCATCAGGATGACAGAAACACTCTATTTTGCAGAATTCATTTATTCAAAAACAGTTAAGAGGTAACTTTATGAAAATTCTTATAGCTTTTATAATAACAATTGTCGTTTTTATCATTCTCGTCTTGTTTTTTTCATCTGAATTCTGGGGTAATTTAGAGCACAAAGCTCTGGATATCTTTTTCATGACTCGTGGAGCTCGAGAAGTTTCCAATGATATTGTGATTGTAGAAATTGGTGATAATACATTTAGTTCTTTAAAAATCAGTTGGCCCTTTCCGCGGGAATTGCATGCCAAACTAATTGATAACCTGGAAAATGCCGGAGCAAAACAGATCATATTTGATATTGAATTTACAGAATATTCAAATCCTTATTCAGATTCGATTTTAGCTGCTACTGCTGCCAAATATGATAATGTGATATTTTCAGGGAAAATGCTTCGTGAACTAACAATGGTAGGTCCAAGACAGCAGAAAATATCTCCAATAAAAGATATTACAGATCGAAATTTGGATTGGGGTTCAGTGAATATTTCCGCTGATAATGACGGTTTTGTTCGAAGATACGAGATTTTTCAGGAAATGGGAGATAAGAGAGTTTTTTCAATTGGAGCTCTTTCCTATGCACTTGGTGAAGGATTTTCAGATTTTGAGGAAGAATTAATAGATAAAAGCTGGTACTTCTGGATTGGAAACAATAAAATTCCCAAAGTTTCTATGAAGGGAAAGAGTTGCCTGGTAAACTATTATGGTCCCAGAAAAACATTTACATATTACGATTTTGCGGATGTGATCGATGATTCCACTTATAATGTTCCAACATTAGATTTGGACCAATATGAATCTTTTGTTCAAAATGAAGATTTCAAAGATAAGATCGTTTTTGTGGGAGCTACGGCAGATGAACTTCGCGATATATTCAATACTCCATTTATGTCTGCCACAAAGCAGATGATGCCCGGTGTGGAAATCCACACTAATTTTGTCGAAATGGTTCGAAGGCAGGATTATTTAGAAAAATTTTCTTTATTTAAGTATTACATCCTTTTCATTATAGCTGCTTTTTTGATATTTCTATTCAACTCCAGATTTAAACCTACTTTCACACTCTTCTCAACAGTATTTTTAATTATTATCTACTTGATTTTCAGCTATTACCTTTTCAAAGAAAAGAGTCTGATCATTCCAATCCTGGAATTTCCGGTTTTATTAGTTGTAATCTATGTTCTTGGTCTGGTCATACAATACATCAAAACCGCAAATGAAAGAAAATTTATTAAGCACGCATTCGGACATTACATAGCTCCGGAATTGGTTGAGCAGCTTGTTAAGGATCCCAAGAAATTAGAGTATGGCGGAGCCCAGAAAGAGATCACCATTCTTTTTTCTGATATTCGCTCTTTTACAACTTTTACAGAAAGTCATACTCCCAAAGAAACCGTATCACAATTGCGGGAATATCTGACAGCAATGGTGAAAGTTACAATGGAGAATAAAGGAACGATCGATAAGTTTGTAGGTGATGAAATTATGGCTTTATTTGGAGTACCGGTGTATTTGGAAAATCATGCATTGTGGGCTTGCAAAACTGCTCTGGCAATGCGAGTTCGATTGAATGAGTTACAAGCAAAATGGAAGAAAGAAAGAAAAGATCCTTTTGAAATCGGAATTGGCATAAACAGTAGTTTTGTAACAGTGGGAAATCTGGGTTCCGAACAGATATTTGATTATACTGCAATCGGAGACGGTGTAAATCTGGCTGCTCGATTGGAAACATTGAATAAAGAGTATGATACAAAAAATAAGATAATTATCAGTGAGAATACTCTTAAAATGATTGAAGACAGATTAATTGTGAAATACATAGATGAAGTGAAAGTAAAAGGAAAAACAAAACCTACAAAAATCTATGAACTCATTGGCATAAAAAAGGAAGTATAAAAAAACCCGAGTCGGGTTTAAAACTCGACTCGGGTTTTTAATGATACTATTTTTCCGAAGCTTATATTTTAGATTCCCACTTTCGTGAGAATGACATTCCTAAGAAGTTTCAGAAAGTTCATTGCAAATCATTTCATCAGGATCATTTTTCGGGTTGAAGTATATTCTCCATCTGCAGAATCGAATAAACTGAAATAAACTCCACTGGCAACCGGCTTTTTCGAATCATCACAACCATCCCAAACTACAGTATGATATTTCGCTTCTAATTCATTATCAATTAATGTTCTTACTTTCTGACCCTTGATATTAAAAATTTCAAGTTTAACATGAGATGGTTCTTTCAATGAGAAACGAATTGTAGTTTCAGGATTGAACGGATTGGGATAGTTCCCGAAAAGTTTGGTTATGGTTGGAACCAGATCGTTATTATTTCCAACCATTAACACATCTAAGGTAACTGGAATAACAGTCTCATTTCTTAAATCATCGCTTATCAGGATGTCGCAATAATAAGTTCCTTCCAATAAATTTGCGGTGTTAAATGTGATTTCAATTTCATCTGTTTCTCCACTGATTAAACTTCCCGAATCCGAATCTAAAGAAATCCAATCTAAAGGTTCGGAAATTTCTGCTGTGTAATTCAGAATTCCTCCGCCCATATTTGTTAGTTCAAGTATTTCAGTTTCAACTATATTAGCTGCCATTTCTTTTGTTATGAAAAGAGGGTCTATCACCAGTTCAGGTGGAATTGGTACACCAAGAGGAGGAAATATTATGTAATCAACCCAGACGCAATCCGAACCACTTACAAGTCCTTGATCTTTGTTATAAAGCCATTCAAAAACATGATTGCCGGATGTAACTTCGAAGGAAGCCAAATCCCAGGGAGTTTCACCAGCCCATTTATCCATTTCCTCGCCATCAATGAAGAAAGCTAAATAATCATAATAATTACCGGATGTACTTCCCACTTCTTCACAAGAAGTTTTGCGATAAAAGCTAATTTCTCCATCGTACAAAACATCTAAGGTTAAAACAAGAGAAGAAGTCTGATTATGATCAATAGTGCCTGATTTGGCGGAAAAGAGCCCTTCATACGCATCTGTGTCTATTGCCCAATCTGCATTCCCGCTAAATTGCCAGTCAAAGGATGAAAAGTTACCTGTTTCAAAATCTTCTTTCACTATTCCTAAAGTTGTAGAAACGTTTTCTTCAGTATTATACGCATTTGCAGAAACTTCATAATTGAACATAACCGGAGTGCCCAGAGGAATTGCCGCATCAGCAGAAACAACGTAAACAGCAAAGGTTTGAATTCCAGGTTCAACTTCACCGATTTCAAATGAATAATTAAAAATCGTTATCAGTTCATTATCACAATTTAAATATGTATAAGCAAATGGTGAGGTAGAATGTCCGATGTTTGTTGTTAGGAAGAGGATGTTTGCACTTTCACCCGGATCCAGAATTCCATCATTATTTCCCTGAGCATCATCGATCTGCATCTGACCGATTTCCCAAACCGGAGCATTTACTATTATCACAAAAGATGAATACCAGGTTTCTCTTGTAGAATCGGAAATTTCGAGATCAAATAAGATTTCATGTTGATCTGGTATGTTATCTGCAATTGTAAAAGCAAATGCATTATTTAAAGTAAGTGTATTCTCTGCCGGGATTGTGCCGAACTCTTCAAAATCATCTGTAATGGTAACATATTCATCTTCACTTGTTAAAGTGGCAGAAACGTTTAAAGCATCCATATCTCCAATATTATTCAAAGTTATATTAAGTTCGATATCTTCATCAAAATCAGCTAATCCGTTGCCATTTCCTGCAGTATCATCAATTTCATAAGATTCAAAAATCACGTATGGTTGATTTGAAAAAATAGTTATGGAATCTTGTAACCGGATTTTATTATGTCCTATGATCGATAATTCGATTGATTCCGGAGAAATAATAATTGAAAATAAATCCATCAGAATACAACCGGTTTCATCTGCAACTCCTCTACCAATCAATTCTCCATCTTGTATTAAGGCGATGCGTGCAAAAGGCGAATCAGTCACAAAAGATATTTGCTCTGTTCCGATAAGAACACTTGGTGGATAAATTGCTACAATTTCTTCCGGGGCTGCTGTCCAGATATCCAAAGAAGGATCACCAAAAAGATTAGTTTCGTAAGCTGTATAACGCATATAATCATTGCTTGTGAAATAAGACATATTATCTTCTTTAGAATCACTGTTTGTAAATCCGATAGTTGTAATATCTTCACCAAATATAGCATCATAAAATTGTCTGTCCAGAAATTGAGATGTGCTGTTTGTATTGCCCGGAATATACCAGCCGAATCGCGAATTTGCCACGCAGGCAACTTCTCCGGTTTCCAGGGTGGTTATTTTTTCTGCAAAACAATCTTCGCCATAACCGTTATTCCAGTGCCAGTTATCAAAAGAACCATTATAACAACCCTGTGAATATCCTATAACAAATCCACGTGTAATGCCGTCATTTGTAAAATTAGATGTTGTAATATCGCTGTTATTCATTTTCATATTATAGGTTGGGCTGGAATGCCCCAGATGATTCAAAAGATTTATTCCGGTATTATTAAACTGATCGAATACATCGTACTTATTCCAGGTCATGTCTCTATCATAAAGAGTTGAAATAGTAAAGTTGTCCGAAATAGCTGTTGTGGTAAAACTATGATTTGAGCTGCCATAAGCAATTTCATCTTTATAATCTCCACCAAAAGTCCAGGGACTATTATTCAGCTCTTCGCCAATCATCAGAGCTTTTTCAATATCTTCGATAACAGGATTATTCTGATACAGATAGAGTTTATTCGTGAAATTCTGGATTTCGTATTCATCATCCACACATATCCTGCCGATTCCTACTTCAGCAAAAAGGTCATATTCTCCGGTTTCACCCCACCTGTTATCACCATCATTATTCCAATCCGGTCCCGAACCTGTACCAGATCCACGATCTAAACAAGCATAATACATATCGGAAGGAATATTGTTATCATCAACTGCATAAAAACCTCTATGCGGAATTATATTCTGAGAGGGAGTATTCGGAGCTGAATCTCCTCCTAAAATTACAAAACTAATGCTAAAATTCAGATAATAATCGATCACACAATTCCTGATCTTTTCCTGCTCATCAATCCCGGAATAATTTAAATAGATTTCTTCGGTTGTAAGAGCTTCGATAATAAATCCGGTTGATGTTTTAAAATCAATGTAATCTTGGAAATAGGGAAGAAGTGCTGCATTCGTGATTAACAAAATATCATATTCTTCATCTCGATTTGAAGGATAATTATATGAACTCAGCATAGGAGGATTATCAATTATATTTGTAATTCTTTTTTGAATAGAATAAGAATTTTTTAGAAACTGTTCTGTAGGAATCACAGATGTTTCATAAGTTATTTCTATTTGGATATCTTTGAGAAATTTTATTTGCTTTTTACCAGGAATGTAATTTACAGGACAAATCGAAAAGGAACCAATTGAATGTCCCGACAAAAAATTTGTACTGACATTGTTTACAGTTTTTTCCGGAAACCTGGAAGGAGAATTATAAACAGCTTCATCAGGTTTTACTTCATAATTTTCAATTTTCCGGGAAATTGGAAATTGCTTTGAAGCAGGTTTGATAGTTATATCGTTTTGAGTAGAATAATAATTTTGAGAAATGATTCTCACAGTTTTAATCTGTTGATTTTGAGGAAGTAAAAGATCTGCTCCAAAATATGGCAACAAAGGACTTCCTTCTTCACCTGAATTATAACAATTCTCATAAATAATTTCCGTAAAACCGTTTTCTGTGTTTAATTCCGGAAATTCAAAATGATAATCTTGAACAATTACATCGGAAAATAAAAAACCACAAAACATAAATGCTACTAATAAGAAAATCTGCTTTTTCATAACAACTCCTAATATTTTTTTTAATTTGATTCAATAAGTGGAAACTAAGTTTACGAATTATTTAAACTTTTTTTTAAAAAAGGATGTTTTTCTCTTTTTTAAAATTTATTTCCAAACTTTATTAAATGAATTATGCAATATCTATTCCAAGAAAATATTTATAAAAAACTTTTAGTTTCGTTGTTTATAGTTTGTTAAGCTCATATATGAAGAAAGTTTTTGAGGTTTTCATTTTTTTTTTATAATTCCCAGAATAATTTTTTAATGAATACCTTAGATAATAAATATTTTATAATTGATTGTATTATAATGAGATGGGAATATTTAATAAAAAAAATGATAATGCGAAATTAAATAGAACAAAACGCTCAAATGCTCATAAAGTGGTCGTCTACAGATTTTTTTGTTGACAAGAATTAAAAGAAAAACAAATTCTAACGTGTCAACCTAATAGGAAAGGAGGAAATTCATGAACAGACAAGATTTAATTGCAAAAGTTGCATGTGATGCAGATATCACCAAAAAAGCTGCTAACCTCGCTTTGAGTTCAGTTCTTGGTGGTATTTTAGCTGCATTAGAAGCTGGTGAAAAAGTTTCTTTAGTCGGATTTGGTACTTTTTCTGTAAAAGAAAGAAGTGCTCGTGTAGGAGTTAATCCTCAGACAAAAGCAAAAATCAATATTCCTGCCAGAAAAGTTCCTTATTTTAAAGCCGGTAAAAAACTTAAAGAAGCAGTTAAGTAATTTTTTTTAGGTAGAAAGCAAGAGTTTCTACACTCTTGCTTTTTTTTTCAAAAAAGCGAATCGAGGAAATAATGAAATTTTCTATAGAAAAACATGATTTACAAGCAAATATACATTATTTGTTTAATATAGTACCAAGTAAAAACACGATGCCAATTTTAACGAATTACCTTATTGAAGCTGATGAACAAAACAATATGCTCAAATTCACTGCAACTGACCTTGAAATAACAGTTGTTGCTGAATTCGAAGCAAATGTTTCTGAAAGCGGCAAAGTGGCAGTTTTGGCAAAAAACTTTAATGAGATAATCAACACATTACCGGAATCCATAATTCATCTTATGGTGGAAGAAGATACTCTGAAAATACATTGTGAACATTCCAAATTTTCTCTTTTATGTGCCGATACGAGTCAATTCCCTTTAATCCCTGAAAAAGATCTTTCAAATGTAATTAAACTCAATGCTTCAATGTTTAAAAAAATGATTGAAAATACGCATTTTGCAGTTTCTACAGAATTGAATCGTCCGATTTTTACAGGTATCTTCTGGAGAATGACTTCCAGTTCACAATTGATGGTTGCAACTGACGGTAAAAAGATTGCTGAATTCAAGCTTTTTAATCAAGTAGATTTGCCGGAACCAGTTGAACAGATTATTCCAACCAAAGGTTTGCTATTCATCGACAAAGTTATAACAGATAAAATTTCAGAGATTTCCGTGTTGATCGAATCGAATCGTGTTATGTTTGTTTATGGCAATTATACCATATTCACTCACATCATCGAAGGCAGATATCCGGATTACACAAAAGCCATACCTACAAATAATAATAATGTTTTATTAATCAATACTGAACTCATGAAAGAGGTAATAAAAAGAGTTTCTCTTTTAGCATCTGAAGATACATTCAAAGTCAAATTTGAGATAAGTGAAGATTCATTTGCCATTAGTTCCACAAAACGTGAGGAAGGTGAAGCAAATGAGGTAATTGAGGATTTCAAATATACTGGTGAAGCACTTGAAATTGCCTTTAATTATAGATATCTCTCAGCCATTTTCAATGTGATCGAATCTGATGAAGTTGAAATGAGAATGGGAAAATCTAACGAACCTGTTCTTTTCTTTAACGCAGAAAAAGAAGAAGAGTATCTTGCAAAATTCCTGCTGATGCCTCTTCGGTTAGCTTAGTTGGAAATATCATTATTAAAATTACAAAACTATCGCAATTTCGCGGAATTAGAATTAATTTTTGAACCGGAAGGTGCTTTAATTCATGGTAAGAATGGAATAGGAAAAACCAACCTTCTGGAAGCGATTTCATATTTTGCTTTTGGGAAATCATTTAGAACAAAACACGATATTGACCTGATTAATTTCTCAAAAGCTTTTTTTCGTTTAGAAGCAAACTTTACAATTAATGGAAAACAGTTCGTCTTTGAAGCTTCTGCAGATAAAAACATAAAACAAATAAAGATCGATGAGACGAATATTTCAAAAACAAGTGAACTCTTTCAATATCTGAAAATAGTTTATTTTTCTCCGCAAGATATCAGGATTATAAGCGGTCCTCCCGCAGAACGAAGACGTTTTTTTGATCTAGCAATATCTCAATATTCCTTTAATTATTTGCAATTATTACGAAAATATTATCGCATCTTAAAACAGAGAAATGCACTTCTTAAAAGTAAATTTAATAATCTGGAGAAAAAAACCTGGGATGAACAATTTATTGATATTGCCTGCCAAGTAATTGAATTCAGGCTGGATTATCTGAAAAAATTCATTCCATTATTAACTGATACTTATTCACAGATCAGTAACAATCATGAAGAACTTGATGTTAAATATAAGTTTTCATTTGCGAATTTTTATGGAGAAAATCTGAAAGACAATTTAAGAAATCACCTGGAGGAAACTGAGAAATCTGAAATTGAATCTCTACGAAGTTTATCCGGTCCGCATTTGGATGATATTCAATTTAGTTTTGATCTGCATCCGGCACGAAGTTTTGGTTCACAAGGTCAACAACGTTCACTGGTTATTGCTGCTCGTCTGGTGCAGGCAAATTTGATTTCTAAAAAAGCAAAAGACACGCCGATTCTCATGTTTGATGATGTTCTGGCAGATCTGGATAAAGAAAGAGCTTTGAGCATAATTCATCTATTAAAGAAAAAACATCAGATTTTTATTGCAACTCCGAACGTGAAAAATTATGAAGGGTTCCATCTTCAAAATATTAATTTAGAAGAATTAGTATGAAATTAACGAAAAATATTTTCGGCTGGTTAATGTATGATTTCGCAAACTCATCTTTCACCACCATTATTGTAACCGTTATTTACAGTGTTTATTTCAAAAATGTTGTGGTGAATAATGGAGAAGTCGGTACAGCTTTATGGGGGAGAGCTGTTAGCATTTCAATGCTTTTGGTAGCTATTTCAGCTCCTATTTTCGGTGCAGTGGCAGATTTCTCTCGTGCCAAGAAAAGATTTCTTTTTTATACTACATACTTAACAGTAATTTTTACAGCACTTTTATATTTTGTGAAAGCAGGAAATATTTTTACAGGAATGCTTTTTTTCATAATTGCTAATTTCGGTTTCAATAGCGGTATGGTTTTTTATAATTCGCTGTTACCGGAAATCGCAGGTAGAAATGATCTGGGAAAAGTTTCCGGTTGGGGTTGGGCACTGGGTTATGTAGGAGGATTATTATCTCTGTTGCTGGTTTTGCCTTTGGTAAATAATAATCTGGTAAATCTTACTTTTCCTGCAGTTGCTCTATTCTTTGGCTTGTTTGCCTTGTTCACTTTTTTCCTTTTGAAAGAAGTAAAGAAACCATCTAAACGAACAAATTATTTCAGAACTGCTATTCAGAGGATTATCACAACAGCAAAAAATATTCGAAAATTTAAAGAACTTCTCAAATTTATTTTCAGCTATCTTTTCTACAATGATGGGATTGTAGTTGTAATCAGTTTTGCTGCTATTTATGGCGCAACCAGGTTCGGTATGAATGCGAAACAATTGATTACTTATTTCATTATTGCTCAATTTACTTCCATAATTGGAGCATTTGTTTTTGGTTATATTCTGGATAAACTGGGTGCAAAAAGAACAATATCAATATCTTTAATTATCTGGGTTGTAGTTGTTTTCTGGGCTTTCTGGTGTAAAACGATGACGGAATTTTATTGTGTTGGATTATTAGCAGGTCTGGCTATTGGTTCCAGTCAATCCAGCAGCAGAACAATGTTAGCTCTTCTCACTCCTAAAGAGAAAATGGCTGAATTCTTTGGATTTTATGCTTTTACCGGAAAAGTTGCTTCGATTTTTGGTCCACTTATTTATGGTGAAGTAGCAAGAATTACTGGTTCTCAAAGATGGGCAATTTTATCTGTTTTAACTTTTTTTCTTGCTGGAATGATTATCCTGCAAACAGTTAATGAAAATAAGGGTCGTCAAATTGCAATTGATTGGATTAATCCCTCAGATTAATTAAATTTACAAAAAAAGAGAGTTTTTAAAATTTGAAAATGTAAGTAAATTTTTATGAAAAATAAGTTTATATTGAGATTATTCAATAAAGATTATTAAACCAATTCAGTATTGATAAAAAAATTGGAGGAAAAATGCTCAGAACAATGTTAATTTCAAAAATACATCGAGCAAATATTACATTCAGGGATTTGAATTATATGGGCAGTATTACGATAGATAAAAATCTTTTGGATGCATCCGGAATGAAGGTTAATGAGAAAGTGGATATTTATAATATTGATAATGGGAATAGGTTCTCAACCTATATTTTTGAAGGTGAAGCTGGCTCTGGAGTAATTGGAATAAATGGTGCTGCAGCGAGATTGGTTAGTCTTGATGATAAGGTTATAATTGCAAATTACGGTCAGATGGATGAAATAGAAATAGAAAATCACAAACCGAAAGTCATTCTTATTGAAGACGATAAGAATCTAAAATATAAAGAAACAAAATATTAATGAAACCGATAATTATTAAATCTGTTTCTGAAATGATTGAAGTTTCAAGGAACATTAAAACTTCAATTGGCTTTGTGCCGACAATGGGATTTCTGCACGAAGGTCATCTGAGTTTGGTGAAAAAAGCAAAACAGGAAACAGAGACTGTGATTGTGAGTATTTATGTGAATCCATCTCAATTTGCTCCAAATGAAGATTTGGATAAGTATCCTCGAAGTTTTGAAAGAGATATTCAATTACTTGCTGAATTGGATGTAGATTATGTGTTCTTCCCGGAAAATCAGGAAATGTATCCGGAAGGATATAAAACCTGGATTACAGTAGAAAAAATCAGCAGAATTTTGTGCGGGAGATCTCGTCCAACCCATTTCAGGGGAGTGGTTACAATTGTGGCTAAATTGATGAATACTGTAAATGCAGATTATATGTTTATGGGTGAGAAAGATTTTCAGCAGATAGTTGTTCTGGAGCAAATGATAAAAGACCTGAATTTTAAAACCAGGATAGTTCGCTGTCCTCTAATTCGAGAAAAAGATGGTTTAGCTATGAGTTCCAGGAATAAATATCTTTCCTCACAGCAACGAAATGATGCTTTATGTTTATATAAATCTCTTTTGATGGCTCAGGAAAAATTTAATGAAGGTTTTACAGGGTCTGCTGAAACTATTGATTGGATGAATGAGTTTATTGAAAGTTATAATGGAGTTGTGGATTATACCGAGATAGTTGATCCGAATTCTTTACAAACAATTTCCAATTTGCATAAAGGCTGTAGAATTCTGGTTGCCGTAAAAATCGGTAAAACACGACTCATTGATAATATTGAAATTGTATAATGTTTGTTAAAAACCTTGCGAACGGTAAAAACTTTCGCAACGATTTTACATAGAATGTTCCGACCGTTCCAAAGGTCTTCGACCCTTTGGAAGGTCTGAAATTGGAGATAAATTGGAAAAAGTAAATGTTCTGATTATTGGGGCAGGAGTCATTGGGCTTGCAGTTGGTAAAGCTCTTTCTGAAGAATTTGAAGATGTGGTGATCGTGGAACAGGAAAAATCATTTGGAAGACATACCAGCAGCAGAAATTCTGAGGTTATTCATTCGGGAATCTATTATCCGCAGAATTCCTTGAAAGCCAAACTCTGTTTGGAAGGAAATGAGATGCTTTACGATTTTGCTAAAACTCATAACATCACATATAAAAAAACAGGCAAAATTGTAGTAGCAACTTCAGAGGAAGAATTACCATCATTAATAGATTTAAAAGAAAATGGTGGAAAAAATAATGTTTCCGGATTACGCATTATTGATGAATCTGAATGTAATAAATTGGAACCTCAGATTTTGGCGGTTAAAGGATTATTAGTCCCAAGCTCTGGAATTATCGATACTCACAAATTAATGCAAAAATTGGAATCTGAATCTGAAAAAAATGATGCTTTTGTAGTTTATGATATGAAAGTGATTTCAATTCAGAAAAATGAGAAAACTTATATCGTAGAATTTTCTAATGAAGAAATTTTCGAAGCAAATATTCTAATTAACTGTGCCGGTCTCTTTTGTGAAGATATTGCAAAAATGGTTGGAATCGAAACTATTGAAAATAATTTAAAAATTTACTGGTGTAAAGGTGAGTATTATAAAACCACAAAAATCAAAAATATTGAACATCTGATTTATCCAATTCCATCATCAATTTCTTGTGGAATTCATCTATCTTTAAATTTGGCAGATGAATGTCGTTTTGGTCCGAATGCGAATTATGTTGACAAACTTAATTATGCAATTACAGATAAATATAAAAAAAAATTCTTTGTATCAGTTAAAAAGTACATAGAGATTGATGAAGAAAACCTGAATATGGATGATTGTGGAATAAGAGCAAAACTTCAAGGACCCAATGATAATTTCAGAGATTTCTATATTAAGGAAGAAACTGAGAAAGGATATTCTAACTTTATAAATTTAATGGGGATAGATTCACCAGGATTGACTGCTTGCCTATCAATTGCTGAGGAAGTAAAAAGGATTTTGTCAACCTGATTTTCTTCATTTATTTTACAAAGTTTTTTTGGAGTAGATTTGGAATTTTCAGAAAAATTTTTATACCACATCTGGGATGCTCAACATCTTAAACCTGAACTAAAAACTATTTCAGGAAAATCCCTTAAAATCATGTTTCAAGGTCAATTCAATACTGATTCAGGACCGGATTTTAAGAATGCAATCATTCAGATTGATGATGAAACTTTTCGTGGAGACATCGAAATACATCTTAAGACTTATGATTGGATTGCTCACAAACACGATGAAAATCGCTATTTTAATAAAACAATACTTCATGTTGTTTATGAGCATAATGGAAAATATTCGCATACGATCAATGAAAATGGCGAATTGATTGAAATTCTGGAATTGTGTAACTTACTGGATAAAGATATTGCCAAGCTTTTGGCACAATATTCGGAAAAACCTTTTAATGAAAAGGACAAATTCTGCAGTTTCTTTGCAGGTTTACATACTGATACGGTTGAGCAGATATTGAAAAAATTAGGTAAAATGAGATTTGAGAAAAAAATAAAAAGATTTGATGCTGAACTCCATTTCTCAGATTTTAATCAATTATTGCTGCAAGGACTTTTTTCTGCACTCGGATATAGTAAAAACAAATTTCAGATGTTTCAACTTGTTTCAGATTTTTCATATTATAAGCTGAAAAAATATCTCAAACAAGGCATGACAAGAGATGAAATGATGGCGATTTTATTATGCGGTTCAGATTTAATAAACCACTTACCTGCCACCTTTCCGGATGAATTAAAAACAAAATGGCAGGAAATGTATGCAAATCAGGATTATTCAAGAGAAAATTTTAATTATGATTGGAAACTTTTTAGAATCAGACCGACAAATCATCCGGCAATAAGGATTCTGCAAATCTCCGAACTTCTTTATGTAAATCTGAAAATCTCTTTTTTCAATAATATCCTGAAAATATTTTCATTTGGATTAGACTCATTTAATTTAAAAGATTTCAGAAATAAGTTTTATCTTTTTTTTCGATCTGATTCGGAATATCTTCCTGAGAAATATAATATCGGAAAAACACGCTTGGATACAATTCTAATAAATATCATTCTTCCTCTCGCAGTGCTTTATGCTCGTAAAATGTCTTATCATGAACTCGAAGAAGTTGCTTCCCGAGTTTATCAGAAGTTTCATAGCTTACCGGACAATTATATTTTAAAATTTATGCAAAATTTTTTGGATGATTCACAAAAGAAAATTCTCAGGAAACAGGCAATTTCCCAACAGGGAATGCTGCAATTGTATTTTGATTTTTGTCTTCACCACAATTGCAGGGGATGTGAATCTTTTAAAGCTTCTATTCTAAGTGAAATGTAGCATTATTAACGAAAGAAAAATCTTATGAAAAAAATTATACCTTGTATATTTTTCATATTAATTTCGATTCTTTTGATAGCGGAAAATGCAAAAATGGACAGTCTGAAAAGTGAATTGAAAAATGTTTCTGAGGAAAAACAGGTAACAATTCTGAATGAACTTGCCAATTCTTACAGAAAGGTTAATATTGAAAAGAGTTATGAATATGGAATTCAAGCTTTGAAACTGGCAGAAAAATATAAAAACAATTTAGAAAAATATAAAGCATTAAATTCTTTTGGCTATTATTTCCGTCATAAAAAAGAGCATGAAAAATCAATCGAATATTTTCATCAAGCATTAGAAGTATGCAGAAAACTTAATGATAAAGAAAAAACTGCTAATGATTTAGACAACATAGGTCATGGTTATTGGTTTTTAGGTGATTATGAAATTGCACTTTCTTATTATCAGAATGCTTTAGAAATAAATCTTGTAATCGGTAAAAAAACAGCTTTAGCTGGTTCATATAATAATATTGGAAGCATTTATTCCCGTCTCGGAAATTATGAAAAAGCATTAGATAATCTTTTACTTTCTTTAAAAATAAAGGAAGAACTGGGCGATAGAATATCTATTGCCCGGACTTTAAATAATTTAGGCAATATTTTTCTGAGATTAAAAAGATATGAAAAAGCAGTGGAGTATTATGAAAGATCGTTACACTACAAAAAGGAACTTAAAGACTTAGATTCGATTGCTTTCACTTTAAATAATATCGGAAATGTTTATGGGAAACTCAAGGATTATGAACAAGCTCTTTCTTTTTATAATCAAGCTTTAGCAACATACGAGGAAACAGATAATAAAAAGGGAATATCTACGACATTTAATAATATTGCAGTTATTTACGAATATTCTCAAGATTTTGATAAAGTTTTGGATTATTATAAAAGATCACTAAATCTGAAAAAAGAAATAGGAGATAAATATGGCTTTGCCAATACATCCAAGAATATTGCAAGTTTGTATTTAGATAAAAATGAACCGGATACAGCATTGGATTATCTTAAGCAAAGTTTAGAATGTGCTTTGGAAATCGATGCAAAAGAATTAATTAAAGATGATTATATTATTTTGGCAAATATATATGAACAACTCAACGATTATGAAAAGGCTTGGGAATATGAAGTTCTTGCTTCAACCATCAAAGATAGTATCTTCCATGAGAATATGAGTAAAGAATTCGCAGAAATGCATGTAAAATACGAATCCGAAAAAAAAGAAAGAGAAATCCTATCACTTCAAAAAGAAAAAGAATTTCAAAAAAAATTCCAACTTTGGTTGCTGATAATAATCCTTTTATTTCTTATTTTTCTGGTAATTATTATTACTCTTTTAATAATTAAACATCACAATAATATAAAATTACAGGAACAGATTTTTGAGCGAGAACGTGCAGAAAAGGAATTAGAAAGATATCAGCAACACTTGGAAAAATTGGTAGAGGAACGTACTTCTGAACTAAAAAAGAGTGAGGGGAAATATCGTTCTCTTGTGGATAATATTAATGATGCAGTTTATAAGGTTAATCCAAAAGGTTATTTTACTTATGTGAATAAAATTATGGAAGAACAGGTGGGAATTACATCTGAAATGTTTTATTCTCTAAAACTTACTGATATTGTCATTTCGGAAGATCATAAGATTTCTTTAGAGAATTTCAAGAAAGCTTTAGATGGTGAAATTCCATTACCTTTTGAGATAAAATATAAAAAATCTGATGGAAGTTTGATAATTGTTGAAACAAGTATCACTCCAATTTATGATGGAAAGAAAGTTAGCATGATTCAAGGAATATCCCGTGATATTACTCAGCGTAAAGCTGCTGAGGAAATGTTCCGGAAGTTTGAATTTATTGCAAACACTTCGATTGAATTTATGAGCTTGATTAACAAAGATTATATTTATGAAACCGTGAACAAAGCGTTCGGATGTACTTTCAAAAACCTACAACCTGAAGAGATTATCGGTAAATCCGTTAAACAGATTTGGGGAGAAGAACAATTTAGTAATGTCATAAAAAGTTATCTTGATAAATGTTTTACAGGAAAAGTCATTCACTGTGAGGCGTGGTTTGATTTTGTAGATTTTGGACATCGCTATTTTGAAGTAACATATACTCCATATAAAAACGAAGCTGACGAAATAACTCATGTTGTTGTTATTATACGAGATTCAACAAATAAGAAAAATCTGGAGGATCAGTTAGTCCGCTCAGAACGTATGGCAAGTATAGGAAAATTAGCTGCCGGGATTGCTCATGAAATCAGAAATCCTCTGGCAAATATTAATGCTTCTGCACAATTAAGTATCAAAAAAATAGAGTTGAAAGAACCGATTCAAGATTATCTGGAAATTATTATGAGGAATTCTAATGAAGCAAACCAAATAATAATGGAATTACTTGATTTCGCCAGACCAAGAGAACTGAAATTTGAAGATAATTTAATTTCTGATATTCTTGAAAATGTAATAAAAAATCTGAAAGCAAGATTTTCAAAAAATAAAATAAAAATCAGCAAGCATTTTGAAAAAGATATTCCCAAAATCAAAGCAGATAAAAAATGGCTTGAACAAGCTTTTCAGAATATTATCATCAATTCTATTCAAGCATTTGAAGATGGAGGCAACATCTCGGTTTCTACATCTTTTAATTCTGAAAACGAAATAATAATTGTTATTTCAGATAATGGGAAAGGCATTCCAAAAAATAATCTGGAAAAAATATTTGATCCATTCTTCACAACAAAAGATGAAGGAGTTGGTTTGGGTTTAGCATTAGTTCATCAGATCATTGAAGATCACGATGGGTTTATAAATATCGAAAGCGAAATAGGAAAAGGTACAAAAGTAATAATTCAATTACCAAAGAAATAAGTTTCTTTGAAGAATTGAGTTGGTAAGGTAAGAATAATAAATAGGGAAGTCTTATGGAACGTATTTTAATTATTGAAGATAATAAAGATATGCGATTTATTCTTTCGCATATCTTGAAAGATGCAGGTTATACAACTGCAATTGCTAAAAATGGTGAAATAGCATTAAAGAGAATTAAAGCTAAAACACCCAATCTTATCGTCCTCGATGTTCGCATGCCGAAAATGGATGGTTTTGAAGTTTTGGAAAAAGTGAAGAAAATCAATCCTGAAATCCAGATAATTATGATTACAGCTTTTGGTGAAATCAAGGATTCTGTGAAAGCGATGAAATTGGGAGCTTATGACTATATTACTAAACCGTTTGATAACGACGAAATTATTTTCACCATAAAAAAAGCCTTGAAAAATCAATCTCTAACAAAAGAAGTAAAAGAGCTTAGAAAAAGATTGAAAGATAAGGATAAAAACGAAATTATTGTGGGAGAAAGTTCTGAAATTCAGAATATCATGAAACAGGTAAATTTGATAGCTCCTACAAATATGATTGTTGTTATTCAGGGAAAAAGCGGAACCGGAAAAGAGGTTTTTGCGAATATGATCCATCATAAAAGTAAACGAAATTCAAAACCGTTTATTGCTGTCGATTGCGGAGCAATACCGGAAACGCTTTTTGAAAGCGAGTTGTTCGGTCATGAAGAAGGTGCATTTACCGGAGCGAGTTCTATGAAAAAAGGGAAGTTTGAACTTGCAGAGGGTGGAACTTTATTTTTTGATGAGATCACAAACCTTCCTGAAAGCGGTCAGAAAAAGTTGTTACGTGCAATTGAAGAGAATGAGATTCATCATATTGGAGGGAAAAAATCTATTCCGGTTGATGTTCGCATAATTGTAGCTGCCAATTCCAACCTTTTGGAAGCTGTTCAAAAAAACGAATTCCGGGATGATTTGTTTTATAGATTAAATCAGTTCAGTATCTTGCTTCCTCTGCTTCATGAGAGAAAAGATGACATTCCGACTTTGGCAAAAGAATTCTTGTCTGAAGCAAATATCGATTTGGACAAAAATGTGAGAGGATTTTCATCAAAAGCAATGAGATTGCTTCAGGACTATCATTGGCCCGGAAATATCAGGGAATTAAAACATGTCGTTAAAAGAGCCACCTTAATCTGCAAAAATGATTATATTCATCCTGAATACTTTCCCAAAAGTCTATCCAAGATTAATTATGAGATTTTTATTCCCGAAGTTTTTGAATCCAATTTTTCAATGGAAAATGTAATAAATGAAGTAGAAAAGAAAATGGTTTTGCGTACTCTCGACTTGGCTGAAGGACACAAAACTAAAGCTGCAGAGTATTTGAAAATCACGCGGAAAAGTTTATATCGAATGATGCGGAAATTTGATATTCCATTTAAATGGAATCCCGGGAAATAATATTAAACATTTCCCTTTTCAATTTCTGTCATCTAACTTGTTGAAACAAATAAGAGAACTAAAAGCAGCGTTTTAAATTTCAAAATCCGAATTTCTAATTTCTAATAAAATTTCAAAATCAAAATGTATAAAACTTGATGATATATTTCATTGTTACATTATCATATATATAAAATGTTAAGGAATAAATTTCTTGATTTTCAATAACTGTAGATTGGGTATTTGGTATTGTGTATTTGGATTTTGTTTGTAATTTGACTGTGTCATTTTGTCACGTTTTGTTTCTTTCTGACACAAAATAAAAGAAATTCATTTCCATATTTTTTTAGCCTGAAATAAATAACGATTTCATTATTTATTGTTTTTCAAATAATTATAACAATTCTTAAGACTTAAAATATTTATTTTTTTTGCTTGGTTCAGCAAATGCATATTAAAAGAGAAAATGAAAAAGAGAATCCGCCTACGCAAAGAAAAGTAAGAAGAATATTGCTACGGCGTGACAAGAACAAGAAGGAAAAGTAATGGGTTCTGTTTTAATAGTAGAAGACAATAAAGATATGCAATTTCTTCTTTCACACATTCTAAATGGACAAGGAATCAGTACGATAATTGCCGGAAATGCTTATGCTGCTATGCAAGAGATAGAAAAATCTATTCCGGATTTGGTACTTCTGGATATTCGCTTGCCCGGAATGGATGGTTTAGAAGCATTAAAAAGAATTAAGCAAAAATATAAGGATATTCAAACTATTATGATCACAGCATACAGCAGTATAGCTAATAGAGCAGAAGCTTTGGAATTGGGTGCTAACGATTATATTACTAAACCATTTAATAATGACGAACTTATCTTTAAAATTAGAGAAGGATTAAAAAAATCTTCCGTAAGGGATATTTCATGAAAGAGAAAATCAAGAAAAATAACATAATTTTGATAAATTGCCCGATTTGTAATGAACCGGAATATATTATTCTCGATGGAAATTATACAGTTTTATACAAGGAATGTAAAAATTCAAAATCTAATGAGAAATATCATCTGCAAATTGAAAAGAACTTTTTGGGATATTCAATAAAAACTAGTTTTTTTTCTAAGGTTTCAGGTAGTTTCCAATTCATGAAAATTAATTACAGAAAACCAACCATAGAAGAATTTAAATTTATTAATGAAGAAATAAAGAATTCCAGATATTTAAGATGAGGTATTTATGTTAGTTATCGTTATTATTTTATTATATTTAGTTTTGATAATAGCACTTTGGAATTTGGTAAAGATAACTTTTAAGAAAAGAAGGAAAAAGTTTACCCCGTGAAACACCGCAAAGCGGTAGCAGCAAAGATGCTGTTTAACGGGGTGAAAAGTATTTAATTTCGATAATAAAACACAACCGATCTATTTGTTGGCTGGAAACTGTTAATCAAAAAAAGTGGAATTTTAATGTGATCTAATAACTTGGAATTTAAGTAATTAATTTAAAATAGATATAAGTAATTTACAGATTGATAAAATATTCAAGGGAGTTTAAATGATACAGATTAAAAAACATGTTTTCCATCTTGCATTTCTGTTATTGATGATAATATGTCTTAATTTCATTGGCTGTAAAGATGGTAGCATTGTAGAAATCCCTACCGTTGATGATGATAAGTATCCATTTAGATACGATATAAATGCCAGTTGGAGTTCCGGACATGATTTAATCGTCTATTATAATGGATCTCATTCTAATGGGCATCACACTGTTACCGATTCAACATTTGGTATTTACATTAAAGATTTGCAAACAGATAGTACATCAATTTGTTCAATTGATCTGATGATGGGTGGAGGTGGTCTAAGCTTGTCTCCTGATAACCAATGGTTTATTTTCGAAGCAGTATATAATATCTACAAGTTGCCATTTGAAATTCCTTTTGATATGAGCAAGATTGAGCTGATTGGCAGTGATACAGGACCTAACCTATTTCCAAAATGGTCACGCAATGGAGATCTAATAGCTGTGGACATCCGACTTGGTGATCCGGGTATCTATATAATGGAAGAAGATGGATCTGATAAGCACAAGGTTGGACCATGGGGTGGGAGATATCCTTATTTTTCTCAAGATAATGAGTACATCTATTGTAGTGGATATCCTGGTTATGGTGAAAACTGGGAGATATTTAAAATTAATTACTCAGAGAACACTTACTCACAAATAACTTTTTTTAATGAATTTGATCACATAAATTATGTTTTACCAAGCTACGATGAAAATATTCTTATTTTCTCTGCAAGGCATATAGATGATTGGGGTACATACATATACCGCTATGATGTAAGTGCAGATGAACTCACTAGACTCATAGACAAATATGCTGAGGCATGGGACTGGAATTATGAAGATGATACTATCCTCTACACTTATTGTCCTTCAGTAGAACAAGGGAATATTAACGGATTCCTATGGACAATGAAGCCGGATGGTTCAGAAAAACAACAGATAACTTTTATTGAATAGGAGGCTATTATGAAAGTTTTAGTAAGTCTTTTAGTTGCATTTTTTTGTTTATACTTGCACAGTATTCCAAATAATGAAGTCTTGTTTAGAGACTCTGGAGATTGTGTTAGTATTTCAGGAAGTTCTTCATTTCCTGTTAATCAGACTACAATTGTAAATGAAACGTTGCTAGATACTCTTTTGTATTATAATGCTGAAAGCTTAGAAAAAGTGTTTCCTTCTTTTAATTCGGAAGATATTTATGCAACAAATTTTTGGGGAATGGATATCCTTCTCAATGACCTTTCAAATATCTATAAAATTACAACAAGCGATAGCATTAACGCCCATAATCTTATTTATACACTATCAAATGATACTACTTTTTATTACATAGATTATGCTGAGAGCAGTTACTGTCCAATATCAGATGATGGTGAAATTTCAAGTGTTAGAGTCGTTCCTGATGATGAATTGTTTCCACAACAATGGTATCTATATAATAATGGTCAACCTGGTGATATTAATATTTTAGATGCTTGGGATATTTCAATGGGAGATGAAAATATAAAAACTGGTATAATTGAACTTGGATATGCTTATCAACATGAAGATATGTCTGGACGATTAAAATATAGTGGGGGAAGTTATGCAAGTAGTCATGCGACCGGTACTACAGGTTTAATAACTGCAAACCATAATAATAATTACATCGCAGGTGTAACAGCAACATGTAAATCTCGAAGCTATGGCTTTGGCTCAGGTAATGATAATATTTGTAATGCATTTAATAGTGCTTTTGATAACAATTGCAGAATTTTAAACAATTCTTGGGGTTATTTAACTAATCCTCCTTACACAACTATCCTAAACATAGATAATTTAATCAGGCAAGGTGTGTTGTTTGTTTGCTCTTCAGGTAATACTTATGGCTCTAGTAGAAGATATCCTTCTGCTTATCCTCTCCCAGGTATATTAGCTGTTGGTGCTTCAACGAAATTCTTTGAGAGAGCATCATATTCAACCTATCATGATCGATTGGATTTAGTGGCTCCCGGCGGAGAAGGACCAAATTACTTAGATAAAATGATTTTACTAAATTTAACTAATTCCTATTGCTATAATACTGGTACATCTTTTTCTTCTCCACTCGTTTCCGGTGCTGCAGCATTATGTCTTTCCCTTAATCCCAATCTATATCCTGAAGATATTGAGCATATTTTAAAGCAAACAGCTAATTCAGACATTAACGTACCAGGTTGGGATAGCGAGACAGGTCATGGTATACTTGATGTTCACAATGTCTTATCGTATATCCAAAATCACACTTTTGAACATTTTAGTGTAACTAATATTAGTGGACAATTAGTTCAAAGCTGGTATCATCAACATTTTTATGAAACTTTCAAAGTCCCAAACGGAATTTATTACGCAAAAAGATATAAAATTGAAACAGATATTGATTTTATACCCAATTCAGATGATTTCGAAATTTGGCCAATAAGTATAAATGCAGGTTTCAGAGATAATAGTCCTGGTGATGGATTCAACAATTCAGAAATAGTTAATATTGATTATGTAAATAATACTTGTACTGTTAGAACATATGCTTTTAAACTTCGGTATACTGATGGTACTTTTTTCCGTTGGTTTCCCTGTGAACCATCAGATATAATTTTGGAAATAACTGTCTCATCAGATCTTTATGGAACTTCCATTGATAATCAAGCTACTACTTTAATGAATTATGAATTACATTCCAACCACCCCAACCCCTTCAACCCATCCACAATTATTTCCTACAGCCTGGTAGATAATATCAATAATCCCCAAATCGAAATCTACAACATCAAGGGGCAAAGAGTAAAAAGTTTTCAACTTGAAGAAAAAGCTGGAGAAAGTTCTATCGTCTGGAATGGGAAAGATGAAAACGATAAATCGGTCAGTTCCGGTGTGTATTTCTATCGGTTGATAAATGAAGAAAAGACAATCCAAAACAAAAAAATGCTTTTAATTAAATAGTCCAGCTTCGTACCGAACGCTTTCAGGACGTCGTAACAAGGAGGAAAAGACTAAAGATGAAAAGAGAAAAGTATTTAATTTCGATAATTAAACACAACTGATTTATTATGGCTGGAAAATGTTAACAAAAAAATACAAAAAAGGAGAAAAAAATGAAGAAGATTTTTTTAATAATGCTTTTGCTAACGGTATTGGTGAGTATGCTTTTAGCAGAAAAATGGATCTACGAGATGGAAAACATTACCATACCGGTTGGAGAAGGAGAGGATGAACTTTATGTATATGATTCTCCTGACCATCTCGAAGACGCACCTGATTATGGACCTAAAAAATTGGCTTTAGATGGAGCAGATAATTTATACATAGCTAATCTGAATAAGAAAAATGAACTTTTAATCAAAAAATTCGATTTAAATGGATGTTACTTATGTTCTATGAGAAGCAACGATGGTATTGCTGACTTTATGTTTTGCGATAATAAGTTGTATGTGCTTAAAACGAAAGCCATAAACACGATAGATCGAATATTTTACCTACATGTATTTTCGAATGAATTTGTCTTGATTGACTCTCTCATATTACAAAACGAAATTATTGCTATTGGAAATAAATTAATTTCAAATAATCAAGGTGAAATAGGAGTTACAAAAGGTTGTTCATTTGAAAAAATTGGTTTAGAAAAAAAGAAAGCTGTGATTCTTGAAGATTCTGAATTATTTGAAAACATAACTGTTAATTACGATTGGAGAAAAAAGGAGCGTATAGTATTTTTTAAAGATACAAATAAAGAAGTCAATCTCTATGAATTATGGGATGTAAGTTATCATAATTTTTTAAACATTGATAAATACAATAATATGTACTATGAATTAATTTATTTGAAAAACAACATTGAGACGGAAATCGTTATTTTGTCAAATAAAGGAAAACCTATTAGTACAAATATACATATTGAAAATTATGAAAATTATGGTTTGAAGTTGATGTGGCCTCCTGAACTTTTTGCAGGAAAAGATGGTTCACTATATCAACTAATTCCAATGAAAGATAGAGTCGAAATCAGGAAATGGCATAAAGTCGGGGAGGAAAAATGAGATTCAGAATACTTATAATGCTTATTATAGTCATACCAACGTTTGTTTTCTCTCAGGCAGTAAACATTGCAGAAGATTATCGTGATCTGGAATGGTATGTTTATTTATCTAATATAACTTATAATTACAGTTCTTCTGGTGATCCACAATTAGGATACACTGATAATTATCCCTGTGACTGGGAAGATCAAATGTACACTTATCAATACGGGATGCCATATCACTATGGGGGAAGAGATACTTTTGACCAATGGGATGATGAATATGATTTAGGAACATATGGACCAGGTGCTCATGATGATCACCATCCAGGTTCTCTTACTTGGGCTGCAGGAATTGACTGCTCAGGATTAGTTGGCCGCTGCTGGGAAGTTAGTGAGGATATCATTGATGATTTTAGTTGTACATATATTGTAAATAGTTATCCTGAAATAACCCAGGGTCAGCTATTACCAGGAGATTGTTTTGCAAGAGCAGGATTCCATGCATTGCTTTTTCATTCATGGTACGATGCAACACAAGTTAATGTAATAGAAGCTGTGGCAACAGACTATAATGAAGTCGTAAGGAATCAAGTTGTTCAAAACATATTTGAAATAGATTATCTATTATACACAAAAAATCTCACGATGTACTCAGAAACAGGAACAAATATTGAGGATACAACTATTTCAGAACGCATAATAAAACTAACCAACTATCCCAATCCATTCAATCCAATAACAACAATCTCCTACAGCCTGGCAGCAAATATAAAAAATCCCCAAATAGAAATCTACAATTTGAAAGGGCAAAAGGTGTATAGCTTTCAATTGGAAGAAAAAGCTGGAGAAAGTTCTATCGTCTGGAATGGAACTGATGAAAATGATAAATCAGTCAGTTCCGGTGTGTATTTCTACCAGCTTGTAAATGAAGGGAAGTCGGTGCAGTCGCGCAAGATGCTTGATAAATTTATTTATTGCTAACAATCTCTCTTCTCCCATTTTCTGTGAAAAGGGAAATGAGAAAAGGGAGCTTTTGAAATAGAAAATTTAAAATGTAAAGTGTAAAATTGAAAATTTTAAAGGAGGTAACCATGCACGATCCATAGGATAAAGGAAAAAGGTTAAAGGATAAAGGAAAACACTAAAGATGAAAAGTGAAAAGTATTTAATTTCGATAATTAAACACAGCCGGATATATATGACGGCTGGAAACTGTTAACCAAAAAAATGTTAAAAAAGGAGTAAGAAATGAAGAAAGAATTTATAACTACATTTATTATTATACTATCAATAGTATTTGCTTTAAAAATGCTCTATTCTGAAGAAAAAATGGAATCCCAAAATTATTACATCCAGGCATTAAAAGAATCATTTGATGGTAATCAGGTAGACCTTGGTTTTCCTGAACCACCAGATGATGTGTATTTTTTTCCAATTGATGTTAATGTGAGAGGATATGCTTTTTTGGATACTGTGTTGATAAACCAATGGCAGATACCCGAGGACATATTGTTAAATATGTCCGATGAAGGTTTGATGGTTACTTGTTTAAACTTACCATATTTTCATGCCAAGAGTAATCTACCTAGTTCCACGCTTTTTCCAATTAAAGATAAATTGCAATTTGCAATAAACAATTTTAATGGATTACAAGAACTATTAAAAAGAGAAAATATACATAAGAAACTGAAACAATTGTATATTACACCGGAATTCAGATTGGGAGAGCATGGATTGACACCTGGACAAAGATCGAGACATTATAAAGTAAGAATAAGCTATCTCGCTAAATTATTAGCATATAAAGAAATCCTGATAAGATATTCTGAGGAAGAGCTGTTGGAGATATTCGATCGAACCTCTGCTCGTTATTGGTCTCCTGATGAGATAATAACTTCCGGAGATGGAAATTGTCTCGCTGGTAGAATTATGTATCTTTTAAACTATAAACCCTTTCTTGATTATATGAAGAAAAGAAGTATTCTGGATAGTCATATCTTCACGATTGATTTCTATAAATATCTCTCCTCATTTGAATATATGGAAATTCAGGATAACTTATCAGAAGTAGTATCGAAAAGGAGGAAAAAATGAAAGTAATCATGATAATTATACTGATAATTAATTACTCTATTCTGTTATTCTCTTATGATGATGTAATATGCTTTAATCCTAATAGACCTTTTCCTGATCGTATGAATGTTGTTGAAAATGCATCTGGTTCTTCTAATTATGTGGATATTGGAACTTTCAATCCTGGTTTTAAAGATGAATCAAATGGTATTTGGACATTTTATAATTTCACTCCAGAAGCGAGTGTACAAACCTATTATGGGGCTACCTGCTACGTTACCGAATGGTTTGAAATGTGGGCATTGTCGAATAATGAAATTTACGTGCAAATGGTGCTTGCGGGTTGGGGTTATGGTACTACTGATTTTGACATATATTTGTATGACTCAGAGCAACAAACTATATTGGCACATGGAGGAATGCTAGATCCTGGTCTGAACGAAACAATAAATTATACACCGATTTATACTGGGCAATATTGGCTGAAAGTCAGGTATTATGAAGGAACTGGTCATGCAGATGTTGATTTTTCTTACACTGCTTACTCACATTGGAGATTACGGGTTTGGGAAGAATCACAAACAGACCCAGTAGTAGATGAAACTAATAATCCTGGAGAATCAATGAGTCATGATGAGTGCCATTTTGATTGGATTGAAGATCAAGAACAGATATCAGTCGAAGCAACAAATTTGGTTGGAAGTGGTGGAAAGGGAGGTACCTTCTCTATTGATTATCCTTCATTTAGATATGGATTTTGGTTTGATACTGTTTATATTGGAGGTAATTCGATAGATGTTTGGGATATAGATAAGGAATTGGTATTTGAACATTATCAATATATTATAGATCATAATAATTGGCCTCCGGAAGTTATTATTGATTGGCCTACTTTAGAATACAATTGTCATAATTTTGCTTGGATTATGGATGGTAATTGTGGTTCATCTCTACAATATTGGAAAAATTATATTGATCAGCTAGTTAATACTGGGATATGGACTCCATGTGATGAAAACAACCCTAATGTGTCGATAGCTGTTTATGGTAATGGAGCACATTCAGCAATAAAAATTGGAGATGAATGGTGGTCTAAACTTGGATGTGCGCATGCAGTTATCCACGATCTACATGCTGCTTTCATTACCAATTCATATGGGAATGTAACTCAATGTTATAGAATTAGTGGTACATCAATAACAAACAATCTTACAATATCAGAATTATTTCTTAGAAACCACCCCAATCCGTTCAACCCGTCCACAACCATCTCATACAGCCTTGCAGAGAATATCCAAAATCCCCAAATAGAAATCTATAACATCAAAGGGCAAAAAGTGAAAAGCTATAAGTTGGAAGAAAAAACCGGAGTAAGTTCTATCGTCTGGAGTGGGAAAGATGAAAATGATAAATCAGTCAGTTCCGGTGTTTATTTCTACCGGCTGGTAAATGAAGGGAAAACCGTGCATACACGGAAAATGCTTTTGATGAAATAGCGGAAAGGGATTTGGTTAAGGGCATTTTGGTTGGTCGCCGCTTGCACATAAAACCATTTCCCTTTCGCTGATTACAAACTTATTTGTAATGAGTAATCTGGCAAATGAAAATTATTTACAATACACAGAGAACACAAATAAAAAGAGAATCTCTGTGTTCTCTAAGGAAAAAAGATTACAAAGCTTCACAGATGAATATGTAAAAACACAGATAAATTATCCGTGTTGATCCGTGTGAATCCGTGAGCTAAAAAAGGAGGATTAAGATGAAAAAGATTCAATTGTTAATTGCCTGCTTATTCCTGGCAGGTTCACTTCTATCGATCGATTATAACAATTTCGAAGAAGTGGAAAAAATGGAATTAATGAAAGTTTTTGGTGATGAGAAAGTAGTAGATCAATTTCTATTGGAAATGGAAGTCAGGAAGCCGGTAGAAAGAGAAGAACCTATTGAAAATCGTACTCTAAATACAGAGATGATAATCATAACCTGTGATGATTATGTTTACTGGTTTCAGCAGTTCGCAGATCTAAAAAATGAAGAAGGAATGGCTACAGAGGTAGTTTCAACTTCAACTATCGGTTCCACTCAATCAGAGATCAGAACCTACTTGTTTCTTCAAAAGTATTCTAATCCAAGTTTACAATATGTTCTTCTGGGTGGAGATGAAAGCATAATCCCGCCAAGACAATTTCCCTGGACAGGTGATACAGTAAGCGATGTTGCTCTTACCGACTTCTATTACAGTAATGTGCTTTCCAACTGGCCTGCAGATGATGATATTTTCGATATAGTGCTCTATCCTGATCTTTACGTGGGTAGAGTGCCGGCACGCAATCTAAGTGATGTAGTTCAATTTTATGCAAAATATCAGAATTATCGAAAAAATTACACGGATTACACAGACAGGATGGCTTTTATTGCCACGAATATTCAGAAGGTTCCAAATGTTACTACAGATAATCTCATACTCGGTGTTATGATAGAGCACTTGGGAGATAATATTTCAACAGATGTTCTTTATACATACGATCTGGTTGATACTTTGAACGGCTGTGCGAAACCGGTTACAGATATGTTGCAGGCACGCAATTACAATTTTTTATATGGTATGTGGCATGGAGGAGATGAATATACCATATTTGATTCGGAATATGACAAAAATATATCCTGGTGTATCAGGGAATTCGGACCTCATAAACAAAGTATCACCATAAATACAAACAGGGCATATGAAGGAGCAGGCTGGTATAATACCGATCCCGATACAATTGAGTATTCTTATGTAAGGCCAGCATCAGGATATGTTCAGTTGGAAGATTTTGTACCTAATACACAGGGTACAAATTATATTGCCTGGCTTGGTTCATGCCGCACTGCAGATTTAGATTTTGTTAGCTCGTCACTTCCTGTTCAGCGAAATATATACGGAGAAATAATTCAAACACATACAGGTCCTAACCCGTCAGGTATAATACAAGTGGATAGTCTTCCTTCCACGATTTATAATGTGGAAGGTACTATTTCTCAAGTATTTTTTAATGAACTGGGCGGTCCGGTAGCATTATATGCATCTACATGCGTAGATTTTCCTTATTTTACTTACCGCATTGTAAATGAATATATGGATCTGATGTTCATCGATGGATATCATAAACTCGGCTATCTTACTCGTGAGAGCTGGAATGTCGTATCGTATTATTTTACGAACCGTGTAATTAGAGAGCTTTATCTGGGTCACAATCTTTTTGGTGATCCAAGCATGGATGTCTGGTCTGCAGAAGCTGAAAAACTGATTACAATTTTGCAGCATGGTGGATTTTCAATCGGTTATACATTCAGAGCATTAAATTCTTCAGGAGTAGAAACAGATGCGGAAATTTGTATCGTGAATTCCGATGGTGATATTATGGGAAAAGGTGATTCTCCTTTTCTATATGAAGGCAAAATAAGTGATAACTGGATAATAACTTCCAATAAACCGAATTACATTCAGGCAAGGGATAGTTTTGTTGATATCAAAGATTATTCTTCTCTTCCATATGTTATGGATTTTGAAGATGGAGTGGATTATAATTGGGAAATGCATTCCAGTAATAGTCACGGTAGAATACTTGTAACTGAAAATCATTTTCCTCATTCCGGTAACAAACATCTTACAATGGATTGCGATACAACTAACTGCTGGGTCACCAATGAAGCCTGGCTTCACCTTAACCTGGAGAATGAAAACAGCGTATATCTTGAATTCTGGTGGAAAGAATTTAGTGATGAAACACATTTGACAGATGGTGTATATTTCTCGGATAATGCAGGAACTTCTTTCATAAAAGTTCATTCTCTTGCCGGAAGTAATAGATGGCAGGAAATCACACTCAATGTGGATAGCCTTTGTACTTATTATAGTCTTGTTTATTCCGACAACTTTATCATTAAGTTCCAGCAATATGATGATAATCCAATAACCAGTGATGGTTTTGCTTTTGATGATATAAGTGTTTTTTCGTCTCGTGAAGGAGAAGAAAATATTTCCGGAGATAATGAAATCGTTTCTACAGAATTTCTGTTGCAAAGCTATCCCAATCCATTTAATCCGAGTACAACTTTCTCATTTTCAATACCCAATGACAGCAGAGTTGAACTCACAATTTATAATGTCAAAGGACAAGAAATCAGGACATTAATTTCAGATGATTTGAATAAAGGAGAATGGAAAATAACCTGGGATGGAAAAGATACTTCCGGAAATTTGGTTGGAACCGGAATCTATTTTTCAAAATTAAGCATAAATGGTAAAAATAGAGCAATGAAAAAGGTGCTGCTGCTGAAATAACCTTCGGAACGGTCTTGACCTTCCGAACGGTTATAATTATACTTGACTAAAGTAAATAGGTCTTGTCCATTTGAGAATTTCACCAGTGATATATGCAAAAACCCTCCGAAGATACAAAAGAGATTTGCAACTGCAAATCTCTTTTGTTGTTTCAAATCTTTAATAATGCTTTTTTTAGAAATCTTTCAAAACATCCTCGATTGTAGGATGCCCAATTTCCTGGAGTTCATATTTCACCTGAACTGCAGGTTTATTGATTTTAACAATTCTGCGAAGATCAATCGGAGTTGCAATGATAATCACATCACAATCAACAGCATTTATAGTATCTTCCAGATCCTTAATCTGCTGTTTGCCATAACCCATAGCCGGCAGCAGAATTCCAATATCAGGATATTTCTCGAAAGTATCTGCAATGGTTCCCACAGCAGCTTCGCGAGGATCAACAAATTCTTTTGCACCGTATTTTTCGGCAGCTACAATTCCTGCACCATATGTCATTTCACCATGAGTAAGAGTGGGACCATCTTCCACTACCAGAACTCTTGCATCCATAATAAGTTCAAAATTATCAACTGTTAATGGAGAAGCAGCATCGATTATTTTTGCTTTCGGATTTATAGAGCGAATATTATCACGCACAATTTGAATTCCTTCCGGGTCTGCTGAATCGATTTTATTTATAACTATCACATCTGCCAGACGCAGATTGGTTTCTCCCGGATAATAGCTTAATTCATCACCCGGTCGGTGAGGGTCAACCACAACAATCTGCAATTCTTTATCTGAAGTATAGAATGGAGTATCATTGTTTCCTCCATCCCAGACGATGACATCAGCTTCTTTTTCTGCTTCACGAACAATTGCTTCATAATCCACACCCGCATAAATTATACTTCCCATTTCAATGTGAGGTTCATATTCTTCCATTTCTTCTATTGTGCATTTATGTTTTTCCAAATCTGCTAAAACTGCGAACCTTTGAATTTTCTGAGTAACCAAGTCTCCATAAGGCATCGGATGACGGATGGAAGCAACTTTCAAGCCTTTTTCTTTGAGTACTTTTACAACCTTTCTGGTTGTTTGGCTTTTACCACAACCTGTTCTAGTAGCACAGATAGTTACTAATGGTATAGTGGTTTTCACGCGTGAGTTTCTTACTCCCATAAGAACAAAATCAACTCCAGCAGCATTTACGATCGAAGCATTGTGCATAACTCGTTCGTGAGTAACATCGCTGTATGCAAATACAACTTGGTCTACATCAAATTTTTTAATTAGATTTACAAGTTCTTCTTCAGCAAAAATCGGAATTCCTTGAGGATACAATATACCGGCTAATTCAGCAGGATATTTTCTATCATCAATATCCGGAATTTGCGTGGCAGTGAAAGCAAGAACTTCATAATCTTGATTATCTCTATAATAAAGATTGAAATTGTGGAAATCTCTTCCTGCAGCACCCATTATTATAACTTTCTTCTTCATCAAATTCTCCTATATTTTTATTATTTATTTCACAGCCAAGCTTTAAATCACATTTTTAAAGTCAAGGATTTTGTTAGGGATATTGACCATTATTACAGAAGATTTTCCAACCAAAAAGTAACGAAGACCTTGAAAAGGTTTAAGAGGTATTTTCTTCCTGCTGAACCTTTTCAAGAGTTGAAATAGCAAATAACGACATAACCATTGAAAATGGTCTGTTTGAGAGAATTCCTCTGTGAGTAAACCGTTTTCAAAGTAAGTATATCAGGAGAGTTTTTTATTTTTTTTGCAAGGTTTGTTGCAAGGAATATCAGATTTTTTTCTTTACGTAAAAAGAGGGTTTTTGTTTTTAACATAATTAAAATAGATTGGAGGATATAAATGATATCAAAAGAAAAAGTTCAGGAAGTCTTAAACAAAGTTAGACCTGCTTTGCAAGCTGATGGCGGAGACTGTGAATTAATCAATGTTAGAGAAGATAATGTAATTGAAGTTAGACTTCAAGGTGCTTGTGGGAATTGTCCTATGGCAACATTAACTCTGAAAGCAGGAATTGAACGGGTTCTAAAAGAAGAGATTCCGGAAGTAAAAGAAGTTATTTCTGTTTAGAAGTTTAAAATATTATTAAGAATTTTCTGGAGTTTTTGTACAAAAATATCTTAAACAAAGATGATAATCATCATCTTAAATAAGCACATTTGGAGGATAGATGAAACTGACAAATTATAAAAATATTGAACTAGAAGAAGTAATAATGGAAGGTGCAAAAAGTGCAAAAGTTCGCTGGCTTATTTCCCAAAAAGATGGAGCACCAAATTTTGCTACACGAATGTTCGAGATAGATCCGGGAGGTTTTACTCCTTATCATGCTCATAGTTGGGAACACGAAAACTTTATCGTTGAAGGTGAAGGAGCTTTGACCACAGAAGATGGTGACATACCTTTTAAAGTCGGTGATGTGATTTATGTGGAACCGTTTATGAAGCATAATTATAAAAATACAGGAAAATCAGTTTTAAAATTTCTCTGCATAATTCCTAATGATAGAAAGAAAGAGGAGAAGAAAATAATAAATCCTTTTGCTTCCGGTGTTGCCAGTAATTGTTGATATGTAATGTAACACAATTACTACACCAAAAGTGCATAAATCTTGATTGTGAATTTTTAATTTCTTTTGTTTGATGGTTTTAATATAAAAAAAAATGAGTATAAAGAGGAGATTCAATGGAAAAAATATTAAAGAAGTTCTTTAAGGATTTGGTTGTAGCACCAAGCCCTTCCGGTTTCGAACAACCGGCACAAGAAGTGTATCGTAACTATGTAAAAGATTTGGCAGATGATGTGAAAACAGATGTTCATGGGAATGTTATCGCTCTTAAGAAAGGAACTGGAAAGTTGAGATTAATGTTTTCCGGTCACGCAGATGAAATTGGTTTGATGATCAAATACATCGATGATGATGGTTTTATTCATTTCACATCTATTGGAGGAGTTGATGCCAGTTTGCTGCCCGGATTAAGAGTTTGTATTTATCATGGGAAAAAAGTGTATATCGGTATTATCGGCAGAAAACCAATTCATCTTTTGAAACCGGATGAGCGAAATAAATCAGCAAAAATGGATGAACTCTGGATCGATTTTGGTGCAAAAGACAAAAAAGATGCTGAGAAAAAAATCTCAGTTGGAGACCATATAACATTTTTACCTGGAATGGAAATGCTCTCTAAAGACTTTGTAGCAACAAAAGCAACAGATAATAAAGCTGGAGTATTTGTTGTTGGAGCCATTCTAAAAGAGCTGGAAAATGAAACAATTTGTGCAAATGTTTACTCTGTTTCTTCAGTTCAGGAAGAAATCGGATTGCGCGGTGCAAGAACAAGTGCTTATGGCATCGACCCAACTGTTGGAATTGCCATCGATGTTACTCATGCCACAGATTATCCGGGAATGGATAAAAATAAAATGGGTGATATCAAATTAGGCAAAGGTCCGGTTGTCGTTGTAGGTGCGAATATAAATCCTAAAGTTTTTGATTTATTAAAAGAAGCTGCTGAAAAAGCAAAAGTTGATTATCAAATCGAAGCCGCTCCACGTGGAACCGGAACAGATGCAAATGCGATTCAGATTACAAGAGCTGGTGTGGCTGCCGGTCTTATCAGCATTCCAAACAGATATATGCACACTCCAAATGAGATTATTTCGTTCAAAGATCTTTATGATGCGGTTAAATTGCTCGCTCAATTTGCACGTATGATTAACGATAAAACTGATTTTATACCGAAAGTTCTTTAAAATTACTTTAAAAACTTGTTAAGTTTCTTAAACTTAGCAAGTTTAATTTATTGAGGTTCTATGATTGAAGTTAAAAATCTCACAAAAGTTTTTATCCAAAAAAATGGGGAAGAGCTTTATGCTGTAAATAATCTTTCTTTCACAGCAGAACGTGGTGAGATTGTAGTTCTTTTGGGAGTAAATGGCGCTGGAAAAACCACTGCCATGAGAATGCTTTCCACAGTTCTGCAGCCATTCAGCGGAACTGCTTCAGTTGAAGGTTTTGATATCATCAGCAATCCACAACAGGTAAGATCTAATCTTGGTTTTCTTTCCGGAGATACAGGACTTTATGCCCGTTTGACTGCCAGGGAAGTGATTACTTATTTCGGTCATCTTTACGATGTTGAACCTTCTAATATCAAAATAAGAATTCAGGAAATTTCAAATCTTCTCGATATGGATGATTTTCTCGATAAAAAAGTCGATTTTCTTTCTACAGGAATGAGACAAAAAGTCTCGATTGCTCGTTCAATAATTCATGATCCGCCGGTTATGATATTCGATGAACCTACTGCCGGATTGGACATCTTAACCGCTAAAAATATTGTGGATTTCATTCATAGATGTAAAAATGATGGAAAATGCGTTCTGTTTTCCACTCATATTATGAGAGAAGCAGAGCGAATTGCAGATAAAATTGTCATGATTCATGAGGGAAAAGTTTTGGCTGAAGGAACCTGGCAGGAATTCAAACAAGAAACCGGTTTGAATGATTTGGATGATATTTTTATTCATTTTGTGAATAGAATAAAAGATGAGGAGATTGTTAATGAATTTTAAGAAAATCCTCATAATATACAAAAAAGAACTTCTCGACTTATTCAGAGATAGAAGAACTGTTATTACATCTTTGGTTCTACCGATTGTGCTGTATCCACTTTTAATGATTGGTTTTTCTTCAATGATGTCGCGTCAGGAGATGAAACTCGAACAGCAGCAAATGCTCATTTATCTTAATGATAACATTTTGGATGAAACTTCAATAAGGATAGAATCCGAACTGCAAAATATTGAAAATCTTCAAATCATGCCGAAAATCGATTTTTATGATGAAACACCTTTATACGAGCTTCTCAAAGATAAAAGCATACAAGCTGTTGTAGATTTAAAAGACAGTCTTTCATCAACTGGATACCAGGTTCTAATTGCAAAAATTATCTATGATGAGACAAGTGAAAGAAGTAGCAAAACATATCGAAAAATCTCAGATAAACTTTTTGAAATAGAAAATGAATTAGTGGGAGAAAGACTGCAGGAAATCAAAATAAATGAAGAAATTCTCACAGCTATAGAACTAAAAAAGGAGAATATTGCTCCTCCGGCTCAAATGCTCGGTTTTGCTCTGGGGAAATTCCTGCCGTATTTATTAATAATTCTGACCATCAGCAGTGCAGCAGTTGTTTCTTCGGATCTGGTTGCCGGTGAAAAAGAAAGAAAAACTTTGGAAACCATATTAGTCAGTGCTGCTCGCAGAAACGAACTTGTTATAGGAAAATATCTCACCATAATCACAATTACAATCATCACAGTCTTACTAAATCTTTTCAGTATGTATCTCTCTTTTCATCATATCTTTTCACAGTATCAAACTGATGCAGGCGGTTTACAGCTTCCGATTGGAAATTTCGCTTTAATCCTGGTTTTAATGATTCCGCTTGTAACTTTATTCTCTGCTTTACTACTTTCTATTTCCACTTACTCGCGAAATATCAAAGAAGCCCAGAGCTATCAAATGCCTGTTTTGTTTGGCGGAATTATGCTTTCAATGGTCAGCTTTCTACCGGGATTTGAATTGAGTTTCGGTTTCGCTCTCATTCCAATTGTAAATTTCTCTCTTCTTATCAGGAATATAATGTTGGGCAGCTTTGAACTGAGTCATCTTTTTATTGTAGTTAGCTCAACAATAATATTAGATATAATCGCAATCTATATTTCTATCAGGCTTTTTAATTGCGAGTCGGTTTTATTCCGAACTGCAGAAGAAAAATCTTTAAAGTTCTGGGGAAAAGATAAGAAAAATGTTTTTACTCCACAGTTTGGTTTCCTTTTCTTTATTGTTATGCTTTTAGCATTATTTTATATTGGCGGAAAATGGCAAACCGAAAACCTGATAAACGGTCTCATCAGAACAGAATTATTAATAATTCTTTTACCAACCATTTTAATTTTACGAATTTCAAAATCTGACATTAAAAAAACACTCAGATTGAATCAAACAAATCCTCTTAACTTTATTCTTATAATTCTGTTAGCTTTTCCAATTCTTGTTCTTGTAGGATTGTTAATGCAGATGATAAACATCATTTTCCCAATTCCTGAATCATATATGGAATCTTTCAATAACCTGATTCAAGATATTACTATCTGGAAAAGTTTATTTGTGATTGCTCTTCTTCCTGGTATTTGTGAAGAAGTGTTCTTTAGAGGATACATAATCAATGTTTTCAGAAAACAGGGAATCTGGAAATCAATCATAATAACTGCAGTCTTATTTGGAATATTCCATCTTGATCCTTTCAGGATGGTTCCGGTTACTCTACTTGGAATCTGGATGGGTTATTTACTATTTAAAACAAATAGTATCTTAATTCCAATTTTTGCCCATTTTGCGAATAACAGTCTTGCTCTTCTTATAGGAAGATTTGCTGATAAAATGCCATATTTTGAGAAGATTCTAAAAGATGGAGAATTCCCGTTTTGGTGGGGAATCCCTGCGATTTTGATATTTGTTTTTCTATTAAAAATATTTGCCAAAATAAATGATAAATCTTGTTTCAATGCTCTAGAGTTAGAATGAGATAAACGACGCTCCTGCGTCAGATATGTGTTATGAGTTCTGCATAATTGGGCGTTTTTGTCATCCTGAGGAATTCATCTTGTTTTTCTCTCGAAGGAACTTCGCTGATAATGAGATTCTTCGGAAGAATACCTTTGAAAGAAACCTCAGAAAGACATCTGTTTTTGCATTTTGCAGAACCCTTAAATAAGTATTAACTAAAACCGTTCGGAAGGTCTTCGACCGTTCAGAAGGTTTTAAATATATTAAATCCAGTATTTTTTTAGGAGGGATTTTATGTGCGGAATAGTAGGTTATGTAGGCAAAAGAAACGCAATCCCAATCATACTTGAAGGTTTAAAAAGACTTGAATATCGAGGATATGACAGTGCTGGAATTGCCTTCATCGATAAAGAGAAGAAACTCAAGATTCACAAAAGGGCTGGTAAAATTGTTTCCCTGGAAAGGATGTTACCGCCACCTTCAGAATTAGATGGTAATATTGGAATAGCTCATACACGCTGGGCTACTCACGGGAAACCAACTACAATCAATGCACATCCTCATACAAGTTGTAACAATAAATTCGCTGTTGTACATAATGGAATAATCGAAAACTTTAAGAATTTGAGAAATAAGCTTATTGAAGAAGGTCATACATTTGAAAGCGATACTGATACAGAAATTCTGGCTCATTTATTCGAACATTTTGCAAAAGAAAATGATGATTTCACTTTAATAGCTCAGGAAGCATTGAAACTGGTTGAAGGAACTTTTGGTATTGCAGTTATCTGCTCAGATTTCCCGGATCAAATGATAGCTGCCAGAAAAGGAAGTCCTTTAATTCTCGGTATCGGGAAAGACGAATTTTTTATTACATCAGATGTAAATGCGATTGTAATTCACACCAAGAGAGTGATTTATTTGCAGGATGGGGAAGTTGTTTCCATAGATAAAAACAAATTTGAGATCACAACCCTGGACAATGAAATAGTAGATGCTGTTATTTCTGAAATTGATTGGGATGTTTCTGCCATTGAAAAAGGTAATTTCAAACATTTTATGTTAAAAGAGATTTTTGAACAGCCAACTTCGGTGAAAAATGCTTTTCGCGGTAGATTGGTAGAGTCTCGTTCAACTGTTAGATTAGGAGGATTATTATCTAATGGTGAGGATTTGCGAGATATAAAAAGCATTCAAATTATTGCTTGCGGAACATCCTGGCATTCAGCTTTAATAGGCAAGCATATCATAGAAAAACTTGCTCGAATTCCTGTGGAAGTGGAATATGCAAGTGAATATAGATATCGCAATCCAATCATACCGGATGGAACAAATGTTTTTGTTATCAGCCAATCCGGTGAAACTGCAGATACTCTGGCTGCGCTTCGGGAAGCACAATCAAAAGGTGCAAAGGTTTCTGGAATTACAAATGTGATAGGCAGCACAATTGCCAGAGAATCTGATAATGGAATTTATATTCATGCAGGAGCAGAAATTGGGGTTGCATCCACAAAAGCGTTTACATCTCAGGTAACAGTTCTGTCTTTACTTGCTGTTTTTTTGGGGAGAATGAAATATTTATCAGCAGAATTTTGTGCTCAATTCATTAAAGAGTTATGGAAGATTCCTCAAAAGATTCAGAAAGTATTAGATAATAATGACCATATTAAAAAAGTTGCTGAAACTATCGTAGATTCTACGAATGCTCTTTATCTGGGACGAGGAGCTAACTATCCTGTCGCATTGGAAGGTGCTCTCAAATTAAAGGAAATTTCCTATATTCATGCTGAAGGCTATCCGGCAGCAGAGATGAAACACGGTCCGATTGCTCTTATCGATGAGAATATGCCTGTTATTACTATTGCCCTAAAAGATGCGATTTATGAAAAAATAATTTCCAATATGCAGGAAGTTAAAGCCAGAAGTGGAAGAATATTAACCATTGCAACTGAAGGCGATACCAGTATCGAATCCCTCTCGGAAAGTGTGATTTATATTCCCAAGACAATGGATATCCTTCAACCATTATTATCTGTTATTCCATTACAGCTTCTTGCTTATCATGTGGCAGATTTACGAGGTTTGGATGTTGACCAGCCGCGAAATCTTGCTAAAAGCGTTACTGTAGAGTGATTTTGAACCTTTTTTAAAACTTTCCAAATTTCAAAATTTTGTTAAGTTTGGATTCAAAAAAATGCGTCAAAAAGATCGAAACATACATACAACTGGTATCATTTTCAGAAAGACCCCATTTAAAGAAACAAGCTTAATTCTGGAAGTTTTTACTCAAGAATTTAGTAAGATTTCAGTTATTGCCAAAGGCATCAAACGGGAAAAAAGTAAAGATCTTGGATTAACTGAAATCTTGAATGAACTCGAACTTGTTCTTCACAAAACAAATGAATGGTATATTTTAAAATCTGCTACATTAATCAAATCTCATTTGTTTGAAGTTGATTTCAATAAAAACATACTGATGCAAGCTGCTGTAGAAATATACAGGCAACTCATCATTCCGGAAGAAGATTCTAAGAAATTGTATGAACTTTTAATAAAATACTTTAATTATCTGAAACAGGTAAACATCAATGGTATTGCGATATTCTGGCGGTTTCTTTTAAGAGTTTTAACTATTTCGGGAATTGAGCTGAATGTGATAAGTTGTGTTAATTGTAAAAAACAGAAAACTGATTTTATGGGATATTATCCCCAGAAAAACGGTTTTATTTGTAAGAATTGTTATAGACCTGTTTTAAAAAATTCAATAATTAAGATTTCTGATGAAGTCACATCAATATTTTCAAATATATATCAGATTGGAAATATCCTGAATAAGATTGAAATCTCAAAATCTACAATTAATCAGATAAATAAGATTTTTCTCATTCATTTATCTGAACATTTTCACAAGAAGTTTCATTTGAAGAGTTTGGAATTGTATTAGTATCTTATATCTAATATTCTTGTATTTTTTGGCAAAATATTTTCATCACTCTCGGTGAACTCTTTAGTAGAAAGGATTTGCAGCGACAAAGTTTATGCACAACTTTTCCTTTCGTGTTGTTTCGTGTTAATTCGTGGTTAATCTTTTCCGGTTTATCCGGGTTAGGATTTATATAATTAGCATTGTAAAAACATCTTGAAATATATTTACATATAATTTATATTATGAAATGTGGTTTTGATTTTAATTTAAAAAAATCTTTTTTTAAAGGAATAGAATCTATGTCAAAATATAAACAATTTACAGGAATTTTAGTATCAATTGACCTTGTTGATTTTTCACAAATTACAGAAGATGTTGGAGATACTAAATCAACAAATATAAAAGATGAATTCTTTACTATTTTAAAAGCCAAATTTGAAGATGAAAATTTTGAATTTATTAAAGACTCCGGAGATGCAATTTTCTTTTTTGGAAATAGTCCAAATACTCTTTTAGAATTATTTATTTATTTTTGTGAGCAAAATAGAAATAGAGAATTTAGTAAAGTAAAAATTAAATATAGATTCGCAGGACATTCTGAAACTTTCAATTTTAAAATGGAAAATGGGAAAAAAGTAGATTTGTCTGGTTCAGAGATGAATTTTCTTTGCAGGATGGAAAAGAATGCAGGAGATTTCCAGTTTGTTGTTTCACCACCCTTGTATGATAGTTTAAAAGACTTGTTAAATAATCTTCCATACAACAGGATCATTACAAAAGAAAAAATAAAATGGAAAGAAACACCAAAAGGATTTGAAGAAAGAGAAAAAAAAGGATTATATTTACTTAAAATTAAAGGAAGTGAAAAAGAAGAAGAAAAAGAGAAAGTAACTAAAAAACAAATCAAAATCCTCTCCATCACAGCCAGCCCCAAACAAAGTAATCCGATCTTATACGAAAAGGAACAGGATACCCTTTTAGATGCATTCCGCAATTTTGACAGAAAGGAAGTTTTCCTTGATATTCCTGATCCTGTGAAAAGCACATTAACAGAAATAGAAGAATATCTCGCTGATGGACAGCATGATATTTTGCAGATTACAGCACATGGTGGAATTGATAAAAAAGGTGTTGGAATACTTAGCTTTGAAGATGCCGAAGGAAAGCTTGTGGAGATAAAAGGAGAAAAACTTGCAGAAAACCTTCTTCGTTTAAAGAAAGAGAAAAAAGCAGATGTTAAAATCGTGATACTTTCCTCCTGCCATTCTGCAAGAAGAGAACTTCATCTTATGCCTGTTGCAAAAGTATTACACAAAGCTGGAATTGATGCGGTTATCGGTATGAAAGAATCTGTAAGGCATAATACTGCAGTAGCTTTTAATGTTGGATTTTTCAAAGCTTTGATAAAGAACAAAACTGTAAAACAAGCATTTGAAGAAGGAAAAAAAGCCATTGCTGAAAAAGAAAGAAAGCAAAGGCAGGATTACCCAAACCTTCAAATTCCTTCTGAAGATGAAATACCACAACTGCTGCTAAACAATGAAAAACTCTGCATAGAGAATTTTTCAGACAATATTATTAAAGTGGAAAGAGTGGGCAGCCATGATTTTGGTGGAGCAAGATACCTGGAAAGAGGTTTTATCGGCAGAAGGGATATTTTACGAAAAATATATAAACAAATAAAAACCTTTGAATCTTGTATTGTTGTGAAAGGATCCGGCGGTATTGGAAAATCTGCTATTACAACAAGAGTTACTGCAAATCTTAAGAGAAAAGGATATGATTTTATTGTGATTCATGGTGAAACCGGACCAGAAAAAATACTTGAAGAAATTTCTAAAAAAGCTGAAGAAATAGGCATAACAGGTGCTGAAGATATATTTAAAGCAAAACTAAACTGGAAAGAAAAACTGAAGTGGTTTACAGCAAATTTCTTAGTAAAAAGAAAATATGTTCTTATATTTGATAATTTTGAAGATAACCAGCATATTAAGCAAAATGGAATTATTAAAAACAATAATTTAAAAAAGCTGCTTTTTGATTTAAGAGAGTATTTAAAAGACCAAGATACCCTGGTTTTAATTTCCACCAGGTATAATATCCCCGGATTTGTTCCTATTGAGATTGGTGAATTTACTTCTCTGGAATTCCATAAGATGTTGTTAAATAAAAAAGCACTTGTAAGATTAAAGGTAAAAGATATTATCCAATTACAAAGAGATATTGGCGGCAATCCAAGGGCTATTGACCTTTTGGATAAAATAGCTTTAAATAAATTTGACGAAAGAGAATTTACCTGGAAAGAAATACTAAAATTGATACCAAAGATGAAAGATAGAATCATTAAGGGAAAAAGAGGTGATGATTTTACTCCACTATTATTAGATGTGCTTATATCATTTATTAACAAAAGCCAGCTTTCTGTTTTAAAGACTGTTTCTATTTTCAGGTTACCTGTTGCTGAAGAAGCTGTTAAAATTAATAAGATTAAATTTAATGACGAGGATATTGAAATTTTAAAAAACCTTTCCCTGGTAGAATACATTGCTTCTTTTGGAATTTATTATGTGCATCGTTTAACTGCAGATTTTGTTTTAAAAAATAAAACTGAAGAACATGAAAAAACTGAACTGCATAGGAATGCAGCGAAATACTGGGAAAAAGTTGCAAAAGTTTCTGAATATGACACGAACTGGCTTGAAGCTCGTTACCATTATTGGGAAGCAAAAGAATTTGAAAAGGCAGCAGGCATTGCATTAAATATAGCAAATTCTTATCGAATATGGGGATTTATCGATTCAGCTTTGGAATTAAATATTCAAACTTTAAAATCTGATGTATCAAAAAAAACAAGAGCAAATGCAAAAAATAACCTCGGTCTGATTTACAGTGCTCTGGGCGAGAAGGAAAAAGCATTAAAATATCTACAGGAAGCCTTAAAAGTACACAGCCAGATTGGTTACAAGCATGGAGAGGGAACAGCTCTTAATTCTATTGGTAATATTTACAGGGATCTTGGAAATTTAAAGAAAGGACTTAAATATCTAGAAAAGGCTCTTGAGATAAGTAAGCAACAAGATGATTTAAAAGATGGAATGGCTGCAACTCTTGGAAATATCAGTCTGATTTACAGTGTTTTTGGCGAACATGAAAAAGCATTAAAATATCTACAGCAAGCACTTGTTATTGATAGGCAATTGGGCTATAAACAGGGAGAAGCAATTCAACTTGGAAATATTGGTTTGTTTTACCATGATATTGACGAACCTGAAAAAGCCTTAAAATATCATGAGGAAGCACTTGTTATTCATAAGCAATTAGGCTATAAACAGGGAGAAGCAAGTCAACTTGGAAATATCGGTCTGATTTACAGAACTCTTACCAAGTCAGAAAAAGCATTAAAATATATTGATGAAGCACTTGTTATTAACAAGCAATTGGGCTATAAACAGGGAGAAGCTATTCAACTTGGTAATATCGGTCTGATTTTCAGTGATCTGGGCGAACCGGAAAAAGCATTAAAATATCTGCTGATGTCCTTTTTAATATTTATTAAAATTAATTCACCAAAAGCAAAAAAAGCATTAATAGGAATTAAAGATATATCAGCGAAATTAGAAACTGAAAAGTTTAATAAAATAGTTAAAGAATCCGGAATAAAACCGGAAGAATTGCACAAAATGTTTGAAAAAATGAAGACTTGAGTTAAGCTTGGTTTTAACCAGTCTTGACTTAAGTCGAATAGGCATATCCCAACTTAACACAATTCCTGCGAACTTGTATTAAGTCTCATTCAAGTATCGTTTTTATCAAATTGACAAAAAAAAATACCTTTTTTTTCTGACCAATAAAGAAGCAAAAAGGTCTTATATGAAAAAAAAAGATTTATTAAAAATCTTCGTGCTTGTTGTTGTTGTTGGATTTTCAGCTTTATTTTTTTTAAACAGGCAAAATACAGTTGAAAAAACTAGGTTTTTATTGGATACAATTGTAGATATATCTGTGACAGCAAAGAACAAAAATTGTACTGAAAAAAAACTCAAAACTATTGTTGACAGCACATTCTCATTAATTTTAAAATATGAAAAAAAGTTTTCATATTTTTTGAAAGACAGTAAATTATGGGAGATGAATAATTCCGAAAAAGATAATTTTTCCATTGATTCGGATTTTTATGAAATGCTTAAATTATCCTCAGAGGTTTATTCCGAAACTGATTCATTATATGATATCTCAATTGGCTCATTAACTGAACTCTGGGATTTTGATAAAGTTCATATTCCTTCATTGGACTCGATAGAATTTGCTCAAAATAATATTGGATTTCATAAAATTAAGTTTTCTGAAAATCAATTATACAAACCAAAAGAAATCAAAATTAATCTTGGAAGTGTGGCAAAAGGATTTATTATTGATAAAGCTATCACATTCCTGAAAGATAATAAAGTTGAATCTGCAATAATCAATGCTGGTGGAGATATTCGTATTTTGGATTATCCCAAACCTTTAAGAGTAGGAATTCAGAATCCAAGAAAGCAATCCGAAGTTATTGCAGTTCTAACAATGCAGAATTCAGCAGTTGTAACTTCCGGAGATTATGAAAGGTATTTTGAGATCGACGGACAAATTTATCATCATATTGTTAATCCAAAAACTGGATTTCCAGCATATAATTCTATTTCGGTTACAGTTATTGCTTCCTCTGCTACAATCGCAGATGCCTATTCAACGGCTCTTTTTTTGATGGAACCAGATGATGCAATAGAACTTACGAATACAATCGAAAATATTGAAGCTATTATTTTTTATTTTGAAGACGATGAAATTGTTAATCTTAAATCAAATGGTTTAAAAGAGTATTTGATAAAAGATTAATTTGTTAAGTTTTTGAAACTTAACAAGTTTTAAAAAAGTCTGCTCGTTCCCAAATTGCATTTGGGAATGCGATTTTTTGAAAAGTTTTACTTTGATTTCATTTTGAGAGATGAGATAAAATTAATTTGAAATATAATTTCTTTAACAATTGTGTTCCCAAATGCAATTTGGGAACAAGAGATGGTTTAGATGAGTATTTGATAAAGGAATAAACTTGTGAAGTTTTTGAAACTTAACAAGTTTTAAGAGAAGAGGAAAAATGAAAAACAAAATTGACATCCAAAGTATGGAAGATGAACGAAAAATCACAATTGATAAAGTGGGAGTGAAGAATGTTCGGTATCCAATAATTGTGGCAGATCGAATCAATGGAACGCAAAGTACTGTGGCGGATCTGGACATTTTTGTGGAATTACCACACAATCATCGTGGAACCCACATGAGTAGATTTATTGAAGTTCTGAATCATTTTCATAAAGAGAACTTCATTGATAAATTACCGGAATTTCTTGGCGAAATAAGAAACGCTCTGAATGCAGATTCTGCTTATACATTAATTAGATTTCCTTATTTTATGAAAAAGAAAGCTCCGGTTTCCAAAATCGAATCCTTGATGTCTTATAATTGTTTTTTCCAAGCTTCATTAAAAGAAGATTTCGATTTAACAATAGGCGTGGAAGTTCCGGTTACAACTGTGTGCCCGTGTTCAAAAGAGATCAGTGAACAAGGAGCTCACAATCAAAGATCTTATGTTATTGTGATGGTTTCCTTTTCAGATTTTGTTTGGTTGGAAGAGCTTATCGAAATTGCTGAATCATCTGCAAGTTGTGAAGTTTATGCACTTTTAAAGAGAGTCGATGAAAAATATGTAACTGAAAAAGGATTTGAAAATCCAATGTTCGTGGAAGATGTTGTTCGAGAAATAACTCTCAAATTTAAAAAAGATAAAAGAATAAAAAGTTTTAAAGTTGAATCTGAGAATTTAGAATCGATTCATAATCATAATGCTTATGCTTGTGTTGAGATGAGAAGAGATTAGCAATATTAAATAGTGATGTTTCGAGTTGTAAGGAGCTTGCGACGACGACTCGAGGTAGC
>JABMPU010000070.1 GCA_013203665.1 Armatimonadota bacterium
ATCACTATTATGGCAATCATCCACCAGCTGTTTATGATAAATATTATCATTATTATAATCTCTTTTTGTATGTTCAACCACCGGATTATCCGGAAATTTATCGTGGCTGGGGAGCAAGCACACTTTCATCTTTCAGTGAAGAAGCCTGGTCTTTAAAAGTTCCGCCGAGTTAATAATATTTGAAAATAAAATAGTATGTGAGGTCAGATGGCGAAAAAGAAAAAAATAAGATTCAAAGAATCGATTGGTCTGGATATCGGCTCTCATAGTGTAAAGCTAGTTCATCTCAAGAAATTACATGAAGGATTCAAGCTTTTAAATTATGAGATAAGATCCACAGTTCCGGAAGGATACGAATATACTCCTTCAGACCTGTCTCCGGATCGGTTTGCTCCCGTATTATCCGGGATGCTGAGATCTTTGAAAATCAATCCTAAAAAGATAAAACATATTGTCTCTTCTGTGGGTGGCGATAATACCAGTTTGAAACAGATAAAGACGATTTTTCTCCCGGAAGACGAACTTGAATCCGCCTTATTCTTTGAAGCAAAAAAACATCTTCCCATCAGTGGCTCTGAAATGCTTCTGGATTATCAGGTTTTAAGTGTGGAAGAAAAAACAAACAATATGAACATCTTGATGGCAGCTACCACAAAAGCCCTTCTCAATGAGCATTCGGATATTTTAACGGCTGCCGGAGTTACTCCTGGCATAGTCGATGTGGAATCTCTTGCTGTAGCAAATAGTTTTGCTCTCAATACTTTTGTTGAAGAAGGTGTGTTCATCATTCTTAATATTGGTGCTCTTAAAACAAATATGGTGATCTACGGCCCTGAAGCCAAATTTTTTGCCCGGGATATTGCCTGGGGTGGTTATCATTTTACAAAAGATATTATGAAGCAAAGAAAACTTTCGTTTGAAAATGCTGAAAAATTCAAATTTGAACATGGTCTGAAAGAAGAAGAAGAAACAGAAAGCACCAAAAAGAGAATGTCCTTAAATATCACTGAAAAGACCACAGAAGAACAAATCGCAATGGAAGTGAAACGCTCATTACGTTTTTATGTGAAAGAAGCAGGAACCAGTGATTTCAGGAAAATCCTCCTGTTTGGTGGTAGTGCAAAAATAATAGGTCTTCCAGAGTACTTATCCAAACAACTGAACATCGAATCTGAAGTTTACAATCCATTTGTAGATCTGGAAATGCCGGAAAAATTTAAAGATAGAAAAGACCCTCAGCTCGCTCTTGCTTTGGGACTTGCAATGAGACCGGAGTAGAGGTAAATATGAAACTATTATATTTTAAAATCAATTTAAATAAATATGGAGAGTTGCGGCGTCGGATCGAAGCTGAAAAAAGAACGTTCACAGCAACAGCACTTTCGTTCATTATTATTACAGCTATACTTTGTGGTGTGGCAATATTTCTCAATGCAGATCTGCAGGCAAAAATCAATAACCGAAGCACTTTGCTTTCCGATATAAAGAAGGAAATCGAATCCTACCAGGTAAGCGGTGAATACCTTTCCTCAAAAGACCTGGAAAGAATGGCAAAAATCAGTACGGAACGTATTTTCTGGGCAAAGAAATTAGTGGCTTTATCGGAACAGACAACCGATAAAATCGCTATAACTCATTTCTCTTTCAAAGGAAATACATTACGCTTATTCGGTATTACACAAATGGATAAGAAGCAAAAAGAGTTCGACCTGATTATCGAAGATTTTATTGCCAAACTTAAAAGCAATGAACAGATCAATTCTGATTTTCCTGAAATTACATTTATGAAATCGCAACGTGACTTTGAGAAAGATGTAGAAATATTACGTTTTCAGATAGATTGCGAAGCAATTGAGTTTGAAAAAGAAGGAGATGGAAAATGATGAAACGCAAATACTTATATCTGCTTTTGTTCATTGCAATCATTGCTGTAGCTTTCTTCTATTTCAGTAATGATACGATTTCCACAAAGTCGCGCAGAATTACAGCTTATGATAAAAGAATTAAACAGGAACAGGAAAAACTGAATAGTGCCAAAGTTTTGAATGAACAATTGCAGCTTGTTTCAAAAGTAATCATGAATAGCATGACTTCTGAAAAGGATTTTTCTTCTGATGAAGTGAATAGCTTCATTAAGATTTTAGCAGATCTGGCAGATAGATATCAAATTGCTGTTTATTCATTATTCCCCAAAGTAGTATCATCATTGAGCCGGCACTATCTGGAACAGCTTTATACAATGGAACTCAATTGTACTTTTATACAATTGGGACAGTTCCTGGGAGATTTAGAGAGTTTTGATCATATTATCAAAGTTAAGACTCTGGATGTGCGTCCGGTAGATATGGATTTGAAAGAAACTGAAACCGGAGAAATTCCTGCCACCAGGTATAGAGTTTCAATAGAGCTTTCGGTTTATAAGATAGTGAAGGAGGTATAGATGGACCAGAAATATTTGAAGGACTTTGTAATTGCTTTGGTCGTTATTCTTCTTATTGCCTTTGCCATAAAAGATTACTATCTTTATCAGAGGGTGCAAAAAGTACCGGTTGAATCCGAATATAAAAAACTTGCTTTGGGAGATCAATTGCTTGAACAAATTCAAGATATTGAGCATTCAATCAGTGACCGTAAAGGTTTTGTATTCAAAGTAGATAAAGACCCTCTTGAGCAAAATCTGATTGTTCGTACTCAAAAAGATATAGAAGCAGAATGGCGGGAAAAGGTTGAAAGTATGGTTCGGCTCCAATCCACCATTATTCCGCAAAATGGGATAGAAATGGCTGCAGTATCTTATGAGGGTGAAACGAAAATCTATAAAATCGGTGATGATTTTATCTATGGGAAAGTTGTGGATATTTTGGAAGGCGAATTGATTTATAATTTTAATGGTAAACGAAGAAGTTTAACCCTTGAAAAAATTCCTCCTAAACCTGATGAAATTCAAAAAACAAAATCGAAAAAAGAAAGAATATATAATTGGTAATAAAAAAATAAGGAGAATAAATGAAATCTATCAAATCAAATTTCGGTCTATTAAAAGTGATTTTTTTGCTTGTATTCATTTTAACAGCAATTAATCTTTTTTCACAGGAAGTAGATGATCTTTTATATCGAAAGATTAGTATCAATGCGGAAGATGCTTCAGTTTCGTATATAATCTCAACAATGGCAACCTTGAGTGACTGCAATATTGTTCTTGCTATCGATACTGCCGGAGAGAATGGAGAAGCTGAAGAAAGAAGAGTTACCATTCACTTGAAGGATGTGCCCATTGAACAAGCTTTGGCTCTGGTTGTCAAATCAATCGGTCTTTCCTATCGTTTGATTGGAGATAAAACCTTTCTTGTCGGTGAAAAAGCACGTATTGATGAAGAAATAGGAGAGCGCTCCTATATCATTAATCTCAATTATGTGGATGTAAAAAAAATTGTAGCAGCATTAGAGATCATGCCCGGATTGGCTGTTGCTATTGAAGGACAGAATGCTATATTTTTAAGGGCTAATCCGGAGACTTATGCTGAGATCAGCAAAAGAATCCAGGAAATCGATGTTCCTCAAAAACAGATTGAGATTCGAGCGCGGCTCATAGAAATCTCAACTAAAGAGGCAGAAAAATTGGGTATCGACTGGTCACGCTTGAATCAGTTCACAACTATTCTGGCGGAAGACCCGGTGAATGCAGGTGGAGTTGGATTGCCTTATGGTTTTACTGATGAAACCGGTGCATTACCTTTTGGTAGTGCTGAAAATTTTCAGGAATTGCCGGAAGACCAGTATTTTCAGAAAATGACAGATTGGGGAGATGCTTTTAAATTCAGTCGCCAGTTAACTGCGTTTGATATCACACTGGATATGTTATTACAAAATAATGCAGCTCAATTATTGACAGACACACGAATTACTGCTCTGAATGGTGAGGAAGCAGAAATTCTTATTGGAGAGATTGTTCCTTTTGTTGTTTCTGATAAGGAATATCAGATTCAGGTGGAACGTGAAGAAGTTGGTATTATACTCAAAGTCTTACCTACAGTAAATAAAGATGGTCATATTACTGTCAGAATCGAGCCTGAAGTAAGTTCAGTGATGGAGCTGGTTGGCGGATATGTACCTCGTACAAAGGTTCGAAAAATTCTTACAACTGTTACAGTTCCGGATGGTCAGCGGATAGTTGTGGGCGGATTGTTGCATGCCAGCATTATTACAACTATGAACAAAGTTCCGTTTTTAAGTAGTATCCCATTTATTGGTAAACTTTTCCAACACAAAGAAGAAATCGTCAACAATACAGACCTGATCATTGAGATTACACCACGTGTGGTTAATTTCACAAAAGAAAGTGTAAACTTTGAGCTTGACAAACGTTTGGAAAGAAAATTAATTAAAGAAGAAGAATAGGAGGAAATCATGAAAACAAAAAAACTTGTGTTTATCGTTACCTCTGTAATAGTTTTAACCCTTCTGGCTATTATGGCTTGTGATAAAAGGGTATTGGAAGTTCAGGATTATTCCATACAGAATATTTATGCCAATCCGGATACTATTTATGCTGATAATGATCCGCAAACGTATTCTGAAATTTATGTTACAGTCATTGATAAAAATGACGTTCCCTTAGTTGGGCAAACTGTAAATTTTAAAATTCTGGGACAAGTTTTTGGGAATATTACAGCTTCCGGTAATACCGGCATTAATGGAGTGGCAGTAGCACAATTCAATGATATCGGATTAGTAGGAGTGACAACTGTAGAAGCTTCGATCGCCGGCTCAAAGGCAACTGTGAACATCAGCATAATTAACCCTCCAGCCCCGGGTAAATATTACCTTGCTCAATTGCTTGCAGTTCCGGATTCGATCTATGCAGATAATCAGGATGCTACATATTCCGAAATTAGAGCATTTCTTATTGATGAAAACGGATTCCCGGCAGTAGGAGATTCTGTGTTCTTCCAGACAAATCCGAATTTAGGTTATGTAACAGCTTCTGCTACTGCAGACCAGTATGGTATTGCCAGAGCTCAATTCTATGATATTGGCATAATCGGTGATGCTGCAGTTCAAGCATATATTCCAGATTCCACTTCTACAGTTATTGTGAGAATCCTGGAACCTCCAACCTATCATATTGAAAGAATCACTGCAGAGCCGGATACGATTTATGCTGATAATAACATCACATATTCCGAAATCGAAGTGCTCGTGAAAGATGATCAGGGTTTTGCTGTGACCGGAGAGATGGTATCCTTCAGAGCTGATATCGGAAATATTTTAGCTCATATCTTTACAGACAGCAGCGGAATTGCTGTAACTACTTTCTGGGATAATGGAGAGGTCGGTGTAGCTACTATCGAAGCATTTGTAGGAGATACATTCGCAGTGGTTACAGTTTGGATAGAGGAAATACCGGAGATTGACCCGGATGAGTTTTACTTAGATATAAATTCCAATGATATTAATATCGATGAAGTTATCCTGGTGAGAGCTCATGCAAAAAATACTCTGGGGGAATTTGTACCGGATGGCACTATCATAGTTTTTCAGACCACAAAAGGATTCTTCCAGACTTTCGATGCTATTCCTTTGGGAACTGTGGTTCAAGCCACAACTACAAGTGGTGTCGCTCAAACCTATTTCAATGCCGGCACTCAAGCTGATGTTGCCGTGATAAGTGCTCTGATATCAGACCTGGTTGTAACCGAGAATATTACAATTCATCCAGGTTCTCCAAAAAATATGTTTCTTACAGCATTAAATGAAAACGGTGAAGAACAATACATCATTCCTGTAAATAGTAATGAAGTACTCACGATTCAAGCTAAAGTTCAGGATAAATACGGTAATCTTGTTGAAAGCGGATTACATAGTGTTAATTTTGAAACAACCCTCGGTACAATTCAACCTGCAATAAGTCCCATAGATTCCGGTTATGCATATTCTGAGTTCTCACCCGGAATAACTTCAGGAATTGCAGAAATATCTGCAGTGTCCGATTCTGCAGCAGCAACTGCTTATATTACAGTCACTTCAGACGATATATATTCCATAGAATTTGATTTTTCCGGTCAGATAGATATCCATATTCAGGGAACAGGTGGAGCGGAGTCTTTTGAACTTATGGTGAATCTCTATGATATGAATGGTAATCTCATAGATGAATCATTAACTGTCTGGTTCCAATTGATGAGCTATCCTACAGGTATGAATATCAATAATGTGGGAGTGATAGACAGTACTCAAGCCACAAACGGACATGCAGTTGTATCTATAAATAGCGGTTCAGCCTCTGGCACAGCAAGTGTGAAAGCCTGGGCATTTAATGACGAAGGAATAGAAATATCTTCGACTAAATCTAATATTGTGGTTCATGCAGGTCCCACCAACTCCATTGATATTTCTGTGGGAGACCAGAGTACAGGTGTGAATGTTGGTGGAGGTTATTGGGAAATTGAATGTGCGGCTATTTTAAACGACTTTTGGGGAAATCCGGTGGATTATGGAACTGCAGTCTGGTTCTCTTTACCGGAAGCTCCTTCCTGGGCTACTATTACTGCAGAATCCTATGTGGGAAATGTGAATACCAATGGTGATTCACTTGATGGAATTGCATATACAAGCCTTATTTTTGAAGGTTCTCATACAAATGAACAGCTCTTATTAAAAGTGGAATCTGCAGGCGTTGATTCTAACGTGGTTTTCACTGATTCAACCTACATAACTTTACCTATCCAATTTCCTATAATAGATCTGGCTGCTGTACCTATGCATCTTGACTGGATTATCCCCGGTGATATGTCACCCAAAGACACCGATATTCACGTGCAAGTTCTTGATGGTCAGAACAATCCTATTGACGGTATTGAATTGTTCTTCGAAACAACTAAGGGAGAACCGATAAACGCTCTTGGTGATCCAGACTATTTCGGTATTACTGGAACTGATGGACCTGGTCTGGTGATTAAGGTCGTTCGATTCCAGAAATATGAATGCCTACCGCCTACTTTAACAGGTCCGGGTGAATCATCCGCCACAATTACAGTACTGATTCTGGGTTCTCAGGTCATGAATTCAATTGATATTATTCTTAGAAGGTATGTAGATTAGGAAATCGTTTTTTAAGGAGATTTGATGACTTTTAAGCCTCGATTTGCCCGTATTGGTGAGATTTTTATTCATGAAGAATTTGTAACTGAAGATCAGGTTAGAGAAGCACTTGTTAAACAGAATAATTTCGGACTTAAGATTGGAGAGACTTTAATTAAACTGGGTTATCTTTCCGAAGATAATCTTTTAAAAGCATTACATCTTCAGCTCGAATATGATATTGTGGAAGAAGAAGTGCTTCTGGATCTTGATTCTGAAGTTGTAAAATTAATTCCGGAACCATTTGCAGTTCAAAACCGGGTTATTGCAATAAAAGAGACAGGCGATACTATTGTTGTTGCTATGACGGATCCCGAAAATATTGTTATTCATGATAATCTTAAGAAAATCCTCCATAAGAAAATAAATCCTATTCTTATTGGTGAAAACACTTTAACCGATACTCTGGAAAGATATTACAAAAGCATTCGTACAACTTCACAGGTAGAGGATGCTGTTGACGGATTTGAGTTTGTAGCAGTTGATGAAGATGAGAATGAGATCACGATAGATACTAAAGGCGATGCAGATGCTCCTGTTGTCAGACTTCTGAATATTATCATCACGGAAGCGATCAAATCTTACTCTACAGATATTCATATTGAACCTTCAACCAAGCAAACATGCATCCGTTTTCGTATCGATGGAGCTTTGCGCGAAGTAATGTCTTCTCCCATTGGATTGCATTCCGGAATTGTTTCGCTGGTAAAGGTAATGTCAAAACTGAATATTGCAGAAAGACGGTTACCTCAGGATGGTCACATCTCTCTGAAAACATCTATGAAAAGTGTGGATGTTCGAGTTTCGATTATTCCCACTGTTACAGGTGAGAAAGTTGTGATGCGTCTTTTGGATAAAGGTGAATTCGGGTTCAGTCTTACAACTCTCGGTTTCATGCATGAGAATTTGGAACTTTTCAGGAAATGGATTCATCGTCCCTATGGGATAACAATCGTTTCCGGTCCTACAGGAAGTGGAAAATCGACCACTTTGCACGCTGCTTTGAAGGAAATAAAGGATGTTGAGACAAATATCGTAACTGTGGAAGATCCGGTTGAATATCGTTTAGATGGTGTTTCTCAGATAGAAACGAATGCCAAGATCGGTCTTACTTTTTCCAGTGCTCTTCGCCATGTTCTGCGTCAGGATCCGGATATTGTTCTGATAGGTGAGATTCGTGATGCGGAAACAGCAGATATTGCGGTGAAATTCTCTTTAACCGGTCACCTGGTTTTCACAACTTTGCATGCAAATGATGCTTCTTCCACTATTACGCGTCTATTGGATATTGGGATTCCTGCCTATCTGGTAGCTTCATCATTAAATTTGGTTATGGCTCAACGTCTGGTGCGTAAAATTTGCCAGCATTGCAAAACAGATTACGAACCTTCTGAACAGGATCTTAATGATGCAGGAATTACAGAAGAAGAAGCAAAAAATATCAACTTCAAATATGGTAAAGGTTGTGTACATTGCGACAACACCGGCTATTCAGGAAGAACAGGCATTTTTGAAATGCTGGAGGTAACCGCTGAGATTCGGCAATTGATTTTTGAGGGAAAGAACCAGGATGTTATTCGTGAAGCAGCTATGAAAAATAGTATGCATTCTCTTCATTATGCAGCTCTGCAAAAAATGAAAGATGGTTCCACAACCATAAAAGAAGTAATAAAATTAACTATAATCGACTAAATCGGTTAAATAAAAAAATAGTGAGAATCTAAAGGAAAAATAATGGCAGTTTTTCGATATATAATCAAAGATGCAAAAGGCGCCAGATTAGAAGGAACCCTCAAAGCTATGACAATGGATGAAGCCATTGAAAAGCTGATAAAAGAAGGAAGCACAATCATCTCTGTTAAATCCACTGAAGAGGGAGCTTTTAAAGGTAAACTTTCCCTGTTCGATAAATTATTGCTAACCTTCTACAAAATAAAAACCGGAGTCGGTTTAAAAACTCTGGTATTTTTTACACGTCAATTAGCAACCATGTTTTCTGCCGGTTTAACGCTGGAGAAATCGATTACAAATCTTGAAAAGGAAGAAAAGAAGAAAAAATTCAGAAAAGTATTAATAAAGCTTTCTGAAGATATCAGGAAAGGATTCAGTATGTCCGAGGCAATGGAACAGCATCCGGGTGTATTCAATCCACTTTATATTTCTCTGGTAAAAGCCGGAGAGGTTTCCGGTACTTTGCACACAGTTCTCGATGAACTCTCTGAATATTTAGAAAAAGTTGCAGATACACGCAGAAAAGTGATGTCCGCCTTATCTTATCCGATTTTCATCATTTGTTTCCTGATCATTGTGGTTTGGGGGCTTTTCTATTACATTATTCCCATGTTTGCAAGTGTATATGAAAGCTTTAATGCAGATTTGCCCGGACCAACACTCGTAGCAATCGCCATAAGTGATTTTGTCAGACATAATGTAGTTTATACATTTATGATAATTATTGCAGTAGCAGTTGCGATTTTTCTCTTTTATTTATCAGATAAAGGTCGTTATTTCATGGATAGCATCAATCTGAAAATTCCGGTTATCGGCAGTTTATTGTATAATTCCATAATGAACAAGTTTGCCAGGACTTTCAGTATTTTGATGTATTCCGGTGTTCCGATTATGGAATCGATGGAACTGGTGGAAAACGTAGTTCAAAATGCAAAGATTGAAGGAGCTGTCCGGAGAGCCCGGGTTATGGTAAAAGAGGGTTATAGTGTGGCAGGTGCTTTCAAAAAAACCGAAGCGTTTCCACCCACATTGCTGCAATTGATATCTACAGGTGAGGAAACCGGAGATATGGATTCGCTTTTGGGTAAAGCTGCAGATTTTTATGGGAAATTAGTAGATTCCGTAATAGACAGATTAAGCTCTCTCATTGAACCCTTGCTTATAATTTTATTGGCTGGTGTGGTAGGTTCAATAATAATTATTACTTATCTTCCGGTCTTCAATCTTGGTATGGCAATTAGTTCAGGCGTGAAATAATAGATTTTTTTTATGCTCGAGTTGTTGATTTTATCTGAAAGTTTTCAGCTCGGGCATTTTTTACTTTATCATGTTTGATATTACCGGACAAATAATTATCTATTTTTTCCTATTTATTATGGGAGCATGTCTCGGTAGTTTTTTCAATGTCTGCATTGCTCGTTTACCCAAAAAAGAATCAATTATTTTTCCATCATCTCATTGTCCCAAATGTAATGCGAAAATAAAACCACTAAACAATATTCCTATAATCAGTTATATTCTTTTAAAAGGAAAATGTAAAAATTGTTCAGCCAGGATTCATTGGCACTATTTTGTGGTAGAATTATTTTTCCCGATAATACTCATTCTTTTATTTAATCGGTTTGGAAACGAATTTTCTCTTGCATATTTTAAGTATGTTATTCTCTTTTCTTTTAGTATAATCATCTTTTTTACGGATTTGATTTCCGGCATTATTCCGGATGTTCTTTCCATTCCTCTTATTATTATTGGAATTTTATTTTCTTTATTTCCTTCTTCAGATTTGCATATTTGGGGTTCTTTGATTGGTGCAGGTTTCGGATTCATTTTTTTTCTTTCGATTTCATATCTATTTTATTTAGTAAAAAAACGAGAAGGTTTAGGTGGTGGCGATGTAAAATTTATTGCAGCAATCGGAAGTTTCATCGGTTTTACAGGTGTTTTGTTTACGGTGCTGGTTTCCTCTTTCACTGCGATAATTTTTATGTTATTAATCTTAAAATATGATCCAAAAAAAGAGTTTTCATTTGGACCTTTTATGGTTTTTGGATTTTTGATTTATATTATTTTTGGAGAAATGCTTACGCATTCTTACTTGATGCTGTTTGGTTTAAGTTTTTAAATTAAATTTGATTTATAAAATAATGATTTTAAATGAGTTCTGTAAAATAGAGTGTGTTTGTACCTCACCTTAATCCTCTCCTAAAAGGAGAGAAGATATTCTCCTTTTCTGTGCAGGAGAAGGAGTTAGAGGATTAGGCGAATAACTTTGTGCCTTTGTGTCTTAGTGGTTAAAAAAAGGAGAAACAATGTTTAAAAAAGCTTTTTTATTTTTAGTATTTTTAGTTTTCAGTGCAAACATATTCTTATCCTGCGAAGAACTTTTCTTTGATGATTTCGAAGCAGGAATCGGCAATTGGAATGTGATAAATAATGGCGGGCAGGGATTATGGACGATATATGCTCCTCCTTATCCAAACATGTACACTTTACCACCACCATCTTCCGGTAATGTTTGTGCTGCGGATTCTGATGAAACCGGTTCGGGAACAACGACTAACACTACATTAGAAATCACAAATCCATTAGACCTTAGTACATACGATACGATAGTATTGGAATTTGATTCTGATTTTAATGCCATTGATACTGATGACTTATGCTATGTGGATGTGAGTGTGGATGGCAACACCTGGACGAATGTACTCACATATCCCGGGATTGATGTGCGAGATACCCATGAAGTTATTGATATTGATATGTTTGCAGCACTTCAACCTAATGTTTATATTCGTTTTCATTCGGTTCAGCCGGGCTGGGATTGGTGGTGGGCAATCGATAATATATCTGTCACAGGGAACCTGGCAATTACTTATGATAACGATCTGGCAGCTATTTCAATTTCCGGTGCGAATACTGTATATGCCGGCAATTCTGAAGTTTATGAAGTGATCGTGAAGAACGCAGGGAATCTTGATCAGGATAGTTATACAGTGAAATTGATGAGAGAAGGAAATATTGAACTTGCTTCGCTCGATATAACAGATAATCTGCCTGCTGGAGAGCAGGTAATTTATAATATGGTTTGGAATATTCCTGAGGATGAACCGCAAGCTTTAACTTATGTTTTTGGAAAAATAATTCTTGCGGGAGATGAAAACCCAGGAAACGATGAGACTTCAAATCATCAGGTTCAAATCTATCCTCCCGGTCTCACTGTGATCAATGTGGGAAATGGAACTGAACTAAATAATCGACTACCTGTTTGTTTTTTTTATAAGAATAGTCTAACTGAATCGCTCTATTTTCCTGATGAAATTAATTCGATTGGATTGATTACAGCAGTAAAATATTACAATAATTTCACAACACATCTTCCCAACAAGCCAACTCGTATCTGGATGGGGGAGACCACTTTACCGGATCTCAGTGCAGGCTGGATTCCTTCCACAAACCTGACTCCTGTTTTTGACGGCAATGTAACGTATCCATCCGGAGCAAATGAGATTCTGATAGAATTAACCACTCCATATGTTTACACAGGCAATAACCTGGTTGTGATGGTAAATAGACCCTGGGAAGAGACAACTTTTAGTTCCACTGATGAGTTCTATGTGACGGAAACGCTGAACCATCCTGACAGAACAAGATATGAAAGAGATAATTATATTAACCTGGATCCGGCAAATCCAGGGCTTCCGGGCTATACTTTCGAAAAGTTTCCCAATACGACATTTTATATGATCATAGGCGGAATGGGAAGCATCGAAGGTCATGTTTATGATGATCTGGGTTCTACTTTGCAGAATGTGGAAGTTAAGATAGAAGATACACAAACTACTACTTATACGAATGCTGAAGGTTTTTATCAATTCAACAATGTCCTGGAAGGATTTCATGATGTCACAGCAACATATTATGCTTTTTCTCCTCAAACCATCCAGGTGGAAGTTCTGGAAAACCAGACTACGGTTCAGGATTTCAATCTTATTCCTTTGGGAACAGTTGATGTCTTTGGTTATGTTGCAGGCAGCGATTTCCCAACAATTGGTTTGGATGGTGCAGAAGTACTTTTAACAGGTTTTGAAAATTACCAGGTTTATACCAATAATACCGGCTATTTTGAAATATCCGGAGTTTATACGAATATTACTTATGATCTTCTAATAACCTATGAGGGTTATGATAATTATGCGGATGAAGTTCAGGTTGGCAGTGTAAATCTCGATTTGGGAACTATCGTCCTGAATGAAGTGACAATGCCGCCGGGAAACGTTGTAGCTATTCAAAATGAAACAGGTACGGAAGTTGAACTTTTATGGAATTCTCCCGGTTCAGGAGGTGGAGTATTCCGATATGATGATGATGATATAATCGGTCATATAGGGTTCAGTTCTACACCACCCAATGGTGTTTTTGGTGCTACCCATTTTCATCATGCCATAATACAGGAAGTTACCTGGATGCTGAAATCTGATTATAACAGCCACGCAACTGCCAAGATTTTCTTATTTGGTCTGGATGTTTATGGAGTACCGGATCAAACGGATTTATTACATCAATCTGCTTTGCTGCCAAATGTGGATGATGAATGGAATACATACGAACTTGCAGATCCCATCGAGGCTCCCAATGGATTTCTGGTAGGTGTTTGCACTCCGAATCTTTATACTTCCATCGGCTTGGATGATGGAATAGGAGAACCCTGGATTTTTCAGCCTGAAACACAGTTCAGCATTACCAATTGGACAGACGATGATGAAGAATGGGTTGATATCGGTGATTTCGGTTTTGAAAAAAATATGGCTATCAGGGCTTATGGAATCGATCTGGGTATTATTTCAAGGGATGCAAAGAAACAACTGGATCCTTCAAACAGAGTTTTCGAAAGTTATAATGTTTATCGTTTCTTAGAAATAAACCAGAATAATCCGCAGGTATGGGATTTGATAGGACCTGCAATAATAGATACATTTTACACTGATACAAGCTGGACTCAATTGCCAAACGGTGTTTATCAATTTGCAGTCACGTCGGTTCATACAAATGGAGTTGAATCGATTGCAGCCTTTTCGATTCCTGTGGAGAAAACACAAGCAAGTAATGATCCTGAATTGATAGAGATAACTCAAACAAAATTATTGGGGAATTTCCCCAATCCGTTTAATCCTGAAACGACGATTTCATTTTCTCTCGCAAAAGACGCAAAGAACGCAAAGGTAGAAATTTATAATCTCAAAGGTCAGAAAATCCGACAATATTCAATATTAAATATTCAATCTTCAATTATTTGGGATGGAAAAGACGAAAATAATCAACCAGTTACATCAGGAATCTATTTCTACAAATTAACAGCAGGTGAAATCGAAGAAACCAGGAAAATGATCCTGCTGAAATAATGTTAGTAGGTAATTATAAGAAACTATTGAAAAGGTTTAGCAGGAAGAAAAATCTCATATACTTTTTCAAGGTTCATATTAATGGACTTGACTTGTAGCGAGTTTACGAGTGCGAGTCGAGAACATTTAAGAGATTTCAACTTAACACAAGATCTTGCAGACTTGTGTTAAGTCTCCGTTTAAAACCCGAGTCGGGTTGAGCACAACTCGACTCGGGTTTTTTTTATAAAATATGTTTGACATTTATGAGATGAAATATTTCGTAGAAATAGAAATTAACGATTAAAAAAAAAAATTAAAAGGTAGGAAAAAAAATGAAAAAACAAATTATTTTATTAATTTGCTTTTTTATCTGTATTAGCTTTATCGGCAGCAAAGTTTACTCTCAACCGTCTCCGGAATCAGAAATATTGCCTGTGCCTTATACTGAGAATTATACTGAACCTCCCACCGTAATTACACAAGCTGTAGTAGATATTACCTCAACTTCTGCATTTGTTGCTGGAAATATAACGTCAACAGGTGGTGAAGTTATTACAGAACGCGGGATATATTACAGCACTACCCAAGGCTTCACACCGCCAGGAGCAGGAACCAAACTATCTGAGACAGGAAATTGTTCCTTAGTATTTAATTTGATTTATCTAATAGATTTAAATGGAGGGGATTGATATGAAAAAGTTTTTTATCTTTGTTTTGTTATTGTCATCTATATTGATGTTTGCTCAAAACACACCAAATGAATCCACCTGGGTTACCAACGGCGCTGTCGAAGTGATATTATACGCGGACGGAATCACCTACATCGGCGGCGACTTCACCCAGGTAGGCCCCGTCGGTGGACCGATGACGACCAGGAACTACTTAGCCGCCATAAACGCTTCCGCGGGCATCGCCACCGCCTGGAACCCGAACCCGGACGCCGCTGTCTTCGCCCTCACGGCCTATGGCACCACCATTTTCGTGGGGGGAAACTTCCGTAATATAGGGGGGCAGCCCAGAAACCGTCTTGCCGCTATAGATGTTAATACCGGCAACGTTACCTCTTGGAATCCAAACGCAAACAACATTGTTAATGCCCTCGAAGTATCGGGAACCACAATTTATGCAGGAGGATACTTCACTGAGATAGGAGGGATTTCACGCCCATACTTCGCTCAGCTCGATGCTTCAGCTCCCACCCTCACCACAACCTCTATCACCACTTTCGATGCCACATCCGCTTTGATGGGCGGAAACGTAACCGATGACGGTGGTGCAACAGTCTTTGAACGAGGAGTGGTATATTCTTCAACCAACACAAATCCTGAAATTGAGGGAACAGATGTTACCGCTGATAGTAATGG
>JABMPU010000071.1 GCA_013203665.1 Armatimonadota bacterium
CTATTAGATCCATTTTAATTAATCGTGGATTAATGTTGTGAGTGCCATTTATAGATAGAAATTAAAAACCAGCCACACCACTTTAGGCTATACAAGGGGTTCATTTGATTTATGAAACCTATCAATATTACAATAACATTGTGCAAAATTTATGGTGGGTGAAGTGATATATTTAGTCCTTAAGGTACTCCATCAAATTCATTTGGTAGGGTTGTATATTGTGTCGAAACTATAACAATCCGTATGCGGTATAGAATTACACCAAAACTCAACAATGGGCCGGAATGATTAATGGCAGGGAGATAAAATGGGATTAAGAATATTGATAATTATTTACTTACTAACCAATTCTATATTATTTAGCCAAGATGTTATTGTGCCAATTAAGTTGGCAGTAACTGATTTTAGTATTAAAAAAGGGTATGAAGATTTATCCAACGCTTTTTCAGATAGATTGGAAATTGAACTAATGAGAGAAAATAAAATCAGAGTTATAAGTAGAAGCAAAATAGCGATTATTCTTGAAGAAACTAAACTGCAACTTAGTGGCTTGACTGAAGAGAGCTTAATTGAATCTGGTAAATTGCTTGGAATAGAATATTTAGTGACCGGTTCAATAGCCTATAGAGAATTTGAGTTAATGGGTACCATTATCCCAAAGTTTACGTCGATTCAATCAAAGTTGATTAATGTGGAAACAGGTGAGATTGTGGGCTTTGCAACAGTAGACGATTATCATTATGCTTCTTCTATTGGATATTGCGCTGAAAAAATAGCTAAACAATATCTGATACTTTTAGGCTGCATAGCTCCAAATGAAGATATAAATGCAATAAAATGATTTTGATTATTGGTTGCATCAAATCCTATAATATTTAATTTCAGGCAGTTAGAGCCGTGGTTTAATCCTACTTGCGGCGGCTTTAAATAAATTGCTAAACCGGAAGCAATTGAGTCCACCCGGGCTCTTTTTTATTTCCGGGGATATTTGGAAATTTCATCAGGAGTGATTCGCCAATTCTTTGCAGAGTCAGCCCCATTCTTCCGGTTTATGCAACCAAATAGCAACCTATAAGCAACTTGGACTTCTACCCTCTTCGGAATCCGCTGGTATCAAAAGCCAGTGTTTTGCTACAATACTGCTACAGTAAACTGTAAACACTAATATTGTTGGTGGTTCGTTGGGCACAAAGCCCAAAGAAGATATATTACAGTTCGTCTCTGTCCAGATTTGTCTTACAGGCAACATACCAGGTACTCATTTCTGACGGGAACCCAGTGGCCTATGAAGCCATTATGAATGTTTGTTCATTATTAACTCAATTGAATTGTGATATTTTTATTCTATAATAGAAATAGGTATAGTAATTTTCTACGGGGCTACTGCTGTCTAACTACTCTAAGAACTACCATCCTGACTTCTCCAGCCCAGTGATTGGTTATTCAAGATTATCAATTAGAAATTGTTTTTAAATAATTAGGGGAGAGTTGATATGATTATTATAAAAGGTGATCAAACAGCATCAGCATATTTAGGTATGGTGTTAACAAAAGCATTCATACTCATACTTATGATAATCACTTTACTTACAGGCCAGGAAATTCCAGTAAAAGTGGTTGAGGGCAAATCTTTTGAACATGATCTATCTGGAAAAGAAATAAACAATATTAAACCGATCCCAATTGCGAGTTTTAGTACAAATGAATTATTGAATACGCCAATTACACATAATATCCCTCAAAGACTGAATAAGATAATTTATGACACGAAAATTGATATATCTGAAGAAACAGCAATTAAAATTGCATTAAAACGATCCGGTAAAAATGTTGAAGAAAGAAAAAATTACACTATTTTTCCTTTGTTTGATTTCGAAGACAATCTCATAGGTTATGATGTTGATGTAATATTGGACGGAAGAGAATTTCCAAATTTTATGACTGTTGCAGAAGAATGGCGATCTTATTGTAACCAGCAAAAACAAAATCAACAAAGAAAACAATATAGTAAAGATGATCCCACAATTGGCCAAAGAATTACCGAATCAGACACATACAAATCATTTTTCATCTCTTCGTCATTTGATTACTCCCCTGTTCGAGCTACTCATTCAGGAGTATCAAATTATTTTGCTTCCGGGTGGATGGCAAATGAAATTGCCTCTCGTGTATTAAAGGATGGTTCAATAATAGTTGATAAAGTGTATGTAATTGGGTCTTGGGCAAGAGCATATTTATTTAAAGATGCTACAGACTCTGTTATCGTACTTGGACAAGAACCTTGGGAGTGCTTTGAGGCAGAATCATATTTAAAATTTAAAAGGACACAAATTGAACAAGCAAAAAAAGAACATAGGAACTATTTGGAAGACAATATACCAAATCATGAAAATGAGCAATATAATGAACGTAATCACAATCAGAATCGAATGTTCGATTTACTGACAAATGATAGAACAAATAGAACTATCCAATATATATCAGGTTACAATTCCTGGTTTGAACCATTAGAATGGCATTTTGGGTGTGCTCCAACTGCGGGTGCGATGGTATTAAACTATTGGGAAAACCGAAGTTGGTTTGGGAAGCTTAACTATAAATTTTATGCTGAACTTGATTTGATCGAGAATGACTGGGATTGCCATGTCGCTTCATTACAATTATCGTTAAATAACACTATGGACACTGATACCGATGGTGACACATATGTTTACGATATCTATCCGGGGATGCAGACATATGCAAATGCTGCTGGGTACAGCTTCAGTGATGGACCTAATTGGACTGGGTCATTTATAAATGACTATCATTGGGCTGATATTGTAAGTGAAATTAACGCTAACTATCCATTTACTTGGTCAAATACATGGTACACTACAGGTACACATACGGTTGCTGCAGTAGGATACGATGATACAAATATGGAAGTACTATTTTATAATACTTGGGCAACAGGAGGAAATGTAATTGATAGCGAAGCATATAATGGAGGCCTTTTTTCATGGGGAGCCGCACCTCATCCTGGAGGTCAAATTAACTATGATGCAAAACTTATTTCGCCTGATGGTTTTCAATCATTTGGTGAATGCGGTATTGAAGGAGAATTTTGCGCTGGTAATACAATAGAAATAGAATGGGACAATTTTGGAAATCCAGGGGATCATGTAAATATATATTATTCGACTGATGGAGGAATTAATTGGTCTGGAATAGTAAATACAGGTGACGATGGATCCTATTTTTGGACAATCCCCAATGAAGCGAATACTTCGAATGGAAGAATATTAATTCAGCAGTATTCTACACCAACAAATTTTGTCAGTTCTGATGGTAGTTATGGTAATTTCAGAATTTGGAATTCAATGCCAATTTCGGGTCACATAACCGATGGAAATAATGGAATCGAAGGAGTTACAGTAACTTTTTATGATGGGTTCTCCACAGATATCACAATCACTGATATAAACGGTTATTATTATTATGATGAAGTATGCATTGGTTGGAGTGGTACTGCTACACCATATTTGGCCGGTTGGGAGTTTGACCCAGAATCAATCGAGTACACAAATATATGGGGAGATCAGATTGACCAGGATTATGTAGGAGACCAAATCAACATTGTAATCAATGGTTATATAAGAGACGGAAACAATAATGGAATTCAAGGAGTTTTATTAACTTTTAACAATAGTGGTGGAACTGACTACACTGACTCAGATGGATATTATAGTGAATCTGTCGATTATGGCTGGAGTGGTACTGCTACACCTGATTTAGACGGCTGGTCATTCACACCACCAAGTATAACTTATCCAGCACTTACTACCGATCAGAATAACCAGAATTATACTGGCATCGATGCAGGTAACAATGTGATTATTGTACCCGATGATTACGCATCGATTCAAAATGCAATTAATGCGGCAACCGATGGTGATATGATACTAGTTCATCCAGGGACCTATAATGAGAACCTGGATTACCATGGCAAAGATGTATTAATTGGATCATTATACCTAACAACACTAGATACGGCTTATATCTCCACTACTATCATTGATGGTATCAGCAACAATGAGGTTGTTAACATGGTAAATGTTGATAGTACTGGTGGATTAATAGGTTTTACGATCATAAAGGAAGGCATCGCAAACGGAGCAATTGAGTGCAGGTACAGTACAGCCAGAATTCTTGGGAATAAAATTGTTGGTGACAACAGCAGCAACACGTCTGGTATTTTGTGTTTTAATTATGCATCTCCAAAAATTGAACGAAATGTCATTACAGGTTTTACGTTTGGTGTTTACCCGTGGAACGAATCGTCGCCAGATATTATCAATAATACAATAGTGGATAATTCTTATGCAATAAGACCATGTGAATTGTCATCACCTTTAATAAGCAACAACATTTTGGTGTACAATAATGTTGGTATCTCCATAAACAATTCAACTCCATCAATACTCTACAATAATACATGGGGTAATACCCATAACTATAGGGATGAGTTAACAGGATCAAATTTTACTCCCACACCCGGTACGGGTGAAATCCATTTGAACCCATTATTTCAAGATTATGACAACCAAGATTACTCCCTATTAGAAGACAGCCCATGTATAGATGCGGGTAATCCTGAATTACCATTGGATCCAGATGGTACAATTTCAGATATCGGTGCTTATTACTATAATCAAGAACCAGCTGGTGCTGGTGGATTGATCGCCTATTACCCTTTCAATGGTAATGCTAATGATGAAAGTGGGAATGGGAATGATGGCGTAATATATGGTGCGGCATTAACTGCTGACAGATTTGGTAATGAAAATAGTGCATATAGTTTTGATGGAGTGGATGATAATATTCGAATTCCTCATGATGATGCATTTAATATTCAATATGAGATTTCGATTTCTTTTTGGGTAAAGCTTGAAACTGCGGCTCCATATTATTTCCCTTACCATATTATTCAAAAAAGTGGATCGTGGGGTGGGGGTCAAGGTAATTCCTCTGGTTTTGACATCCATTTTGGATTAAATGGAGTAACCTCCGCCAATATTTACACCGTATGGCACACAGGCTTCAGTGCTGAAACATTCTATCAATTGGCATTGACTTATAATGGTTCGGTTGCAAAATGGTATGAAGATGGAGTTCTTAAAGATTCAGTAACAGTTTCAGATAATATTCCCCTTACCACGACAGATATCTGGATTGGTCAACATGAACAGGATCTTAGATATAATTTTGATGGTGTTATAGATGATATTCGATTATATAACCGAGCTCTTAGTGACAGTGAAATAGACTCTTTATTTACACTTGGCGAATGGCCACACGTGGCAATAGATGCAAATTATCATCAAGCTTCACCATCCACCTATAAAGTATTTCAAAACTACCCGAATCCGTTCAATCCGACTACTCAAATACGTTATAAGCTACCGGAGCGGGAATTCGTAAACGTAACAGTCTATGACCTCCTTGGTCACCTGGTTGTTACACTGGTTAACAAGGTTGAAGAACCTGGTTACCGTTCAGTAAATTGGAATGCAACTGACTCAAATGGTAGGGAAGTCAGTGCCGGTATGTATCTCTATGTTATCCAGGCTGGAGAGTATGTACAAACGAAAAAAATGGTCTTATTAAAATAGATTTACTGCTTACTGGTGGCATACCGATTTTTCGTAATCTTGTAAGTTGAACTATATTTGCAGTTACGCTACCACCTCGCAGGACTTCTAATCCGTTGCTGGTTACACCCTATAGTTTGGCTTACCTCTTCGTCTGGAATGAACACTATAGAACCAGACTATAACAGGGTACAATC
>JABMPU010000072.1 GCA_013203665.1 Armatimonadota bacterium
GGAGCTTGCGACGACGACTCGAGGTAGCTTGAATACGCACTTTGTCTCGACTCGTCGTTTCTTACGAGTCGAAAAAATCGTGTTTACGGATGGACTCGATTTAGCTTTCCGAATCTTAAATGAGAGAATTCCTTTTGGGGAAGCTCGGAAAGTATTTCAGTCTTAAACCCTCTTTGATTCTCCCTTTAGCAAAGGGAGATAAAAGAACTTTTTGAGATCATTGGAGAGGAGAGAATGAGAACTCGTATCTTATTAGTTTACTTATATTTCCCCGCTTTTGCAAAGAGGGGGTTAGAGGAGTTAGATATTATATTTTGTAAAACTCTTAAAAAAAATATCAGGAGGAATTATGTTTAAAAAGATTCTTATGGCAATTGGATTTATAGCTGTCATACTTTTGTTTATACCTTTCAAGAAGGTGCAAGATGAAACTCCTTCCAGTCTTTTGAAAATCAAGAATAGAGTAGAAAGTGTTCTTGTTGAGATGGATAAAGATCTGGCTGAAACAACTCAAAAACTTTCTTTGATTGGAATCGAAGGTGAAGGTACAAGAAACACTTTACGAGATTTATGTGCCAGGCATCCTTATGCAGTAGATTGCTGCCTGGTCGATCTGGATGGGATTATAACAATAATGGAACCAGACCCTTATAATAAGTTTGAAGGTGCGGATATCAGCGACCAGGAACATATCATCCAGCTTCGTAAAGAGAAAAATCCTGTGCTCAGCAAGGCGTTCCGGGCTGTGGAAGGTTATACTGCTGTAGTTTTCGAATATCCTGTTTTTTCTCAAAAAAAGGAATTATTGGGTTCTGTTAATATGTTGATTCGTCCTGAATTTTTTCTTAGAGAAATCATTCTTCCTGAGATAAAAGGGATTCCAATTGACGTGTGGATAATGCAACCTGACGGCTATATTTTGTATGATCTCGATGTGGAAGAAATTGGTAGAAATCTGTTTGAGGATGAACTTTACAAGCCATTTACAGAGCTACTTGAAATAGGGAAAAAGATTTCCAAAGAAGAAAAAGGTTCAGGACAATATTCTTTCTTTAATGAAGGATTCACCAAAAAGGTCGTTAAGAAAACTCATTGGACTACTTTAGAATTTTATGGAACACAATGGAAAATTGTGATGACTCAAGTAGAAAACCCAGATGAATCTTCCAAAAAAACTCTTTCCGGATTAGGCATAAAATCCTATAAAGAAAACTTGAAAACTATTAGCGAGGATGCTGATTTACTTAAATTGATATCTGAGAATGATAAAGACAAGATCATAGAAAAATTCAAGGAATTTTATGATGCTAATAAAGGTATTTACAGCGTTCAATGGTTAGATCAGAATTATACAAACCGCTTCGGATTTCCTCCTGAACACAGTCTGGATAATTATCATTTCTCTGAACAAAAAGAAGCTGAACGGATTTATATTGATGCGATAAATGCCCGTTTAGCAACATCTTTTAAAGACGATTTATTTGAAGGGAAAAGAGGTCATTTCAAGCTTTTTCCTTTGCATTATAATGAACAGTATTTTGGGATGATTTATTATATCATTTTAGAGTAAAATAAGTGAGGGAATATCATGAAAAAAAATGGTAATTTTAAAGTAATTGTTATCCTTGTTTTATTTATAGTGTTCAGTTTATCTCTCTCTTCAGAAACTAAGCTTCCTACGGAAAATTATAGCTTACGATGCAGAAAACAGATGGCTGCTACTCTTGTTCATAGTACAGCAACAGGTTTGAGCGAATTATTGAAAGATGTTTCTGGAGAACAGGAAAGGATAAAATTGATCCAAACTTTTGTCGGTAAAATCCGTTTTTATTCTGATAATTCCGGTTATTTATTTGTTAATGGTTATAACTGTGTGAATATCGCTTATCCTTTAGACAGCAATCTGCAAGGAAAAAACTTGTATGATCATCAGGATATTAAGGGAAAATACACTTTCAGGGAAGGAGCTGCAATTGCCAGAAAAGGTGGAGGATTTCTTGAATACTACTGGATTTTTCCCGGAACTGAAAAAGAACAAAAAAAGATAAGTTATATTGAACCGATTCCAGGTACAGATTATTGGATCGGTGCCGGCATATATCTTAATGATGATTCTGAATAAATTCAGAACAATATTTGGAGAGTAATCATGGCACGAAAACCATCAAATTTGATTTATGGGCTTGATGACAAACCACCATTATTAACAACAATTCTATTAGGTTTAGAGCATGTTTCCGTTTTTTTTATTGCGATAATTTTTCCGGTTCTTATTATAAGAGAATTGGGAGTAAATATTGATCTGAGAACTGCCAGCGGATTTATCAGCTTTTCCATGATTTCCGGAGGAATAGTTACGATATTACAAGCATTAAAAAAGACTCCCATCGGCTCAGGTTATCTTTGTCCATCTGTTTGTGGTCCTTCCTATTTATCAGCTTCGTTCATTGCTATTCAGAGTGGAGGACTTCCTCTATTATTTGGTATGACAGGATTTGTGGGAGTTGTGGAAAGTTTGTTTTCCAGGATAATGCACAAACTGCGTTTCCTTTTTCCTGCAGAAGTAACCGGAACAATAGTAGCGATGGTGGGAATCACAATAATTCCCGTTGCAGTTAAAAATTTTTTAGGGTTAAGTGCAATTGATGTTGTATCCACTGCACCGGAAGTCATCGTCGGAGTAGGAACGCTTTGCATGATGGCTTTAATGAATGTTTTTTCCAAAGGGAAGCCCCGTTTGTATAGTGCTTTGATTGGAATGATTTTCGGCTACATTTTATCATTTTCTCTCGGAATTATACCTCTATCTTCTTTTCGAAAAATTACAGAAGCTCACATATTTGCAATCCCTCATATAAAAAATATGAGTTGGGCTTTTGATATACATCTTGTAATTCCATTTGTTATCGCCACTTTATGTTCTGCATTAAAGACAGTGGGAGACCTTACTACCTGCCAGAAAATAAATGATGCAGATTGGAAAAGACCGGAGATGAAATCCATTTCTGGTGGAATATTAGCTGATGGGATTGGAGGAATAATTCCGGGAATTATCGGCGGATTCGGTCAATCAACTTCTTCCACTCATGTCGGTCTCTCTGTGGCAACAGGTGCAACCAGCCGCAAGATAGCATTTTCTATGGGAATCATGCTGATTGCACTCGGATTCTTACCTAAGCTCGCAAACATTTTTATCATTATGCCCAAACCTGTAATGGGTGCCACTCTCATTTTTGCTGTTAGTTTTATGATCATTGCAGGTTTTCAAATCATAATATCTCGAATGATGGATTCAAGAAAAATTCTCGTTGTTGGAATTTCAATAATTATGGGACTTAGCGTTGATATGATACCCGGTGCTTATGCAAATGTACATCCCTGGATGAAATCAATTTTCAGTTCATCATTATCTTTTGCCGCAATAGTGGCTGTAATCCTTAATTTTATTTTCAGAATTGGAATTAAAAAACGAAATACTCTGGAACTGGTTGCCAACGAAGATTCTACTGAAAAAATCTTTGATTTTATGGAAAAAGTCGGAGGTTTATGGGGTGCTAGAAAAGAGATTATTTATAATGCAATCTCAGCTATGAATGAATTTTATGAATCGGTTTCTGCTCTTAAATTGACAAATAACAAAATAAAAATGGATGTTAATTTCGATGAGCTTAATCTCGATATTGATATAAGTTATAAAGGTGAGAAATTTGAATTTCCGGAAACACGACCATCTAAAGAAGAACTGAAATCTGACGAAAGAGCAACCGTTAAACTTTCCGGATTTATGATACGGCAATATGTGGATTCTTTCAAAACTGAATTTACTGATGGATTTTCTAAAATCCACCTGCATTTTGAACATTAGAAATCGATAACTTAATAAATATAATGAGCCAATAATAATGCATTCTTTCAAATCTAAAATGCTTTTCCTGATTCTGGGTATATTGATCATTACAACTTTTATCTTTCTTATTTTTACTCAAAAAGAAGTAGAACGAGCAATGCTAAATGCTGCCCGGGACGCAGCCAGAAATATGCTGCATCTTGTTAAACTAAATGTTGAAAATGAATATCAGAGTTTACTCTATCACAAAGAATATGCTTTGGTTCGCTACAAAGAGCAGTTGCAGAATGTTGTGGGAATTGTGGAATCTCATCTTGATTCTTATTATGAGATGTTTGAAAAAGGGATTATAAACGAAGCAGAAGCACAACAATTAGCTTTGAAAAGTGTAGAAAAATTTCGTTTTGGGAAAAATGATTATTTTTACATTTATGATTTAGAACTTCATGCAATTTCACATCCTGACCTAAATATTCGCGGCAAAGATATGTCTAATTATTTAGATGTTAATGGACAGCTCATTCTGCAAAATATCAAAAAAACGCTGCTCCAAGATGAGAAGGGATTTGATTCTTTCTGGCATATTCGACTGGGAGAGAAAAAACCTGTTGAAAAACTTTCCTTCAATGTTCTTTACAAAAAATGGAATTGGATAATTGGTTCCGGAGTTTACATCGATGATATCGAAGCTGATGAAAGAGCAAAACTTTCTAAAATAATTTCCGATTTAAAACAAACATTCTCTAAAATAAAAATCGGTGAAACAGGATATTTCTACATTTTTAATGGTGAGAAATTTATGTTGATTCATCCTTCTTTAGCGGATCAAGATGTAACAGGTTTGAAGGATCCGGTTACTGGTTCAGACCATATTGATGATCTTATTATTGCTTCTAATAATCCTGAAGAACCTTTTTCTTATATCTGGGATAAACCTCCTCTTTTTGAAAATGAATTCAGGTTTAAAAAGGAGTCTTTTATTGAGCATTTTAAACATTTGGATTGGTATATTGCATCATCAGTTTATGAAGATGAGATGAGGTTGCCGGCAAAAGTAATTATCAAAAGGCAAATCGCGATTTCTTTGCTCATTTTATTTATCAGTGTTTTTGTTATTATGATTTTGGTAAAAAGGTTTACAAAACCTTTAAAAACTCTTACAGTTCACGCAAAAAATCTGGCTTCCAGCGATTTCTCTCCAACCTCAAAAGAGGGTTTGAAACAGATTTCCAAACACTCTAAAGATGAAATGGGGAAACTGGCGGATGCCTTTATTTATATGCAAAATACACTTCAGGATTATATACAAAATCTGAAAATTACTACAGCAGCGAATGAAAAGATAAAAAGCGAATTGCAAATCGCTAGAAATATTCAAATGGAAATGGTTCCTAAAGATTTTCCAGCTTTTCCCGCGAGAACTGAAATTGATATTTTTGCATTTATTGAACCGGCAAAAGATGTTGGCGGGGATTTGTATGATTATTTCTTTATTGATGAAGAAAATCTTTGTTTCCTTATTGGAGACGTTTCAGATAAAGGTGTTCCGGCAGCGTTGTTTATGGCAAGAAGTATAAGCTTGATTCGAGCTACTACCACTTTAATGAAGAAGAATTCCCGCATTGAAATTTTACCCGGTACAATTTTGGATGAAGTGAACAAGGAACTTTATCGTGATAATGAAATGTGTATGTTTGTTACTTTGTTTATGGGAATATTAAATACTCGCACCGGTAAGATTGATTATTCTAATGCCGGTCATAATCCGCCATATCTTCTTAAAAATAACAAAATCATTCAATTGGATAAAATTTGTGGTTGCCCGTTGGGAATTAAAAAAAGAACAAATTACAAATCCTATTCTTTCATTTTAGAATATTATGATTGTTTGTTTCTTTATACTGACGGAATCACGGAAGCGATGGATAAAAATGATAATGAATTCTCTGAAAAGCGTCTTGAAGAAAACTTAAATCAAATTCAAACAGAATCACCAAAACAGATCATTACAAAGATTGTGAAAGAAGTTAAAGAATTTTCAGCAAATATTCCGCAATCCGATGATATATCTGCTCTTGCAATAAAGTATTTCGGAAATGAAGCAAAAATTGAAAAAGATTCAATTTCAATAGTTCTAAAGAATCAGATTGATGAAGTTGAAAAATTGAAAGAAAGAGCTGAAAAATTTTTTCGGAAACACAAAATTAATGACAACATTCAATTTGACTTGACACTTGCTTTAGAAGAAATTTTTATAAACATTGTTTCCTACGCTTTTGAGGATAATTCCAAACATGATATAGAAGTAGTTATTAATTTAGGAGAAATGATAAAGATTGAAGTAAAAGATGATGGTAAACCTTTTAATCCAATTGCTGGAACAAAAGAAGCTTTTGATGAACCAAAAAAAATTGGTGGGAAAGGTCTGAAACTCGTGAAAAAACTTGTTGATGAACTGAAATATCAAAGAATCGAAAACAGGAATGTTTTAACAATAAAGAAGCATCTCAAATAGACATAGAAAATACCTGGAGGAAAGAAATGAGATTATCACTCGTGCGAGAAAATGATATTGCTATTTTGGAATTGAAAGGTAAATTAGATGCAACGACATCCAAACAATTCCAGGAGGATTTTACAAAATTAATAGAAAATAATGAAACCAAATTCATCATCGATTGTTCACAACTGACTTACATTAGCAGTGCGGGATTACGCGTTTTCTATTTTGCTGCAAAAAAAATGGAAAACACAAATGGGGAAATTGTATTTTGTTCAACAAATCCGAACATTAAAAGAGTGTTTGATATCGTAGATTTTGCTTCGGATTTCCAGATTTTATCTGATGTTGATGAAGCTCTGGAAATTATGAAATAGAGAAAGAAAACATGAAAAACATATCAACGAAAGCTCCTTATCTTTTATTAATATTTTGTTCAGTAGATCTTTTTGCAGTTCAATCGAGATTCGAAGAAGTAAGTACGAGTATTTTCATCTTAATGGGTAAAATGCTGATAGTTATGTTTGCAGTTTACCTTTTTACAAAGAGTAAATCTTTTATAAAAGTATTGAATTCAAAGGCAGTTTTTCTCAACTTTTTATGGTTCGTAATTTTCTTTTCATTAATCGGGATTTATGCTACTATTGTTGGGAAAAAGGAATATGGAGCAATCGCAAATTTCAGAGATTTAGGACCAATCATGGCAGGATTTGTCGGTGGTCCGATTGTTGGATTTCTAACCGGTCTTATGGCAGCGATACACAGGTTTTCTATTGGAGGTTTCACCAAGATACCATGTTCCCTTGCCACAATTTTAGCAGGGATTTTTGCAGGATTATTAGCCAAAAAAATCAAACAAACATTAAATTATTATCTGGCATTATTAGTTCCATTTACACTTGAACTTTTTCATATGATATTAATTTTGCTTTTAGCAAAACCATTTGAAACCGCTTGGCGCGTTGTTCAAGAAATTGTTTTCCCAATGGTGTTTGTAAATTGTGTGGGAGTTCTAATATTTATTTTTATCTTGAGAATAAATAATGATAAATATGAGATTAAATTTTCTAAAAAAATATAGAAGGAGAAAAGATGATATCAATTAAAATTGCCTTACCTATCCTATTATCTTTTATGGTCTTATGCAGTTGCAGTACAATTCACAAATCGAGCGGTTCACAGAAAGAGAACGAATTGCAGTTATTAACGGAAGATTATCCACCTTTAACATTTGAGAAAGATGGAGAAGTAACCGGATTCGGTACGGAAGTTGTGCGTGAAATTCTTAATCGGTTGAATATTCCGGATAATATTCGCATTTTACCTTGGGAAGACGGATATAATCTCTGTTTGAAAAATCCTAACGTGGTTCTTTTCACAATGAAACGTACTGAATTGCGAGAGAATCTTTTTCATTGGATTGGTCCTATCGGAGGGAACAACACAATATTTTATGCGAAGAAAGGTTCTGGGATACAAATAGATAATATGGAAGATGCAAAAAAAGTATCAAAAATCGCAACCTGTTCTGCCTGGTTTTCCGAGCAGGACCTTAAAGATGCTGGTTTTACTAATCTTGTCAGTTCACCAGTTCCAATAGAAAATGTTCGTCAATTGGTAGAAGGAGAAGTTGACCTTTCGATTTTTACTGATATCACAATCCCGGAAATTGCAATTCAGGCGGGATATTCTATTGATGATTTGGAACCGGTTTTCACTGTCAGCACAGGTTATTTTTATGTTGCAATTTCCAAAACTACTCCTCAGAGTTTTGTAGAGTTGTGGAAACATACTTTTCGAGCGATGTACGAGGATGGAACTTTTGAAAAAATCTATGAAAAATGGATTCCAGGTGGAACCATTCCTGAATTAAAATAAAAGATAGGATTTTTTAATTCTTGTTTCCACCTGGCACATTCTTGTTTCCGCCGGCAACTGCCAGATGGAAATGTAGAAAAAATGAAATAATGAGTTACTAAGCTAAGGCTTAATAACCAGAATAATAATTACGAACGGAGGAAATAATGAGAAAGCTATTTCTTTTGGGATTAGCTGCACTCCTTTTCATAATCGGGTGTGAAAAAAAATCAGATTCGATCAAAATTGGAGCGATTTACAATTTAGAAGGTTCGCAGATGTTTCTTGATTTCCCATCTTCCGAAGGAGCAAAACTGGCAATTAATGAGCTTAATAAATCTGGCGGAATTCTGGGTAAGAAACTGGAACTTATTCTTTTGGATGGAAAAACAGATATTCCAACCATAAAAGCAGCAGCAAATCAATTGGTTCAAGAAGATAAAGTTTCTGCAATAATCGGTTTCAGTGATACTGATATGGTTTTGGCGGCAGCTCCGATTGCCGCAGAAGCTAAGGTGGTTTTCATCACCTCCGGAGCTACCTCTCCCAGGTTACCGCAACAGGTTCAAGATTATCTCTTCCTCGCTTGTTTTGGTGATAATGTGCAAGCTGCTGCAGGTGCTGATTATGCTTTTAATACTCTAAATTTAAAAACATCTTATTTGCTGATTGATACGGAAATGGAATTCACTCTTCTGCTGGCAAAATATTTTAAGGAATGTTATCTGGACATGGGTGGAGAAATCATATTGGAAGATACTTATAAAGGCGGTTCGCGAGATTTCTCAGAGCAAATTGAAAAGCTCAAATCTTTAGATGTAATACCGGATATGCTTTATATTTCTTCCGGTCCGGATGATATCGGATTTATTATCAAACAATTTCGTGAAGCTGGAATTGAAACTCCGATAATTGGTGCTGATGGTTTTGATACACCACTTCTAACAGCTACTGCTGGAAATCTGGCAGAGAATGTTTTTTTTGCAACTCATTATTTTGCTGAAGAAGATAAAGCTGAATCTGATTTGATTAAGAATTTTATTAAATCATACAAAACAGAATACGGAACTGTACCCGGCGGTTTTGCCGCTCTTGGATATGATTCAGTTATGTTGCTGGCAAATGCAATTAAAAATGCGGATTCGATAAATTCTGAAGCGATTAGATCTGCTCTGCTTTCAACTAAAGATTTTCAGGGTGTTACCGGAAAAATATCTTATGAAAATGACAGTCGAATTCCTGATAAAGGTGTAACAATCGTTGAAGTGAAAGATTCGAAATTTCATTTTATTACATCAATTGTTCCGCAAAATGTTCCATTGCCATAAGAAGGAACATATCTGAAAAAGCAGGCTTGTGTATTCAAATCCGAGTCGAGTTATGTTTAACCCGACTCGGGTTTGATGTTTAATTTTTTCAAATTAATTCTTGACCAATAATATCACAATTTCTAAAGAAAAACTATAGAGGAAATTATGTATGAGAGAAAAAAGACACGTGTAATCAAGGTTGGAAATGTTCCTATCGGTGGAGAAAATCCGATTGTAATTCAATCTATGACAAACACAGATACTTGTGATGTAAATAGAACTGTGGAACAAATTCGAGAGCTTATGATTGCAGGATGTGAAATTATCCGGATAGCAGTACCCAGTTTTGAAGCTGCTGCCGCGATAAAGCAAATCAAAAGATCAATCTCCATTCCATTAATTGCAGATATTCATTTTGATTATAAACTTGCTCTTGCATCGATCAATTCAGGAGTTGATGGACTTCGCTTAAATCCCGGAAATATTGGAGGTTATCAAAATGTATTAAAGGTTCTCGAAGCTGCTAAAGTAAGAAAGATTCCCATCAGAATCGGAGTAAACAGCGGTTCGCTCTCAAAAGAGAAAATAGCAAAATATGGAGTTAATGCAAAGTCAATTGTTGAGAGTGCTCTGGAACATGTAGCAATTCTGGAAAAAGCAAATTATCATGAAATGAAGATTTCCGTAAAAGCTGCTTCAGTTCCGCTAACTTTAGAATCTTATCGTTTATTGAGTGAGAAAGTTGATTATCCGCTGCATTTGGGTATCACAGAAGCTGGAACGGAATTTGTAGGAACAATAAGATCATCAATAGGAATTGGAGCACTTTTAGCAGAAGGAATCGGAGATACGATCAGAGTTTCTTTAACTGCCAATCCTATCGAAGAAGTGAAAGTTGCCAAAGAAATCTTGAAATCTTTAAATCTGCGAAAAGGATTAAAAATAATTTCCTGTCCAACCTGTGGAAGAACAGAAATCGATTTGATATCTATTGCCAAAGAAGTGGAGAAAAAGCTGCGAATATTTGCAGATTATGATTTGACAGTTGCAATTATGGGCTGTGTGGTAAATGGTCCCGGGGAAGCGAGAGAAGCAGATTTTGGCATTGCAGGTGGGAAAAAAGAAGGTCTGATTTTTAAGAAGGGAGAAATCCTAAAAAAAGTTCCGGAAAAGCAATTAGTCGATATACTTGTATCAGTAATCCAGGAAAATGTTTTATAATTTTTTTCAAAGAAATTACAAATTCTATTTCCTTGTTTTAATGCTTATAGTTCCTTTTTTTTGCAGAGCAGATTTAATAATCCGAAAGGTGAATTTTGAAGGTAACCATTTCATCACAGATAAAGAACTGAGCAATTTAATTTCATCAAATACAGGAGAAGTATTCAATCAGAAAACATTAAACCAGGATGCAAAAAATATTTCCGAACTTTATTCTCAAAAAGGTTTTTACAATGTTAAAATCCATAGACCGGAAGTGTATCCACAAAGCTCAAAACAAGTGGATATAATTTTTAAAATTGAAGAAAATGAGAAACTGAAAATTGATAGTATATTTTTAACTGGTAACAGGTATTTTTCCAAACGAAAGCTATTTGAAAATCTTTCTACGAAAAATCTTTCTTTAATTGATATATCATCTTTTCTTCAAAATATTTTAGAGATTTATCTTTTAAATGGATTCCTGTTTGCAGATGTAAAACTGGATAGTCTGAAAATAAGCGATTCGGATTTAAATGCTTTTATCTCAATCGATGAAGGAAAATCCTGTCATTTTGAAGAGTATTTTTTTGAGGGAAATAAAACCACAAAAGATGAAACTTTATTAAAACTTTCTCAAATCGAGAATGTGAAAAACGTTACACCGGAATTGCTGAATTTAGCAGAAGAGAACATCCGGAAACAGGATTATATCTTGAATTGCAATATTATTCCGATTAACGATAGACAGCTTGTTTTTCAGATTGAAGAAGACAGGATGACACTTTTTTCAGCGATTTTAGGTTTTGATAATTCACAGATAAATGAAAATAAATTAACCGGCTTTATCAACCTGGATTTTCTAAATCTGTTTGGGACCGGAAGAGCTTTGTCTTTATTCTGGCAGCGATTATCTGCTGAGAGAAGTTTAATTGAATTGCAATATCATGAAACAGGTTTCAAATCTTACCCGATTAATGGAGACTTCTTAATTTCTCGCGAAGAAGTTGATTCCACATACGTTAAAACAGTTTTTGAAACGGAAATCTATTATTATGATCTCATCAATAAATACGGAATTTATCTTGGTGTAGATGATATTTTTCCCGGAAGCAGAAGACCCAAAATAATCCAGAAAAATTCATATAAAAAAATTGGTGTTTTCTGGGAATATAATAATCTTGATAATTTTTATAATCCCCAAAAAGGAAAAAGTTATTATCTGAAATATTACAATATTTTAAACAAATTAGAAGGTGAAAATCAAAGTAAAAATGCAATAGAAATAAGCTGGCAAGATTATCAAAAAATAATGTCAAAATTTGTGCTGGCTTTCAGCCTGAATGCAAAAGTTATTGAAAATAAGAAGCTTACGGATTTTGATTTCTTTAATCTTGGTGGCAGCAAAAACCTGCGTGGATTCAATGAAAACCAGTTTTATGGTTACAGAATAGGTTGGACAAACCTGGAAATTCGTTATATCCTTTCTCGGAAGTCCAGAGCTTTTGTGTTTACAGATTACGGATACGCAGAAAATAAAGAATATCGATTTGGAAAATTATTTGGATTCGGTTTTGGATTGCGTATAGAAACAAGATTGGGAATGCTTGGCATTGATTATGGATTTGGATATAGTAATGGAAAACTGAGAAATCCTGTTGACGGAATAATCCATTTTGGAATTGAATCCAAACTGTAACTCAAACAATCTTGTTTGAGGAAAAGTAACTCAAAGCTCGGCTTTGAGAAATCAGCAGATTCCCGTTTTCACGGGAATGACAGAATGATAGGACGATAAGTATAGTAAGCTGGCAAGTTGCTCTACAATAATAATTGATTGTGATATATGTAGCTTAGACACTTTTGTCTGAGAAAATAATAATGGCACATTCAAGAGTGAATGTGAAACGAGGAGAAAACAATGGAAAAAAATGGACCCTTAAAAGTGGGAGTTTATGTAGATGTTTCCAACATCGCTCAAAATGGTGGATTTGGTATGCAATATGATGTTCTGCGGGAATTTGCCTGCCGGAATAATGGAGTTGCAATTCGCTTAAATGCTTATGTTGCTTATGATGAGGAAATGGCAAAAAGGCATCCTGAATATAAAAACAAGTCAGAGAATTTTCATTCTATCCTGCGGGATTTTGGTTTTAAAGTGATTGTTAAGATAGTTCGCTGGTTTACAGATGAACAGGGAAATAAATACGGGAAATCCAATGCAGATCTGGATATGGCTGTTGATGCATTAATGCAGTCGGAACGTCTGGATTATGTGCTTCTGGTTTCCGGAGATGGTGATTTTGTTCAGGTAGTTAGAGCTCTGCAAAATAAAGGATGTAGAGTCGAAGTTCTAGCATTTAAGAATGTTTCTTATCTTTTGAAGAATGAGGCAGATGTTTTCACTTCCGGATACCTGGTTCCGGATTTAGTTCTGAGCGAGTATCATCCTGAAAATGATACGAAAAAGAAAGTTGTTCGAGGGGTTTGTTATTCTTTTTTTCCGGAGAAAGGATACGGTTTTATGCGTTTTATGAAAGACCTGAGAGGTGGATTGTGGATAACTGATTCTCGTAAAATCGAATCTCCTTATGGCACGGCTTTTGCACATAGTTCGCAATTTCCTGAAAACATCGATCTGACCACATTACCCAATAGAGAACAAATTTTTGAGTTCGAATTGAAAGAAGTTAAAGACAAAGGTTGGCAGGCAGAAAATATAAAAACGATTTATCATTATTAAAAATATTTTAAGATGGATACCTATTCGATAATCGATATTGGCACAAACAATGTGCTAATGTTAATAGCAACAAGAGAAAATAACAATATAAAAGTATTACATCGAAGTTCTTCCATTTCTGCACTTGGTAAAAATATCAAAGATAATATTCTTACAAAAGCAGCAATTACAAGAACGAAAACCATCTTAAAAGAATTTATCAGGACTTCAAAGAAATATACGGAAAATATTATTATTATTGGAACAAGCTGCTCGAGAGAAGCAAGAAATATCGATATCTTATCAAAATGGTTAAAAACTAAGTATGAAATAAATTACAGAATTATTTCAGGTGAACAAGAGGCCTATTTTAATGGGTTGGCTAATATCCGGGAATTTAGCCAGCATAATGAAATGATTTTATTCGATGTTGGTGGTGGAAGCACAGAATTCACTTTTATCAAAAATAGGGAAATAATTTCAAATCAAACTCTGCAACTGGGAATTCGCAGGTTGCAAAATCGTTTTAATTCAAATTATGAGAGCAAAATCCAGAAAACAAAAGATATTTTGGAAGAATTACAAATTCCGGTTTTGGAAAATCCCGTCATTATTGGGATTGGTGGAACTGTTACTAGTTTGGTTTCTATTCAGAAAAATCTGAAAAAGTATAATCCCGAGATTGTTCATAAAAGTAAAATCACAAAAAAAGGACTATATATTTTACTCGAAAAACTTAAGAAAAGTTCAATCCTTGATATTGCAAGTTTAATTCCTTTTGATCCGCTTCGTTCCGATATTCTTGCGACTGGGACTATGATCGTGAAAGAGATAATTGACTTTTTTGAAGTCAAAGAATTTTATGTGAGCGATAGAGGTTTCCAATTTGGTGTGTTAATGCAGAATAAGGAAGAAATTCAGAGAATGCTTTGATTTGTTACGGAGAAGAGGAAAGTTCTCAAAGTCGAAAGCTTACTTCGCAAGTTGGTCTTCATAGAAAACAGAGCATTTTCATTAAGAAAATAGTATAAATCCGTGTTTATCCGTGAAAAACCGTGAGCTGAAAAATCAGTTTTAATCTATGAAAGGAAAAATAAAATGTGTGAACAAATAAAATTGAAACATCAATCTGCAGGAAAGTGTGAAATCAGAATAAAAGGGCAGTTGGTTAGCAGGGATACATTCACCTTAATTGCCGGTCCCTGCACAATTGAAAATTATGAAGATTTACTTTCTATTGTAATGAAGTTGAAGCAGATGGGAATAAAGTTCTTTCGTGGCGGTGCTTATAAAATGCGAACTTCTCCATACAGCTTTCAGGGCTTAGGAGAAGAGGGTTTAGAATATATTAAAAAGGTTAGTGATGAAACCGGAATGATTTCTGTTTCCGAAATTAGTTCCCCTGAAGATGTAAAAATTATGTCTGAATTTATAGATATTCTGCAGGTTGGAACTCGTAATATGCATAATTATCCTTTACTTTCAAAATTAGGAAAGATATCCAATCCAATAATTTTAAAACGAGGAATGAGTAGTACGATCAAAGAGTGGCTGCTTGCAGCAGAACGTATAATCGAATCTGGAAATCCTAAAGTTATTTTATGTGAAAGAGGAATCAGAACATTCGAGAATTTCACAAGAAATACTCTGGATATCTCTGCAATTCCAGCAGTAAGAAGTCTTTCCAACCTGCCGATAATTGTGGATCCTTCCCATAGTTCCGGTAAACGAGAAATGATAAAATCTTTAAGCTGGGCAGCAATTGCAGCAGGTACGGACGGTCTGATGATCGAGACTCATTTTGCACCTGATACAACAATTTGCGATAGCGAGCAAACTATAAATTTTAAGATGTTGGAAGAGATAATGAAGCCATTGCAGGACCTGATTTCTTTGTGGGATAAAAAGTTTTAAAATTGACAAAAAAATGTTATCTTCAAAACATTCAATGATAAAATAAAAAAAGGAGTTTTTGTGATTTCCGAAAAAAAAATAAAACAGATCATTGAAAAGTTGATTGAAACTGCAAAACCGCAAAAGATTTATCTTTTCGGTTCTTATGCCAGAGGAGATGCAAGGGAAAAATCTGATTTAGACTTTTTAGTGGTTGAACGCAAATTAAAAAGTCAAAGAAAAGAGATGGTTCGACTGCACGATGCAATCAGGTCGATGCGGCTTCCTGTCGATATTTTAGTTACGGGTGAATCTCATTTCAATGAATGGTCTGAAATTCCCGGAACAGTAATTAATCGAGCAATAACCGAAGGAAAATTGTGTTATGAAAAACCCTAAATATGCTGAGAAGTTGTTATACAAATCTCAGCACGATTTGGTTGTTCTGAAGAAATTGTATTCGGATTCGGAAGTCACTGATGAAATTAAAGGTTTTCACGCTCAACAATCTGCTGAAAAGATGTTAAAAGCAGTTTTAGCTTTTGAAGGAATTGAATTTCCGTTTACGCACAGATTAACTGATTTATTAGATTTACTTAAAGACAATCAAATTTCATTTCCGGGTTCATTTGAAGATCTGCGCTTTCTTACACCTTTTGCAGTTGTATTTCGTTATGATTATTTCGAAGAGGTCGATGAATCAATCGATTTTGAAGAGATAATTGCATTATTAGATGAACTACACGAATGGGTAATAAGAAAAATCTATTACTGAAAAACACAGGAAATCTATATCAATTTGAAGTATGAGAAGGTGATATATTGTAAGTATCTTTTAAAATCAATAGAGTAATTTTTTTAAAGGAATCAATAAATGTGAAAAATCAAAAAGAAATTTATACTCCATCATCATTATTAGCAATTTTCAGAAACGCAATAAATGTACGGGAAGAAAAGAAGTTAATCTATATAGAAGGTTTTTATCATAAAACAGGTAGCAAGAATTATAATGGATTTTATTATGATAAGATTTCTGATAGTACAAACCAATTTCTAACAGTTAAAGTAACAAATGAAGTAAGAGAATCATTAGATGATGGTGATGTTTATTCTTTCTTTGGTCATATTGAAAGGCGTATAAAACCAAACGGGACAATTGACATCACCTTTGTTTCATCAATAAATCAGATACCTGAACTCATAAAAAAAAGTGTTATGGATAATATAAAAAGAGAATCTGAATTAATTAAAGAAAAATCTCAAAAGCCATATTTTAATATTGATCATTACATAAAAAGTAAACTAAAGAAAAATATTCATCCAACAATCTCGTTGATAAGTGGTTTATCTTCTTCGGTTTTACCGGATTTTTTTAATGCTTTAGGTGATCAAAAGGAGAAGTTTGATTTTGATAAACCTCAAATAAATCTAACATCCAAAGATGCTATAATCAATGCTTTATCAGACATAACATTAAACAGTTCTGATATTGTAGTATTCATTAGAGGTGGAGGTGAGGGTTTAGAAATATTTAATGATTATCACATTGTAAAAAAGGCTATGAATATTGATCCTTATATTATTTCAGCAATAGGTCATGCAGAAAATTCTACACTTTTTGATTCAGTTGCAGATAAGAAATTTGATACTCCAACAGCATTTGGTAATTATTTATATGAGATATCGAAAAAATCTCATAATATTGATTTAAAGAAAATTGTTAATTATATTTTGTATATTGGAATTGGATTGATAATTGGTTTAATAGTATCTAAATATTTATTTTAATTTTGTGTATTAAGGATTTAAAATGGAAGAAAAAATGAAAAGAAATCTGGAGTTGTATTAAAAAATTGAATATTATCTATTTAGCAACTCTTAAGTCATATTATCTTAACTGAAACAAAAAGTTAGATTTAAACAAACTCCTTCGCAATTTCACATGCCAGTCTCACATTATTTTCTACAAGTTTTACATTTGCTGCCAAAGACTTACCTTCTGTAAGTTCCACCATTTTTCGCAGCAGAAATGGAGTGACATTCTGTCCTGTTATTTCTTTTTTCTCAACTTCTTTGATTGCAATTGTAATAAACTTATCCATCTCATCAAAAGGGATTTCATATTTTTGAGGAATGGGATTTGCAATTAACATACCATTGGTAAATCCCAATTCCCGATTGAGTTTGTAAATCTTAGCTATCTGTTTCACAGTATCAATTTTCTCGATTTTCAGGTTTGTTTTCGCAGAATAAAAAGCAGGGAAGAACTCGGTTTGAAACCCTAAAACCGGCACACCGATAGTTTCCAGGATTTCCAATGTCTTTGAAAGATCCAGAATTGCTTTTGCTCCAGCAGATACAACAATAACCGGAGTTTTTGATAGCTCAAAAAGGTCTGCGGAAATATCGAATGTCTGTTCAGCAAACCTGTGAACACCACCGATTCCACCGGTTGCAAAAACTTTGATTCCTGCCATATTTGCTGCAATCATGGTTGCAGAAACAGTGGTTGCACCCATCTCTTTTTTGGCGAGTACATTTGCAATTTCTCTGCTGGAAACTTTACGAGTATTTTTTGATGAAGCTAATTCTTCTAATTCCTGCTGATTCAAACCGATTTTAATTTTACCGTCCATTAAACTGATAGTAGCAGGAACAACTTTATTTTTTTTTGCGATTTCTTCTAATTTTCTGGCAACTTCCAGATTTTGTGGAAATGGCATTCCATGAGCTATTATCGTAGATTCCAGAGCTATTACAGGTTGGTTGTTTTGTAAAGCTTGTTCAACCTGTTTGCTGATGCTCAATAATTCGTTCTTATGATTATTCACTTTTTGGGCTTTCCAGGATTTCAACTTGTAACTGCTTCACTCCCACACCGATTAAACCGATTTCTTTGGCAGCGGCAAAAGAAAGGTCCAAATCACGTCCCTTAATAAAAGGCCCGCGATCATTAACTCGCACGACAACAGACTTTCCATTATCTTCGTTTGTAACTTTTAAGATTGTATTGAAAGGCAAGGTTTTATGGGCACAGGTTAGTTTATTCATATCGAAAACTTCACCGTTTGAGGTAGGTCTGCCATGGAATTTAGTTCCGTAATATGAAGTAATAAAATAGAAAACATCTCCCTTTATAACATCCTTTTGGATTACCTCTGTTTGGGAATTTCCATAGAATTGATGCAGTTTTTTATTTGAAGTTCCTTTTGTTTTATAAATGGTATTGGAACTGCATCCAACCAATAATAAAAGAATTGAAATAACAATAATAAATTTAATCAAACTGACCTCCTCGATCCGACTTTTTCCAAAAAGTAAGTAAAACGAATTCTGTCCAATGAATTTTTCCTGTTGACAGAATAAGCTCAAATTTCTTCTTTATTCACAAAAAATCAGGAGCAATTAATGGGGAATTCCATTGTTGATTATTTTATCTCTCTGGTTCAAATTGACAGCGAATCCAAACAGGAAAAAGACGTTGCTCTCAAACTTGAAAAAGATTTAACAGCTTTAGGAGCTGAAGTTAAATTTGATAAGGCAAATGAAAAAACAGGCGGAAACATCGGCAATCTTTATGCATATCTTCCCGGAAAAAAGGATAAAGAACCAATTCTATTTTGTGCTCACATGGATACTGTAAAATCGGGTATTGGCATTAAACCTCAGATCCTGAAAGACAGGATCACATCTGACGGAACAACGATATTAGGTTCAGATGATAAATCTGGAATTGCTCAGATTTTCTGGGCAATAAAAGAGATTTCGGAAAACCATATTACTCATGCTCCCATTGAAATCGTGTTTACTGTCTCGGAAGAAAAAGGTCTATTAGGCTCAAAAAACCTGGATTATTCTTTGATAAAATCTAAGTTTGGATTTGCTCTCGATTCCAGGAAAGTCGGTTCATTGGCAATTGGAGCTCCTTCAGAAAACGACTTGAAAATTTTTGTACATGGTAAAGAAGCTCATGCCGGTGTTGAACCGGAAAAAGGTTTGAATGCAATTAAAATTGCTGCTGAAGCAATCACGAAAATTCCGCTCGGACGAATCGATGAAGAAACTACTTGCAATATTGGAAAGATCGAAGGTGGTAAAGCCACGAATATCATTCCTAATTACGTAAAAATCGAAGCTGAGGTTAGAAGCCATTCCGAAGAAAAGCTTCAAAAAATTACTCAACAGATTAGCTCAATTTTCAAGGAAACAGCTTCAAAATACCAGGTTAAAAATTCTGATGGTAAGATAATCTATGCAAAGGTTGAAATTGATATTAATAAAGGTTATCAATCTTTTCGGTTGAAGGAAGATGATGAAATCATTAAGCTGGGTCATGAAGCAAATAAAGTTCTGGATTTACCCTGCACAACTTCAATCGGTGGTGGCGGTAGTGACGCCAATAATTTCAATCAAAACGCTATCAAAATGGCAATTGTTGGAACTGGAATGAACAGCGTTCATACAGTTGATGAATTCATCCTCATTTCGGATTTGGAAAAAGGTGCACAATGGATTAAAGAAGTCATCAGAATTTATTCTCAGATATAAAAGAGTTTACTCTAAAAAGGCTGCAATTAGAGATATGTTAGAAAATTATTCAAATATTTGGAAACCGATGAATCGGTTAAAAGTTACTATCTTATTATTAACCACCAACTTAAGTTGGTGGTTAATGAAACAAA
>JABMPU010000073.1 GCA_013203665.1 Armatimonadota bacterium
ATTTCAGAGATTAAATCAGTATATTTTTTAGAATCTGGTTTCGGTTGTTTACTCATATTTCCTCCAACCTATATTTTAAGACTTTATTACAATGCTTCTTAATCTTATAGCCTGTAATGACTGTGTTCCACGACAATTTGTCGCGAACACCCCCTTATTTGGGTGTGTATACGACAAAATGTCGCGTATTTTCCATTTAGATGATTCTTTCTTACTCATCAATTTCTTTATTTCCCAAGTCCAAATTATCTAATGGACTCACAATTTTATTTTTTGCAGCATGGGTAACATGTGTATATATTTCAGTAGTTTTGCTACTCTTATGACCCAATAATTCCTGAATATATCTCAGGTCTGTTCCATGTTCTAACAAATGTGTTGCAAAGCTGTGTCGCAGGGTATGAATTGTGGCTTTCTTTATTACTCCAGCTTTTTCTACTGCTTCTTTTAAAGTACGTTGAATTTTTCGCTTGCTATATTGAATTTCTGCACTACTTTCAAATAACCATTTTTGGGGTTTATACCTTTTGTAATATTCTCTTAATAATTCTAAAATTGTGTCAGACAAAATTGCATATCTATCTTTGTTCCCTTTTGCTGATCGAATAAAAATCTGCTTCCTGTCGGATTGAATATCCGAGATCTTGAGATGAACAACTTCTGTTAATCGTAAACCGGCAGAATAAATCAAATAGATAATGCATTTATGTTTCAAGTTTTTGATTTGTTTTAGGATTTTTGTTACTTCTTCCTCACTTAATACTTCCGGTAGTTTCTTTTCCTTTCGTGGTCTTGGAACGTAATATTTTTCAACTGATTTTCCTAATACTTTTTCATAGTAAAACTTAATGCTGTTTATTGCTTGATTCTGCGCCGAAGTGGAATATTTCTTCTCTTCTACCAGATACAATAAATATTTCCGAATTTGCTCATGGGTGATAGCTTCCAATTTAGTGTTTTGATAATATTTTAAAAACCGCTGAAAATGAAGACGATAAGTTTTAATGGTTGGCACACTATAGTTTTTTAATTTCAAAGTTTCGATGTATTCAGGGGGGAATTGATTTTTAATAGGTTTAATTTCTCTAAATTCCAATGTCCCGTGAAATCTGTTGTTGAGATTTTCCAGGAAGTTTTCAGTGAAGGGAATATGCCAGAATTTATTGGAAGCAGACCATTTTCGTCCTTCGATTTGCTTAACCAATGTTATGATATTTTTATTATAATCGAATAGCAACGCAATTCGTTTCTCGTTTCTTATCATGTAAATTCTGGTTTCGATAAGCATTTCAAGTCCTTGGAAATATTTCATAAACGAACTTGCCTATTTAAATCATTTATGTCAAATTAAAAAAAGGTTTGATTTGAAGAATAAATAAACCAATAGCTAAAAAAGAGGGCACAGCCCTCATCGGGATAGCAGGAAATCAATCCTACTATCCCATATAAATAACTTCCCCAAACGGCGGAAAGAAATTAGCCTTATCAGTCAATATCCAAAGAGTCGGAAAATCAGACTCTTCCGGAAAAGAATCGCAGTAACCATCCGTGAAATAGATAACACAGGAAGGCAATATATCTTCTTGTTCAATATATTCAAATCCCGGCTTGAAATCTGTTCCTCCTCCGCCCTTGACATAAAGATTGAAGTCGTTAATGGATATATCTTCTACATGTGCTACTTTGGAATCCACATAGATGACTTTAATTTCAGTTCCAGGATAGATCGAGAGAATTGAGTGTAATTCCGCTGCAAATGTATCCAGCTCCTTCTGTGAGATGGAACCGCTCGTATCGATGATAATGGCTATTGTCCCGAGTGTAGGAACATTAAGCCCGGGGAGATACAATCCGGAATACAGATAACGCTTATTAGGTTGTTTCCAAGTATAATCGTTTCTGGCATTTTCCGTAATGAAGCGTGATAATATCTCCTTCCAGGGCAGCTTCGGTTGTAAGGCTTCCTGGAGCATCCTCTCCAGTCCAGCCGGAAGTTTTCCCTGAGCTTTGGCAACAGCTGCTGCTCGTGCTATGGCTATCTTACAATTTTTCATCTGCTGAGGAAGAGTATTGGCGTGGCTGCCCTTGCTGCTGCTCTTATCCTGCTGATAATCCCTCACTTCGCCCATCAGTGCAACTGCAGCTGAGATTTTAATGGATTTGGGAAGCTGGTTATAGATCACCTCTGCTTCCAGATCCTTGAATTTACCCTCAGATAATGCTCCTTCTGGTAAAGTATATCCTTCATTTCTGACAATAGGATTAACTGCATAATCACAAGCAGCATTCCACCTGATATGTTCCCTGCTGTTTTTTCTGAAAGGATGCAGCATGGCTATATGAAGAACCTCATGGCAGATCAGTCCTTTCACCTCAGCATTGGAAAGCTTATTGATGAACTCCGGATTATAACCGAGTACTACCGAATCCGTATAAGCTGTCTCACATTCAGTGTCTTCTTTCAATCTTAGCTGCAAAGCAATAGAAGCAAAAAAAGGAGATGAGAGGACAAGTCCTGCTCTGGCTTTTGTTAATTTCTTTTTTATATCCATAGCTCACCTCACGCGACTTTCTTCGCTTTTTTCTTCTTTACATTGTTGAACACCTTCTGAGCATCACCGTAAAGATCAGCTTTTTCATAGGTTTCATATATGTAGGGATCTTCCAGTATCACCTCCAGCACTTTTTCCGAAATATCTTTGAAGAACTTTTTAGCATAAACATAGAGATTGGGTTTTTCGTCTGCCCGTTCTTCTCCAATCATCATAAATTTAACGATCTCATCTTTCTGCAGGAATTTTTCTTTATCAGCATAATCTCCGGAAATGACAATTCTATCACCAGCCCAGGAACCGATCAGGGGATGCTCAGAATGAAGATCACCTCCTCCGCGTCCGTTCCCATCTGATAGCAATACGGCCAGAGCGGTCATAGTTCCTTCGCTACTACAGCCGAATTCCAGCAGCTTTGCCCCGTCATTAAAGCTGTAGGTATTGAGAAACTCCTGCTTATCGAGATTTACTATCACATAATATTGTCCCATACACTCCTCCTTATGCTGCCGGCAGATAATGCCGCATCTTATTGAGGATCTTCTGTGCTTCCATAGCAGTTTCATTTCTGGCATCTTTATTATCACGCAAGATCTGAGGATCATAGGCTGTGAGCTTGGCTTTTATCTCCGTAACAGATGATCGCAGCTCAGGGTCGTTGGTGATATTCAGTTTAGGAAGAAGGTCACACAACTCGCTGATATTATTCACAAGACTATTTTTGAACCTGTTATCCTCTTTTGAGAGTCTTTCTACCATATGTTGTACAACCTTGAATAGTCTTGTCCAGAGGTCGCGCATGGCAGTACCGGTAGATTCCTGCACCTGCTCTTCAATCGATTCTTTGATTGCTTCTACTTCTTCAGCATTGAGATTAACCCTGAAATCATCTGCGATAGGCACGGGAGACACCTGGGTGGAGAATGAATATTTTGCCCTTAATGTTCCGATATCAGGATAATCCTCAGCCTTGAACATACTGTTGAGCCTGTGCTGAGCTTCATTCTTCAAAGCCGGATATGCTCTGATAAAATTCTCTACTTCATTCTCATATTTACCCTGGAATCTCTGAATTGAATTTACATAATCGAAATAATTGGAAGCTGGTAAGAGTCTTCCTCCATTATCCAGCCAGGGTAAGGTATTCTCATAATGAAAGCTCCTGGCTTCAGAGACTATTCTCTGGATCTTCTGAATTGAATCTCTGGCTATCAGCAGCTTATTATACCTGCCTGCATCATTGGAGTTGTATTTATGCTCGATCTCCTGTGAAATATTCCTGTCATATTTGCGAGCAGTCCAGGTACTGATATTAAGATATACGACCATTGCTTTTTGATCTAATGACATAAGTCCTCCTTCTTTTTTTTACAACACAACATCAGCGTGTTTGATCGCCCACTGAGAGAATGTCTGTGTATTTGCTAATGACTTGGTTCTGCGGATTGCATCTCTGATCAGTAATACCTGAAACTCACCCGGTAATCTCTCTGTGAATCTGACAACATTGGAGAAATTCTTTTTAGTGGCTTTAGCTGAGAGAGCTCCACAGACTGCATAGAGAGTGGAGGGTTCGACAGGCACTTCAGCTTCATCAGGATTGGCGATCAGCTTATCAATATAAGGTAGTTCCTTATATACCTTCAGAAATCCCAGAAACTCTGCTGCAAATCCCTCTCCTGCTGCTCCGGCAATAATTTCATATTCTAAGTCGCGAGGTATACCCATGTTCATCATTGTGCCCACATAAGCTACTGTTCGCGGATTAGGTGTATTGATGATATCAGCTGTCGGCTTGAAATCGTGCAGCAGATTCGGTCTGAATCTGATGAAGGCTATCAGTTCCGTGGGCATATCATTGTCTATAGCCCATTTCACCCAATCATCGATATTAACTTCCAGTTCCACAATGGAAGCGAACCTGCTCTTAACAGGTTCCAGAATTCCCTGAACCGCAGCTTTATCCTGCCTGCGGTTCGTAGCAGCCAGGAATATAACCTGGTCTGATACCAGGTGACCGTTGACTCTTCGTGCTAATAATAGCTGCATACAGTTATGCACTATAAAACCTTCGGCTAAATAAGTGTGAGAATTGGAAACTTCGCAGTTATACACTTTTCCTTTGAACTGTCTTTTCTCGATCTTTTCAATCCTGATATTCTCCTGCCCGGGAGAACACAGATAATATCCTGTTTTAAGATCTTTAACAGGTTTCCATCCGAAGTTATCAGTTCCTTTATCCTTACGCACCCAGAACGGATGTTCCGGAGTTACATGCAGCTGTTTATTATCAGCTGTATGAATGGTAAAAATATCTCCCTCATAATTTCTGATGAAGACCTCTTCTACGGTTTGGATTTTACCTTCTTTATCCGGAACTCTATCTCCAATCTGCATATCCTGAATGAACTTCTCTCCGGAAGCTGTTGATATTCTGGTATTCCGCACGAAACAGGCAGCCTGAACACTTGCCGGTGCCTGTCCAAGATCATCGAGGAAGAAGACAGTTGGCTTTTCTGCCTTTATCAATTGCAGCAGATCTCCAAAAGGTAAAAATGTGGCTTCTGTTCCGTTTTTAACCGGGAAGGGAAGCCCTTTGAAATCTGTTGGATCCGATACTACCGGATGGGAAACTATCAGTTCCGTGTCTGTCTCTTTACAGGCCTGGGTAACAAGATTACTCTTTCCTACGCCCGGAGAACCCTTAATTAAAACAGGAAACTTGTTCTCAATGGAAAACTTTAAGGTTTCCAGTAATTGTGTTGCTCTCATATACAATACTCCTTTTATTGTTTGATTTAGATACAAAAAAAGCCGGACTTTCACCGACGTTTTATTTCGATTTTTTTTAATCACAGCTCTATTCTACAGGTTCACCTTTCTCTTTAACGTAGACAAGATTAAAGGTGACTCCGTTCTCAATACGATAGCCCCAGGTCGAACCATCTTCTCCGCTCAATTCAATATCTCCATCTTCCAGGAAGGGAGCCAGACGAACTACCCATTTCTCATCATAATACCATTTGCCATACCAGTCCTCACAACAGAACCAGCCGTCATCGGCCAGCTCGAGCCAGTCCAACTCACATTCCCACTCCTCAGCTATATCGGTTGATATTTTGAGCTTTATCTCAGCAAAGATACCTCTGACATCCTTCATGCAGCCATCCTTCACACAGGTATCTATATTTAAAGTGCTGTAGTATCCCATGATGAAACTCCTTATGCTGCTTCTTTCATTTTGTCTCGTATGACCTGGGCTTTGATCTCTTTCCTGATATCATCTTCAATTTCAGTGATAGAGATAACTTTGCGCCAATCTCCCAGATAAGGCAGATGTCCTATTCTCAGTTTATCAGTATCAGGATGGTCTTCGAAAAAGGTCATGACAGCAACGATCTGCTCGTAAGGAAGATGTAAATCATTTAACTCTACTCGCAGCTTACCTGATTTCAATCTTCTGATGGAAAAGTCTGAAGAGAAAATATGATGGTCTTTATTCCGCAGATATTCTTCCATAGTAATATCAGCATTACTGCCTGAGTACGAGGTGATATATTGGATCTTACCGCTGGCTAATACAGGCCATTCTGCTGAATATGATGTATCTTTATAATCCAGCCCTTCCACATAGGCTGATTCCATCCAGAAATCTTGCTTGATAAGGAACAATGCCTTTTCCACCTTCATCTTCTTCCAGAGGAACCGGGAGTATTGATCACCCTGTGGAAACCCTTCGAAATAACAGCCATAGGCGATCATACCCTTCTGCTTCTGTAAGATCAGAACTATATTCCCCGGATTACAGGCATAAGCAGCAGTACGGGTATCCTTCTTGATATAAGCCAGTATCGTTCGGGTGTTGTTGTAAGCTACTTTATGGGTCCATCTGTTAGTATAATTGCCTACTACTCCGTTTATATCAGCCTTCATTAATATCTCGCTGATATAAGGCATTTCTTCTATCGTTTTTACTTTCATTTTCCCTTTCTCCTTTTCAGCTGTGCATATCTATAAAGACTACGTATTTCTTCTTGCCGTCATTGGAACTTATCATATTGGTAAGCCCACTTTCATCCAATTGCCAGGAGCGGTATTCAGTTTCCCAGATATCGAAACTACTGTCCCTGAAATATTTGCTGTCGCTCTTGAACCGGCAGTACTCCTTGAGCAGCCACCAATCATGAGCAGTCAATGTCTCTTCATCTATGCGGAATTTAACGAGTTGTTGGAAGGCATCGTAATCAAAAGTGTTCGTCCAGCCCGTTACCATTTTTTCGATATCCCTGAGAGTCGTGCCGGGCTGAGGATGAAAGCTGCTGTAATCTTTATCGTGAATGTAAACTTGATCATCTTCGCTGACACACCCGCAGATGGTACGCCAGTTATTCTCATTGCCCCATTCCACGATCTCGTTTTCAATATTTATACAGGCTTCTTGGGGAGAGTCTGCTGCTATTGTCATTAGATGTAGGGTATGCATCAGTTTCTCTTTTTAGATTTTTTCTGCTTTCTGCGTTTATCCTGCATAATCTTCCAGATGAAGAAACTGAGTTCCCTCAATATTTCCCAGAGAAATGATTTCAGGTATTTATTGATTTTCATTGTTATTTCCTCCATTATTTTTTTTAAATTGCTTCTTGGAACAATTCCGGATGTTGTTTTCTATAGAAGTGGCAGTACTTATTCACCCGGCAATAATCTTCACAGCGTTTGGGAATGCTTTTGCGAATATTTATCGAGAGTTTGTCCTTATCTTTGTTGGATTTTAGATAAGCTTCCGCCTGCTTTTGCGATTTACACAGTTTGGTTGCCCTGATATTACCTTTTTTCATGATGGCATACATATCATCATCCTGCCAGCGCTCCCGCTGAGAACACTCTTTGATAGCATCGTCCGGAAGTTTGAGAGCTATCTTCAGCTGGAAAAGTCTCTCTTTGATAAATTGCTCGATTCTGCTCATATCCCAGAGCTTGATCGGTATTATCATGACCTGTTTGGGATAGTCATGTTGAATCCTTGCCTTCAATTTAGACCAGTCGCGAAATACGGCAATAACCTGCAGCTTATTCACATCAAAACCAGCGTTCATATACAAATATGCATAGAGATTGAGTTGCTGTGCCCATTCCTTGCGCCTGTTACCGTAAATATAGCTCCAGACACTGGTAAACTTGAAATCAGAGATAATCCCTTCCTCATAGAGATCTACTCCTCCTGAGATGGTTTTGCCATTCACCTGGCAGAATAGTCTCTCTTCGTTCAGAGAGGTTTCATGTTCGCTCGCTTCCAGAACCTTATGCATGGCAGATCCCATCAAGGACCAGATCAGATCAGATGCCTCCTCTTCCAGCATATTTTTGTAGCGTCTTTCCAGGACTAACAGCTTTACCGGCTTGAGAAGCTCAGTAACGGAACAGAAATGGTCTGCTCCTGCTCCGGAATACCAGTTCTGGCAGATCGCTCTGTAGATAGGGGCTGGGATTTTGTTATTGTTTGTGATATTCATTAGGCTGCCTCCAGTTTCTGCAGTTCGTTTTCAAGCGTTGAAAGACCCTTCATTCCGGATGACATTATTCTCCGGTACAACTCACTCTTGTGCTCACTCGAGATCTTCTTCTCTTTGGTTAAAGAAAACAATTTATGGATTAAATCGAATTGCTTCTCGAAATAGCGCAATAGCCCAATAGCTATATTCGGGTCCGTGATTTTCTTGAAATATTCGTCTCTCTTCTTTTCAGTAATGGCACCGGTCTCAAATAAATCCTTAAGCTGGTCTTGCAATTGGACCTGAAGTAAAGTAATTTCAGTTTGTGGTTTAGTTTCCTGCTCAGTGGAAGGTTTCTTCTGAGCCGGTTCTCCATTGTTCAGCCATTCTCTTATAGTGAGAGCCAGTTCCTTGTCTGGTTTTTTGATCATAGATTGATGCAGAGCTGAATATCGTGTTTTGCTTATGGTCATGGTGTTGGATAGATCCATATCCCCACAGATATCGAACTCATACTCCAGACCTTCCCACTGCACGGGCTGCAGGCCTATCTTCCGAATTACCGTCTTTCCTTTTTCATTTTTCTCCAGGGAAAATTCGGTCTTGGCTCGCATTGTGACAATGATATGCAGGTTAGTTTTGAGGATTGTATCTATCAGCTTATTATGCAGGGGTGTTACCTGGCGCCAGGCTGCAAAGGAGTTGCTTGTTTTCATCCGGGCTGCTGCTTTATCCACCAGATCTAGTGCTCCATTGGTGCCGTTCCAGGCATGGGAAAGGGAATCGATAATAAGTACTTCGAATCCTTCTTTTTCTGCGAGAGCAATTGCCTGCATATAATTGTCGGGGTGAAATGTATCGAGTTCTAAAACACTGAAACTGAAAATATCCGAGTATTTCCTGGCTGAACCCCGTTCCGTATCGATCAGGGCAATGTTGTTCCCCAGCTCTTTTGCGAGCAACAGGCTGGTATAGGTTTTTCCGCTACCGCTGGGACCGATGATTGCCATACGTAATTTGCATTTTGTCTTGGTTGCTTTTTCAAAAGAAAAGTCTTGGTTTTGCATTTTTCCTCCTTCTCTAAATTAAAAAGACTCCTGTTAAAAGGAGTCTCTTTCATCTATTAAATAACCGATTTTAGGCGTTTTCGCCATGCATAGCGCTTGTCTTGATTTAGAATTTATCTGTTAACTTACCTCTCTTCGATAGTCGGAATTCGATCTTTTTTTCTGTCCCCTTTGGTATACACTTTGTGACAAGTTGTTACATTTTATTTTATGTGTAATTATACCTATTTCATTATAATATATTTAGTTGTGATTCTGAATAGCTTTTACAAGATAATTGCAAATTTACTATTTATAACATAACAAAACTTAGTCTAAGAAAAATAAATTTGACAATTTTTATACAAATTCCTTTTACTAACTAGGTAAAACATCCCAGAAATGGAGGAGCTCATGAGATTAAAACGAATATTCTTTTTTATTTTCTACTTTTTACTTCTTACATTATCCTTTCTTTTCGCGCAGAACGCTTGGATACAAACCTACGCTCCATTTAATGCGGATACTTATCAAACTGAGGATGTGATAGTTTGCCAGGATGGCGGTTATGTAATAAATGGTTATTATGAGATTTATGATCCACCATTTTATGATGAGAAATGGGGCTTTTTGATCAAAACCGATAGTGATGGTAACCTGCTTTGGGCAAAAGAAGATACGGTAAATTTTATGTCTGAAAGCGAATCAGATGCTTTTGTAGAAACTGATGATGGTTGTTTTATCTCTGCTGTTTCTAATATGTGGGGTGGAACTGCACTGATAAAAAGGGACAGCGAAGGAAATAGAGAATGGGTTATTGATGGAGCAGATTTGTATGTAGATTCTATGTTTAAAACAAATGATAGCAATATACTTCTCGGTGGTAGATATAACACTTTTCCAACTTTAAGAAAAATAACCCAGGAAGGAGAGATATTGTGGACACAGGATTATTACTTAAGTGGTAGCGGTAGTGGTAAAGTAAGGTCTGTTATACAAACTTCAGATGGTGGTTTCGCAATTACGGGATATACAAGCGGCAACGGTTTTGACCTGTTTGTTCTAAAAACAGATGCTGATGGTGACTCTTTGTGGTGTGTAACTTATGATGGTTTTGGAGATTGGGATGAGGGTTATTGTATAATTGAAAACTCTCAAAATGATATTTTTGTATCTGGTTATTTAAGGGGAAATAATAGAATATATTATGGTGTTTTGATCAAATTTGATAGTGAGGGTGAATTAATTTTTATATTAGATGAATATAGTTCAAATCATTTTTATTGTTTCTTTAGTATGGTAGACACCATAACTGACAATAAAATTGTCGGTTATGGCAGAGATGCTGATGGAAGAGCATTAAATTTCTATAATTACAATGGAGAAAGTCTATGGGATACTCCATTACCATTAAGAGCTAATGGTATTGGTGATAAAAGTTTGCAAATTATCGATAATGGTTTCATACTTTGCGGGAAAAGTTGGGGCTGGGATATTGCATTGGTAAAAACAGATAGCAACGGACAAGTTACAGCAATTGATGATGAAATAATCTTTTTACAAGATTATAAATTATCAAATTATCCTAATCCATTTAACCCTTCTACATTAATTCAGTTTGCGTTACCTGATGATGTTAAGAATCCTATAGTTGAGATTTTCAATGTAAAAGGACAGAAAATAAACCAATTACGAATTACGAATTACGAATTAGGGATTAATGAGGTAGTATGGAATGCAGAAGAATTTTCTTCGGGTTTATATCTTTATAGAATTAATTCTGAAAACTATATATCAGAAACAAAAAAAATGACCTTGATCAAATAGTCCGGCTTCGAACAACAACGCCGAGACAAGGAGGAAATGATGAGGAAGTTGATTTTATGTTTATTTGTTATTTCATTATGGAGTTTAATGTTTGCTGAACAAATACAAACAGCAACAATGGATTCTATTTTAGTTTCAAACTTACGAAGTGCTGTAACAAATGGCAGTCCTAATTACGATGAAGTTATGGATTTTTATTATGAAAAACTCAATCCGTATGATGGACGAGATAATGGAGATGATGAAGAAGACGGTATTAGAGAAGGCAGAGCCTCTTATGAACCGTTAAAATGGAATACTATTAATACAAGAGACATTCTCTGGGAATATTGGTATGATCCTTTTGGAGCAGACGGCTACAATGTACGACCACATATGGCTATTTGCCAAGATGGCGGCTTTGCTGTAACTGGCTATTACATAATTGAAGACTTTATGGGTGGATACCTTGAATGGCAGGGCTATGTATTGAAAACAGATAGCGAAGGCAACTACCTTTGGGCAGATAAAGATACTCTGGATTTTATGGGTGATAACGAGTCCAGGGCAATAGTAGAGACCAGCGACGGTAGTATAATTAATGGTGGTGGTGGTTACTTGATAAAACGTGATATAAATGGAGAAAAATTATGGGATCAAATAATTTATGGCGGTATTGGAGCTATGTGTAATGCCAATGATGGAAATATCGTTATAACCGGAGGAACTCAAACAGGTGAATTCCTATTAAGAAAGATTGATGAAGATGGAAATGAAATTTGGAATAAAGATTTTATGATGGGAACAAATTGGACAAGTGGAAAATGTATCATTCAAACATCTGATGAAGGTTTTGTGATAACAGGATCAGTTTCTGATGAAATGTCAAATTCTGACATTCTTATTATAAAGACGAACTCATTAGGTGATACACTTTGGACTTATAGGAAGGACGGTTGTGGCGATTGGGATCAGGGTAATTGGATTTTGGAAAATAGTGAAAACAATTTACTTGTATGTGGTTTGCTTTATAATCAACAATCAACCGGATTTATAGGATTATATAATCTTGAAGGTGATATTTTAAGTGAATATAGTGGAAATCAAACTATCGGTTATGAGCAATTTTATGCAATTGATATTCCGGAAGATAATTCTTTTTTAATAACTGCCGGTATAACCGGAATGGATGTTTATAAATGTGATTATAATTATAATATTGAATGGATAGATGATGATGAGGAAATAATAAATCCTTATTATCAGAAAATATCAGAAAATGAATACATATTTTATTTTAATGGTGTTCAATTAATGAAATGGGAAGGAGAACTTGTAGGAATTCAAGAAGATATAATATCTATACATAAAACAAAATTAAAATGTTATCCTAATCCATTCAACCCCGAAATTATGATCTCATTTAATTTGCCAAAATATACTGGAAATTCGCAAATAAATATTTATAATTCCAATGGACAAAGAGTTAAACAATATAAATTAATTGAAAATTATAGTTCTGTAATTTGGAATGGAGTTGATAATTCAGGAAAAAAAGTTTCATCAGGTGTTTACTTTGTTACACTGAATTCCAATGGAAAAACTATGTCTTTTAAAAAAATCACAATGATTAAATAAAAAAGTAAAGGAGTCAAAAAATGAAAAAATTAGTTGTTTGTTCATTAATGATATTAATATATATATCATTATTTTCAGAATTAACAGAAACCAAAACAATTAGCAGTACTTTATTTTCGGATTTAAAAGATGCCTGTGCAGACCTATTGACAGGTGGCAATGGTACAGACGAAGTGATGACATTTTACTATAACAAACTCAAACAAACCAGAGAAGAAGGAGATGGTGATGATTGGCGAGAATCAAGAGCATCTTTTGAACCCATAAATCAGGCATCTTATTATGCCACACTTTCTTTACTTGGTGCAGTTGGAAGAGGATTGGAACAACCAAATACTTGGGAACAAAATTTGATTCGATCACGTCGCTTTTTATTAGACTCAACATTTGTTGATTATGATCATCCAGATCCTAATATGCATAATGTTAATATGTACCTCGATCTTGATAGTTTGTGGGTGGAGTTTGATGATCCGGATTCATATTCTCCTGCTCTTGGTTTGGGCACAACCCTTATCAATCTCTGTTTTATAACGGATATGTTGTGGCATTATGCAGATTCGCTCGAACTTTATAACAAACTTGACGAGATCGCCTATTATGCCTATCTCATATTAGATGCAGATTACAGTTATACAGTTTTTCCCGATACTTCTTTATTCAACGGAATAGATTATCCGATTAGTTTGAAAATTGCTTATACTAATGCAAGAATACGGTTAGCCGGCGCTCTTGCTTATGCCGGCTGTATATTAGAAAATGAAGATTATATTAATACAGCAGAACATGATATTTTTTATGAAGAATGCTTAACTGTGGCAGGAACAAGATATGGTTATCTGGATTTAATGACAGCAGAGAATGGAACTTATTGCGAAGGTATGCTTTATACTCAATTTACCCTGGAAGGACTGACACCATTTTTTACAGCCCGCAACAGGTTGGATCTATCACATTTGCCGGAATTGGATTACGGAGCAAATGTAAACTGGTATGAAGAAGATAAGGTAAAAAATCTTTATTTCAATAGTATGGACTTGATAGGACCGGATTTTGGCTATCTCGAAATAGACGATGCAGTAAAAGCCGGAATAAAAAGACCCAGCGGAGAACTAGTTCCTCCAATGACATTTACCCAATTATTAACTTACTATTATCAGGGAACAAACTTAGAGCATAAAGCCAATATAAACTGGTTTTTTGATACTTATCATGATTTCTGGGATATTTATCCTGCAGGATTATCTCATTTCGGAAAGATTCCGCAGTTATTTTCATATCGTGATATAACTGATCCGGGTAATTCGGTTCCGCAAAATATAGTTAATGGCAGTCTCAGTGACAGCGAGTTTACCATTTTCCGAAAAGCAACATCGAATAATTATGAAATATATAATTCTCCCACCCTTATTGTTACACACGACAAATCGAATAATTACAGCAGCCATGAGCATTCGGATCAAGGTGGATTTATGCTGTATTACAAAGGCAAACCTTTACTGATAGATCCGGGTTACAGACCTACATGGGACAGTAATATAGGCAGAGAATGGTTGCATTCTCCATTTGCTCATAATGTGATAATGGTTAATCCATACAGAACAGATGCAAATCACAGCGAGACAGTTGAATTAAATGATGATTATTGGAGTTTAGCAGGGGATTGGGAAGGATGGAAAGATGTAACTTACAACTCCTATGAATTTTATTGGTATGATTTTGAACCTATTGGTTGGTATAATGAAGTTTTTGAAGATAAGCAAAAAACAAATCCTACTAATAAACAATACTTTATATCAAATCATAAATTACAGCATTTGAAAGTGAAAATTGATTATGATCATCCTCGACCAGATAGTGTATACAACGGAAATGAGCTTGATGAAATTGAGGTGAATCGCAATTATTATACTATTGATATAGAAGACGGTAATCCTTGTTTCATAATTTACGATGATCTTACGAGCTCATTGCATAATTCTGAAAATGAATTTGTAAATCAACTTCATTTTGCACTGTATCCTGTAAACGGGTATAATAATTACTATCCAGGAGATGATTTTCTTACGGAAGAATCCGTAATAAATTCAGATGATGGGAAATTTGAATATCATAATTATGACAATAGTTCGAATTCGAAGTTGTATGGAGCTACGGGCGCTATCAATAATTCAAATTGGAATGTGATGGACAGCCTTCCGCAAGGATTATATTGTGGGGCGGGGTGGGATAATGATTTTGTTCCGCCACAATGGGAACATAAATGTTTAAGAATAAACACAGAAACATCTGGAGACGAAAAATTTCTCACTCTCCTCATCCCATCAGAAAGCATTACAAATCCGATAGATTCTAATTATGTAGAATCCGGTAACGGCTATTATGGTGTAAAATTCGATACAGACTCAAGTGATGATTTTAGTACCTATGCTGGTGTAAAAAGTGAATCTATTGGTTATCTTACTTACACTGCTCAACCTCAAGTTTATGTAGAAACCAATGCAGAATTTTTCCTAATAGAAGCCAATAGCGATTTTGATGATTACAAGAAAATAATCCTAAATGGTGGGAATAATCTAGAGCTTCAAACCAATATTACCGTTTTCGATTCCGACTATGATTTTGAGGAAATGTTAGCAACTTATGAACTGGGTGGTCTTAATGTAGTTTTCAAAACTGAATGGAACGACCATCTCAAATACAAAATATTGCGTTGTGAAGTTACTCCCCAGAATTTCAGTGCATCTTCCTACTTTGATAAATATCATAGCGGAACTCAACCAAATCCGAGATATTATTTAGAACATATCCAATCTTTGGCTTATGATGGCTATTACTTTTACGTGAATTACGACTACAGCGATCTTGAAAATGAAAATCTACTCACAGAAGAACTAACGATCTATAAAGGTATTTTCGATAATATTGAAATTACAGGAACTTCGAAATTCGGATTGGGTGAAATTGAATTCAGAAATGAAATAACAGTACCCGCAGGAACTGAAATGAAATTTGTTCCCGGTTCGCATCCCCAAATGACTACAGACACAAAATTCGACATAAATGGGCAGGTTACTGCAATCGGGGATTCTTTGAACATAATAGAATTTGATAAAAAATCGATAGCAAATTGGGAAGGATTCTATATAAATTCCGAGGGTGCAGTAGATTTCCGATACTGTAAATTTACAGAAGCAGAATATCCAATACGATGCTTTGGTAACATTGATCTTGAAAATTCAGAAATTACAAATTGCGATTACGGTTTGCACATAAATTCCCCAACTTCTTATAGAGTAAGTGATAATTCGATTTCAGATTGTAATAACTATGGAGTGTTTATAGGTAATTATTCATTTCCTGTTTCAGATTCTTATTTCGAAGGTAATACAATTTTCAATTGCCAATTCGGTTTATTATTATTCAATACAAATACCGTAATCGACAGTAATATGATCTATAACAATTCTGATAATGGGATGTATATCTCTCACAGGTCACATCCTATAATTCAATCGAGTTATATAGGAAACACAAGGAATGGTGCCATCGATAATCCCGAAATTTATCTGATAGATGATTCTTATCCTGTGCTAGATTATCAGTATAACGATATTATCATCGAATCCGGTGGCAGGTCGATATCGATTTATAATGCAGATGAAGAAGATAATCAATACTACTGCCGGGAAAATTTTTGGGGAGAGGAAATTAGTATAACAGAAATAAGTCAGAGCTTTTACCCTGAAGAATGGGATGTTACCTTCGAACCAATTTGTGATAGCAGCAATACCGGGTTTAATCCACCTATTGGGCGTGGAGGTAGACTATTTGACGAAGGATTGCAAGCGGAAAAAGAGGGAGATCTTCTTCTGGCAAAAGAGAAATATCTTTTATCTATAGATCAAAACCCGGATGATTTAGAAGCATTATGGTCTGCTTCCCGTCTTTTAAACTGCGTTGATCCATGTATCGGATTTGGTTATTATGAAGCACAGCAGTTATACGAAGAAATTATGACGGATTCATTAAATTTGGACTTATACGAACTCTCAAAGCAGATCGCAATAAACTGTGACAGGAAGATGGAAAATTATCAGGATGCCATCTATAAATATGAGATTATGTTTGAAGACAGCCTTTCCTTTATTGATTCAGTATTTACTCAATTAGATATTGTTTATACCTACATGGAAGCTGCAACCGCAGGAGGTAGGGCTTCCGGTCTATGTTTCATTAGTGATAAGCATGCTGTCAGAAATCCCAAACATGCCAGGGAAATGGAAAATGAACTTTTAGGTTTATTGATGCAGGAAACAGAAAATGGTGGAATATATTCACCGATAATTGAGAAAGTTAAACTGCATGGAAACTACCCGAATCCATTCAACCCGGAAACAACAATATCCTTCTCAATCCCTAAAGAAAGCAAAGTTGAAATAACAATGTATAACATCAAAGGACAAAAGGTTAGTACAGTTCTGAAAGATAATATGGGAAAAGGAATTTACGATACAATCTGGGATGGTAAAGATTCGAATGGAAAATCAGTCAGCTCCGGTGTTTACTTCTACAAATTGAATGTTGACGGTAAAACTTATGCAATTAAAAAGTGTTTGCTGTTGAAATAGTGTCAGATGATCATGGGAGATTGGGAAAATTTGAACTTGACATATTTTTAAATAAAATTGTAAATCAACATAGAATTAAAAGGATAATGAAATTATGACTTAGCTTTTATAATATTTGATTTTGCATCTTATTATTTGTTCTGAAACTAAAATTCCCAGTTTTAAGACAACCAGAACGAGCAAGAAGGATGCGTCCCTCATGGACGCACTTTCTTATGTCTTGGTTGTCGGGTATGGGAATGCCTCAAGTCAGGGCGTAATGAAGGTTGCGTCCTTTTTTTATATTAATAAAAAATATTAAATTTGAGGAGTATATGATTAAAATCAAAAATAACAACGATAGAAAGCAGAAAGAAAAAAGAATAAAATGCCCTTATTGTGAGGAAGAAATACTTGAAATAGCAAAGTTCATTTCCTGAATATTTATCTTTCTATTGGAGGATACAATGAAAAAAACAAGTTTAGTTTTAGTATTACTGCTAATTTCAATATTTTCTTTTGCTCAAGCTCCTGACTGGCAATGGGCAGCACAAGCTGGTGGTAATTCATATGATCGAGGAAATGCAATCACAATAGATGATGCTGGGAACAGTTATGTGATCGGAAAGTTTGAAGACACAGCAACATTTGGTTCCTATTCTCTAACCAGCAGTGGACTTTCTGATATTTTTGTCTCTAAGATTGATTCATTAGGTATCTTTATATGGGCTACCAAAGCTGGTGGAATTTCCGAGGATATAGGATATGGAATTACAATAGATGATACCGGTAACAGTTATGTAACAGGATGTTTTGAAGAAACAGCAACCTTTGGTTCCTATACTCTTACTAGCAACGGTCGGTATGATATTTTTGTAGCAAAGATGGATACAAATGGAAACTGGTTATGGGCATCTAAAGCTGGTGGTAATTGGTATGATCAAGCATTGGATATATCAAAAGATAATTTTGGCAATTGCTATGTCACTGGATATTTTAACGAAACAGTTTCATTTGGATCCTATTCTCTTACCAGCAGTGGCCTCTATGATATTTTTATTGCAAAAATAGATACAAATGGAAACTGGTTATGGGCATCTAAAGCTGGTGGAGATTCATATGATCGAGGATATGGAATCACAATAGATGATACCGGTAACAGTTATGTAACAGGATGTTTTGAAGAAACAGCAACCTTTGGCTCATATTCTCTTACCAGCAGTGGTAGCAATGATATTTTTGTAGCAAAGATGGATGAGGATGGAAACTGGTTATGGGTAACCCAAGCTGGAGGAACTGGCAATGATATTGGTTACGCTATTACCATAGATTATAACGGGAATTGTTATGTGAC
>JABMPU010000074.1 GCA_013203665.1 Armatimonadota bacterium
GGAGCTTGCGACGACGACTCGAGGTAGCTTGAATACGCACTTTGTCTCGACTCGTCGTTCCTTACAAGTCGAAAAACTTGGCTTTACGGTTGAACACTTTAAGGTTTCAAAACCTTGAAAGTTTTAAATTTTATTCAGATATGATTGTCAATTACATTTTTTTAAATCTAAAAAATATTTGACTTTGAAATCCTTATTTTTAATTTGCCAAAAAAAAATGCTGGAGAAGGAAATGAAAAAAATATTCATTTTTATGATCATTTCGTTATTAATGTTTAGTTGTGCAAAACAAGAGAAAAAAGCGTCTGATGTAACAGAAGTTGTTTTCTGGCAAGCAATGGGCGGACCGCTCGGTGATGCACTTCATATCCTGGTGGAAGAATTCAATGATACTCACCCGGATATTCATATAACTTCAATAAATATGGGAAATTATACAGCTCTTTCTCAAAAATTAATGGCATCCATCCAAACCGGAAATCAGCCAAATGTTGCTCAAGCATTCGAAGCCTGGACTACTAACATGGCAAAAGGTGATGTTCTGGTTCCAATGGATGATTTTATTGAAGAGGACACGGATTTTGGAGAAGATGATTTGGCAGATTTCTATCCTGTTTTCATTAAATGCAACACCATCGATGGTAAATTGCTCTCATTTCCTTTTAACAAGAGTGTGAGAGTTTTATATTACAACAAAGATATTTTCTTCCAGAACGGCTTCGATCCTAATAAACCGCCAACTACATGGGATGATTTCAGAACTTATTGTCAGAAACTAACTCTCGATAAAAATGGAGATGGAAAAATTGATCAATTCGGAACAACATTGCGAATCAGTGCCTGGCAGTTTGAGAATCTGCTACTTCAAGCCGGTGGTGAGATTATGTCTCCGGATGAAAAAACTCCATTATTTAATAGCGAAAAAGGAGTTTTAGCTCTAAATTTTCTGAACGACCTTTTGAATGTAGATAAGACAGCCTATCTCTCTCCCGGTTATGATGGACAAAATGATTTTCTGGCCAGTAAATTAGCAATGTATGAGGATTCGAGTGTTTCAATCTCTTATATGGAAAGATTAGGAGTTGACTTTAATATCGGAGTAACTGCTATTCCGATAAAAGATACACGGAAAAATATCATCAGCGGAACAAATGTTGTCATATTCAAAAGTGAAGATAAAAAAAAGGAAAAAGCTGCCTGGGAATTTGTGAAATGGTTTACTGATACTGAGCAAACAGCAAAATGGTCTGAGCTTACATATTATATGCCTGTTCGTAAAAGTGCATTTCAGGTTGAAGCTCTGCAGGAAAGGTTGAAAAATAAACCTGAAAGTGCGTCGGTTTATGAGCAATTGAATTATGCTACTTTCGAACCGCAGATCAGTGAATGGTTTGAAACCAGAAGCTATATAGAGGAGCATGTAATTGAAAAAGTGCTTAGAGGAATCCTGACTCCTAAACAGGCACTCGATAAAGCAGCAAAAAAGATTTCTGATATGATTGCAGAAAGGGATGAAAAACCAAAGAAAAAAACATCAACTTATACTAATAATGAACTGCTAATTCTTTACGATTCTGGGATTTTAAAAAAAATCAAGATTGATTATAATGAGGCTTGGGTTAATCCTCATATTTGGAATGAATTAGAGTATGATATAAAAGTTGGAATTGGTATAACATTAGCAAAAATATGTGATCAAGCTGGTTCAGGAGGTAGAATAACTTTTTATGACAATAAAACTGGGAAAAAGTTAGCAAGATATAGTCAATCTTGGGGATATAAAAGTTATTAAGTGAAAATAAATAAATTTTCTTTTTTGGAGGTTGCAGAATGTTTAATCAATTTGAGAATAAACATTCATTTTTAACAAAGTATATTCTCATAACAAATAGAAAAATTAGTTCTGTATAATTGAGGAATTCTGAAAGTAATGAAAAAAAATCAGAAAATGCATTTATCAAACTCATCCCCTAAACCCTTCTCTTGCAAAGAGAAGGGGAATTATTGTCATCCCTCTCTTCGGAGAGAGGGACTGAGGGTGAGTTAGAATATTCTATTTTGCAGAACCCTTATAGAAAAAACAAAAAAGAGAGGTTATGATGAATATAAATATTACTTTCCCGGATAAGTCAGTTAAAGAATATCCGCTAAATATTTCCCCTTTGGAAATAGCAGAAAGCATCAGTTCGGGATTGGTTAGACAGGTTATTACCGCCAAGATCAATGACAAACTTGTCGATCTGAACAATAAAATAATGGAAGATGCATCTATTGAACTTTATAAATTTGATAGTAAAGAAGGACAGGAAATATATTGGCACAGTACTGCGCATCTTCTTGCACAAGCTGTGAAAGAACTTTTCCCGGACATCAAAGTAGCAATTGGTCCTGCAATAGAAAATGGATTTTATTATGACTTTGATAAAGAAATCCCTTTTACTGATGATGATCTGGTTAAGATCGAAGAGAAAATGAAAGAACTATCCAAACAGAACCTTGAATATGAAAGAAAAGAAATTTCAAGAGAAGATGCAATAAAAATTTTCTCTGAAATAAAAGAAGATTACAAAGTTGAACTTCTGGAAGAAATACCGGAAGGAGAAACTATCTCTTTATATTCTCAGGAAAATTTCACCGATCTTTGTCGTGGCCCGCATCTTCCCCACACCGGAAAAATCAAGGCAATTAAGCTGCTTAAAACTTCCGGTGCATACTGGCGGGGTGATGAAAAAAACAAGATGCTGCAAAGAATTTATGGAATCAGTTTCCCATCCAATAAGGAATTGAAAAAATATCTTCATGATTTGGAAGAAGCAAAAAAGAGAGATCATCGCAAAATTGGAAAGGAATTGGATTTATATTCAATTTCAGATGATATTGGAGCAGGTTTGGTTCTCTGGCATCCAAACGGTGGGATGATGCGTTCAATAATCGAAGATTTCTGGAAAGAACAACATTTTAAAAATGGTTATCAGATTGTTTATTCTCCTCATATTGGAAAATCAGAATTATGGGAAACCAGTGGTCATCTCGAATTTTTCACTGAAAATATGTATCAACCAATTGCTGTTGATGAACAGGAATATTATCTCAAACCAATGAACTGTCCTTTTCATATTAAGATTTATAATTCTCAAAAGAGAAGCTACAGGGAATTGCCTTTAAGATGGGCTGAAATGGGAACTGTATATCGTTATGAAAAATCCGGTGCTTTACATGGATTGATGCGTGTTCGCGGATTCACTCAAGATGATGCTCATATAATCTGTACTCCACAGCAATTGGACGAAGAGATCGAGAAAGTCTTGATCTTTTCGCTCGAAATGTTGAAAGCATTTGGTTTTAAAGATTTTCAGATAAAGCTCTCTACAATGCCGGAAAAAGCAGTCGGCAAAAAAGAAGATTGGGATAAAGCTACAGAATCATTACGAAAAGCTCTGGAAAAATATGAGATTAAATATAGATTGGATGAAGGAGCTGGTGCGTTTTATGGTCCCAAAATTGATATTGATATCAAAGATGCGCTAAATCGTGCCTGGCAGTGTTCCACTATCCAGTTCGATTTCAATCTGCCTACTCGTTTTAATATGACCTATATCGGAGCAGACAATAATCCACATCCTCCGTTTATGATTCATCGAGCTTTGCTTGGTTCAATTGAAAGATTTTTTGGTACTCTCATTGAATACCATGCAGGAAATTTCCCGCTCTGGTTATGTCCTATACAGGTAAAAGTAATACCCATTTCTGAGCATTATGAAGAATACGCAGAAAAAGTGAATAACCAGCTTAAAGAAAATGGTATTCGCTCCGAAGTTGATCATAAGAATGAAAAGATCGGGTATAAGATTCGGGAAGCTGAAATTCAGAAAATTCCATATATGTTCATTGTTGGAGAAAAAGAAAAAGATTCCCAAACTGTATCTGTTCGTCGTCATTTAAAGGGTGATTTAGGAAGTTTTAAGCTGGATGAAATTATTTCAAAGATTCAGGAAGAAATATCTGAGAAAATTTAATCCGTCAACTCGTTCTCATGCAGGAGTTCAACTTGTTCCCACGCGGTAGCGTGGGAACAAGCGGAAGAAGCAGAAGCTTCTTATATTATTTTCTTCCAAAGCAGAAGCTTTGGCTAGAGGAAGAAAGGAGGAATTTTGGACATCATAAAAATCATTAAAAAAGAGCTGAACCTGGAAGCAGATGCAATCAAACAAATTGCAGATAAAATAGATGAAAACGCTCAGAAAGCTGTAAACCTTCTTTTTAATTGCAAAGGAAAAATAATTGTAACCGGCATGGGAAAGACTGGAATAATTGCACGTAAAATCGCTGCCACTCTTTCCAGCACCGGTACGACTTCCATTTTTCTTCATGCTGCAGAAGGTATACATGGAGATCTGGGTTTACTGCAGAAAAATGATGTTGTTATTGCAGTTTCTTATAGTGGCAACACTCCGGAAGTGGTTTCGATAATCCCATATATCAAATTCAACAAAATTCCCATTATTGCCTTAACTGGAAATTTGAAATCAAAGTTGGCAAAAAGTGCTGATGTGGTAATCGATTGTTTCGTTCCCAAAGAATATGAACCTTTTGGACTGGTTCCCACAGCCAGCACAACAGTTGCTCTTGCTATCGGTGATGCATTGGCTGTAGCACTTCTTAAGAAACGGAATTTCAAAGAGAGCGATTTTGCCAAATTCCATCCGGGTGGAACAATCGGGAAAAAAATGATTTACCGTGTTTCCGACCTGATGCATAAAGAAGATAAAAATCCTATTATCCAAGATGATGTTAAAATGGATAAGGTTATTTTGGAAATGACCTCCAAAGGTCTGGGATGTACTAATGTCATAAATAGAGAAGGGAAACTAATCGGCATTGTTACAGATGGGGATTTACGTCGGTTTCTAAGTAAGGGTTACACAGATTTGAATTTATCAGTTTCTAAAGCAATGACAAAGAATCCACAGCAAACAACTCCGAACACTCTAGCTGTAGATGCCTTAAATCTAATGGAAGAAAATAAGATAACAATGCTGCCGGTAGTAGATGAAAATGGTAAATCTACCGGAATGTTACATATGCACGATTTAATCGATGCCGGTGTGGTTGGATAATATTGAAAGCAGGAGTATAGCTCCTGTTTTTTTATTTGACAGTATTTGGCAATATTGCCAAATAGGCAACGAGAGGAAAGATTATGAATAATAAAATCGATGCTAAATACTTTGAAATGACAAGAATAAGTAAAGCTCTTGCCCATCCTACCAGAATGTTCATTGTTGATAAATTGAATGAAAAAAAATACTGCGTTCATGAACTCACTGAGATGATTGGAGCTGATACTTCTACAGTATCCAAACACCTGTCAGTTCTAAAGAACTCGGGAATAATTTCAGACGAAAAACGCGGAAACTGTGTCTATTATAACTTAGAATGCACTTGTGTTCTGAATATCTTCAGTTGTGTTATGAATGTGATTCAAACCAATTTGCAGTCTGCAATTGAATTAGTAGATAATTCATAAGGAAATAGATATGAAATGGAAAGATGAATGGAAAGTTTTGCTGTTAATGATAGGGGTATTTCTGCTTTCTTTCTTTTTGCCCATAAACTCGATAAGGTTTCAAAATGCAATAATGGAATCTTTGCACATGCTCAAGGAATATGCACAATTACATGTAATCCTGTGCTTATTACCTGCTTTATTTATTGCGGGAGCGATCAGTGTTTTCATCAGTCAGGCAGCAGTGATCAAATACCTGGGAGCGAGTGCTAAAAAAGTAGTGGCATACGCAGTTGCATCTGTTTCCGGTGCAATTCTGGCAGTCTGTTCCTGCACTATTTTACCGTTATTCAGCGGGATTTATAAAAGAGGAGCAGGGCTTGGTCCGGCAACTGCTTTTTTGTATTCGGGTCCTGCCATTAATGTTCTGGCAATTATCTTAACTGCACGGGTTCTGGGAATGGAAATAGGAATTGCCAGAGCTGTGGGAGCGATTTTTTTCAGCGTTGTTATTGGTTTGATAATGGCATTTATTTTCCGCAAAGAAGAAAAGGAAAAGGTGAAGCAACAATTAATAATGCCCGAACCGGAAGTATCACGACCTCTCTGGCAGGAAGTTATTCATTTCGGTATTATGGTTCTTATCCTTATTTTTGCAAATTGGGGAAAACCAACTATCAATGCAGGATTATGGGCTGCAATATATAATGCAAAATGGATCATTACTGCAATTTTGGGTATTGCATTTGGAATGGTCCTCAATCGAATATTCAAAATGAAATTATGGAAAATACTCATTACAGCTTTTGCAGTTGTTTTAGCTCATATTATTTTCAAAGGGAATCCGATGATAACATTTGTGGTCGGAATAATCGGACTTTCATATTTCACCAGCACATCAGAAGGTGAGATGGGAGACTGGTTTTCTGCAACCTGGGGATTTGCCAAACAGATATTGCCTTTATTGTTCATTGGAGTTCTGGTTGCCGGCTCATTTCTGGGAAGACCCGGGCACGAGGGATTGATTCCATCAAGTTGGATAGTTACCCTGGTGGGTGGAAATTCGATCTGGGCAAATTTCTTTGCTTCTATCAGTGGTGCTTTCATGTATTTTGCTACGCTTACGGAAGTTCCTATCCTGCAAGGTTTAATTGGAAACGGTATGGGAAAGGGTCCGGCACTTGCACTTTTGCTGGCAGGTCCTGCCTTATCTCTTCCTAATATGCTGGTGATCCGCAGTGTGATAGGCACAAAAAAGACAGTTGTCTTTGTTTCGATAGTTGTGGTAATGGCTACATTTTCGGGTATTATTTTTGGAACATTTTTTAGTTAATAGAGTTCTGCAAAATGAGAAAATTTGAGTCTTTCTGAGGATGAACTTACATAGGCATTCGACGAAGAATCTCATTATAGGCGGAGATCCTTCGTAAGAAAAATAGACAGAATTCCTCCAGCCTTCTCCAGCTTCGGCTTGGCAAGCAGGATGACAAAAAAACTATTTTCAGAACTCATTTATAAATTAAATAAATTGGAGATTTAAAAAAATGAAAAAGAATTTGAACAAATTGATTATTGTGAGCATTCTCATTGTAGTGATTGTGTTCGTAATTGTCCTGAAGAACAGAACAGAGAAAAGCGATGTAATTGAAGATAAAGAGGTGGTCGTTGATTCAATCGCAACTTTCCAACAAAAACCGGATGAAACATTTGAAGATGAAACAATCGAAATACAAGAACCGGAAGATATAGTTCCGGAACAAGTTGAAAAACCAATTGAAAAACCGGGAATTCCTGAAACAAAAAAACAGAAAAAAGCTGAGAACGATATTATTGCTTTAGTGAACTATTCACAGATAACCGAAACATATTTTAATGAAAGATATAATTCACTTCCAGAGCAATACAAGGATATGTTCAAGAACGATAAGGAAGGTTTTCTCGATCAAATGATCATAAAAGAGCTTCTTTTTCTGAAAGCAAAAGAAAAAGGATATGATGAAAATTTAACCGAAAGCGATGAGGATAAACTAAAAGACAAAGCGATAGAAAAATTAGTTATGGATATTTCCAGCGCTATAGAAATAACAGATAAAGAAATGATAAATTTCTATAACGAACGTGAAAGTGATATGAAAGGGGCTAGTTTTGAGCAGGTGAAAAGCGACATCAGGAATTATCTTGTTCAACAAAAACAGAGCGAGGTGATGGACCAGTATATTGAAGAACTGAAAAGCGGTGCTGAAATAGTATTGAACGAAGAATGGATAAAGATTCAGCAGAAATCTAAACCGAAAAATCCCCTGACCGAAGCCTTTAACACCGGCAAACCAACAGTTCTCGATATTGGTGCTAGTTCCTGCATTCCCTGTAAAATGATGAAACCGATCTTTGAAGAATTGGAAAAGGAATACGAAGGCAAGGCAAATATACTTTTACTGGAAATCTCCGATTATAGAGACATAGCAAATAAATATAAAGTTAGAGTAATTCCAACCCAGATATTCTTTGATAAGAACGGAAACCAGTATTGGCGTCACGAAGGCTTCCTTTCCAAAGAAGACATCATTGAAAAACTTAATGAATTGGGGGCATAAAAGATGATCAATTCGCTATTTGTCTGGCTATCCGGTGCGATAGAAGGAACTCCATTATTTGCATTATTAGCTGCCTTTATCTGGGGAATCTTGAGTATAATCTTAAGCCCCTGCCACCTGGCAAGTATCCCACTGATAGTCGGATTCATCGATGAACAGGGAAGAATATCTACAAAAAGAGCATTCATCATAGCAAGCTTGTTTTCAATCGGTATTCTGATAACGATTGGAATAATCGGGGTAATTACAGCAATGATGGGACGGATGTTGGGAGATATTGGAAGTTTCGGAAATTATTTTGTTGCTGTCATTTTCTTTGTTGTCGGTCTTCATCTTCTGGATGTGATTCCTTTTCCTTTTTTGGGGAAAGCCAACCAACCGGCAATCAAGAAAAAGGGACTTTGGGCAGCATTCATAATGGGGCTGATCTTTGGAATTGCCCTGGGACCTTGCACTTTTGCATATATGGCTCCGGTTTTGTCTGTTGCTTTTAAAGTTGCTGCAACTCAATTTTTATTTGGAGCTTTATTAATTTTGATTTATGGTTTGGGTCATTGTTCGGTAATTGTTCTGGCGGGAACTTTCACGGAAATTGTGCAGCATTATCTTAATTGGAATGAAAGATCTAAAGGTGCATTGATACTGAAAAAAATATGTGGCGTTCTGGTAATTCTCGGTGGAATTTATTTATTGTGGAGTGCGTAAAAAATATAAACCAGGAGGGAATAATGGTTATTAAAATCTTAGGAACAGGATGTCCTAAATGTAAAAAACTGGAAGAAAATGCCAGGCAGGCGATCAGTTCGTTAAGTGAAGATATCACAATAGAAAAAGTTACTGATCTTAATCAAATTATGAATTTTGGTGTGATGATAACTCCCGCATTGGTGATCGATGAAGAAGTTAAATCTGTAGGAAAAGTGTTATCATCGGATGCTATCAAAAAATTAATTGAAAATTAATTTGGAGGAAATTATGAGAATGTTAGCAGAATTTTTCCCGGAATTCGCAGAAACGCTGGATCAGATGGATGAGCTATACAAAGAAAAAAGAACGATCGATGAAAAAACATACCAATTTATCTGCTTTGCTCTTTCCATTAAAGCTCGTTCCAAACCTTGTGTATTAAAGCATTTCAAAGGTGCATTGGAAGCTGGTGCAACTGTAAAAGAGCTTTCTTACATCCTTGCTTTAACCATGCGTGAAGCTGCTGGAGCGGATGATTGCTGGACGCATGATGTAATAGACGACTGGAAAGAAATAATGAAAGGGAACGTTAATTGTGGGTGTGCAAAATAGATAAAAACCTATTTCCCAAAATGAAATTTCATCGATGAAAAAATAATTCTTGCATCTTAAATATTAATATCTTTTTTTAGGTCAAGATCGAATTAAAAAAAGGAGCTTAAAATGAAATACGGTGCACGAAACAAAATAACCGCAAAAGTAAAATCCATCAAAAAAGGTGATTTAATGTCACTTATAAAATTTGATGTTACTTTACCTGCTGAAATGGCTTCAGTACTTACCTGCGAATCTGTTGACCATCTTAACCTGAATATTGGTGATAAGGTTCAACTGGTTGTAAAAGCTATTCATGTTTTACCTGTAAAAGAATGACCCAAAAATCAAATTCTCTTTCTTATTTGGAAGGATGGCTTTCCATTGTTGTGAACATTCTTCTGTTTGGTTTTAAATACTGGGCTGGGATTGTAACCGGTTCCATCGCAATAATTGCAGATGCCTGGCATACTCTTTCAGATTCGCTTTCCTCGATCATAGTTTTAATTGGAGTTAAAATTTCCAGTAAGCCGGCAGATAAAGAACATCCCTTCGGTCATGGCAGAGCTGAACTTATAGCATCACTTATTATTGGAATTTTGTTAGCTCTTATCGCTTTTAATTTTCTGCTGAAATCTATTCATAAATTACAAAATCAGGAATCTGTGGTTTTTGGAACTATTGCAATTATTGCAGTTACTGCATCTGTAATTTTGAAGGAAGCAATGGCTCAATTTGCTTTTTGGGCAGGAAAGAAAACAAATTCCAATCTTTTAAAATCTGATGCATTACATCATCGAACCGACGCAATAAGTTCTCTTATTATTCTTGTGGGAATTTTTTTGGGAAAATACTTTTGGTGGATCGATGGTGTTCTGGGAATAATCGTATCGATTATGATTTTTTATGCAACTTATGAGCTGCTCAAGGATTCGATTCATCCGCTTTTGGGTAAAGTTCCGGATGAGAATCTTTTGAGAGAAGTTCAGAAAATCTGCCTGGAAAAAGGTGGAAACGATACTTTCCCACATCACTTTCATATCCATGATTACAGTTATCACACCGAACTAACATTTCACCTATATTTCCCTAAAATGTTTTCCCTTGAAAAAGCTCACAAAATTGCTTCTGAAATTGAAAACGAATTACAAGTGAAATTAGATATTTCTTCTACTATTCATATGGAACCGCTGGAAAATCACGAATAATTTGTAGTTATTCCCTTGCGATAGATACAAGATGTTTATTGGAATTCGTGTTTTTCCTGATCACTCCCCATTCCACAACAACAAAGCCCTCACGATTAAATTTCGGTATTTCGGGCTCCTGTAGGACAGAATCATTATCCTGTAATCCTATCAGAGTATAGATCAACCGAAGAATGTTATCTGGTTTTTGTGAGAAATTGAGTTGAATTATTCTATCTAATTGCTCTTTATATTGCGGATAAATCGCATAATACGGATAGTCTTTTAGAATTGGAATCCAATAGTCAGTGAAATCAGTTATTTCCTGCTCATTGAAACCGGTTGCATTCATATTCTCTAAGAAGAACAGTTCCATATCATCCTGTGCAATGATCCAACCTGCATTATATTGACTAAGATCAGGATTTACACTCTCATAAAATAGATAATTATGTTTTCCATTTATTAGCCCCGAATACTCGACCTTCAGATTTTTCCATCCATCACTATATTCAGGAATAGAAGTAGTTACTTCTCCCCCATGTGGAAAATTGATATTAACATCCAGGTTCATCTGCTTTTGGGGATAAATATAAATGTTTGGTTTGAATGCTATGTCTTCAAGTACTATAGCGTAATCATAATAATAACTATTAACAATAAAATCAACTATCGAACAAGCCTGAAAGTTTTCTTTCACACCAATCTGATAATTCCCAAAGGTAAGATCGATATCGAAGTAACCATTAGTAGAAGTTGTGAAACTATCAATTATTACACTGTCCTGCAATACATAAAATTCTAAATTTATAACCGGAAAATGAGATGTTGTGTAAATAGTCCCGCAAACAATACCGGGAACTACAGGCGTAAAACCACCACTAGCGTTTATCAGCAAAGTATCTAGATAACTTCCAGAAGTAAATTGTGTATAATAGTCAGCTTTTTTAGCCCAGATTACATAGCTACGTGATATCTCTTCATCTTCATATGGAGGAAAATTATATCTAATATTCACGAATTTATCTAATGTTATTTGAGAATCGTCAGGTAAATTTAATATAACAGATTGTGAATCATCAGTCTCATCCAGCACTTCTTGATAGAACAGATTATCTGTGAAATACACATGTAACCAGGCATACTTAGCATTTTCCGGATTTGTAGTGCGGGAGTCACATCCCAAGATTACTATCAAACCAACCAAAAATATAATCCATTTTTTCATGATAATCTCCTCTCTTATTAAAGAATTGGTAAATATGGAAACCAGGAACAATTAAACTGCCTTTTTTCTATGAAGTTAATAATTGAAGTCAAGAAAAATCTTCTCGCAATAGCTTTTTTCCTATCCAAACAAAAAAGGCGAACAAACATGATCGCCTTATTTCTTTAACCGATTTACTTCTTCACAAGCATCAATTTGGCAAACATTCCATGCAAATATCCAAATAATTTAGCTAAATGTAATGTTGAAATCAAAAGGAGAGCACCCACAATAGGTAATAATGGAAGAATCCACTTGTGAGTATAAGCATCTGTTCCATTGATCTCCATTGGCAAATGAAATACCAGTTCCAGGATCGGTGCTGCAATTAACGATAATGACACTGCAAAAAAAGTAATTATCAAAGTGAAATAAAATATACCCAAACCCATTTGTAATAACATATAAATAATCGCTTTCCAAGTGATACCGGAAGAAACAAGGGCTTTGAATTTTCCCCACCCTCCTTTATCTTTGCTCATGAACATAGGTTTTCTGGGCATTCGAATTCCCAATAAAGTTTCAACTAATCTACCTTCCAATAAAGCAATTCCTCGAACAGAAAGTAAGAAAAGACCTGCAATCGGAATACCGATAATAAATATCAATAATGGAATCGATATTGATAATCCACAAATAATCCATGTACCATAAATTATTCCGGTTATGATTGAGATAAGCATATAAAGAGATGCTCCCCAAGCAAGAGGATCTGATATTATCAAGAAGAACTTTTTCCAACCTGGTTGTTTATCTGTTTTTTTTGAGGGAGCTAGTACAGGTTTCAAATATTCTTCTATTTTTTTGTATTCATCTGCAATTTCTAAGGGTTCACCATAATTTTCTATTACAAATGAAAAAGCTTCATCTTCAGTGATGTTCTGCTTCTTTGATAGAATGTTCTCTAAAGCAGTGTTAATATGTTCTTCAGCATCGGAAAGTGCATCCTGTATAAGAGCTTTGTCACATCCTTCCAATTCTCGCTTCAAAGCAGATAAGAATTCATCTATGCTTTTATGCATTTTCTCCTCCAATAATGTTGTCGATAAAGGTTTTAGTTTCATGCCAAATCATTTTCCATTCCGATAAAGTTTGCCTACCAAAATCGGTGATCTGGTAATAACGTCTTGGCGGACCGGAAATTGATGGATCCACATGACTATTTAATAAACCAGCAGCTGCCAGGGAACGCAGTACAGGATAAAGCGCACCCTGCTTCATCATGGGAACTTTCTCTCCTTTTCCCTCGATATTTTTTGCGATCTGATATCCATACATTGGCTCTTCTGCCTGAGCCAGTACACTCAAAAGCACCAAAGATGCAGTTCCTGAGTTCAATTCTTTCCTGAATTTTTTGTTAGGATCAATTGTTACAGTCAAATCTCAATACCTCCTTATTTTTTTTGTTAACAACTTTTCATTACTATTTGATTCCCTATGCTAACAAGTTCCAACTATTATTAAGTTAACAATATGTCAAGAAAAAAAATTATTTTTTCTTTCTATATGGAATTGAGAGGTAAGATTGATTTTTGGGATGTTGTATTAATAGGGGGTTTTATAGTTTTCAGGTCTTAATAATTCTTATTCCTAATTTTTCCTATTCCCACTCGATAGTTCCGGATGGTTTGGAGTAAAATATCCGTGATATTTTGTAGTTTTTAAAACGACTTCGTCGTTTTGAAATAACACGGTTATTGCACTCCATATAACTCCATATCAAAAATCTTCACTCTATCAAAAGGATATTTCATTCCTTTCAAATACTTTGATTGCTTCTTAAATCTGTAATGATAACTTCCAAATTTCCAGTCTTCCGGTTTTTCTACTAAACCATGTTTCACAGGATTATACCAGAGATAGTTTAGTCTTGAATAATAAGAATTCTCATAAGTTAAACATATATCCCAATAGTTCCACCAGATTTTTCTTCATTCTTTGCTGAAACAATATTTTTTTTAATCCACATAGCTGTAAATTTGTGAATATCCTTTATTATTCTACTCAAGGTTTCCGCAGTTTCCAGCGCTTCAACAATCAGATGATAATGATTATGTAGAATCACCCAATCTTCAAGTTTCCAATGATAATCTGTGAATCCTTTATTGATTGATTCTATCAAACGCTGTTTCGCACTTTCTTCTTCTAAATGATACTTTTTCTTATAAGTTGCACCGATTATGAAATATTTCGCATTTGAACGAAATAAATGCGGTGGATTGTGTTTATATGTTTTGTAGATTTTCATAATTTTCATTTTCTTTGGAGTGTTTATTTGGAGTGAAAAATCCGTGATTTTTCATTGGAGTAAAATATTCATAATATTTTTTTATCCTTTTTTAGGAAACGACTTTGTTGTTTAGCAATAACACAGTTATTGCACTCCATAGCAACTCCAAATCACTCCCACTCAATAATTCCGGGAGGTTTGGTAGTTATATCATAGAAGATATCACCAATGTTCTCTTTTCTCTGAACTTCTGAAATTATCTCTTTTAAATAATCAAAATCCATTTCATACACACTTGAGGACATTGCATCCTGTGAGAAAACATTACGCAGAGTATATCTTCCGGATCTGTGGTACGGTTGTCACATCCAAACAGCAACAGGATCAAAGCAAAAACCATGAGAAATCGTTTCATCACATCCTCCTTCTATCTGCGGGAAAAATTTATAGTTCATTGATTACCAATCCTCTATTTCAGCGTCAAGTGAAATGATCTCGTATTTTCAATTAATACCCGGTTTAGAGATCATACCTACTTTGAAATCACTTTGAATGAAACTTCGGCATCATTGCCCAATTCATCAGTAATATACAGTTTGTGCCTGCCTTTTACAATATTTAGAGACATCTCTTCCTCATCTTCTGTGGTTCCCAGATATACACTGTCCAAATACCAGAAAATCCTGGATCGTCTATTGCGGTTGGCAATTTTTATCGTAACTTTCTGCTTAATTCCTCCCATGTCTTTGGGAATATAGATCACCGATTCCCTGGTCGGATAGATTATCTCGATAGTTTTATCCTGCTGAATCCGGTCGCATTGTGGATTATGCTGTATCAGTCTGGGAACGATCTGACCGCGTTTTCTGAGATATTTTGCTACAACAGGTGGATATTCCAAAACACTCTTTTCGTGATAGTTCCCTTCTTCCCAACAATGTGAACAAACCGTAAATGTCTCCGCATCATTTAAAAACCGCTTTTTGTGATAAGGACAAAATTTGAGAGGCTTCATGTTTTCCGGTGCCCAGGTTTCTGTTTTGTCAGGACAGTTCTCTGTAGCAAGAAATCCGCTATCCTTGCAGATGCTTACTATGGTGAGTTCTAACGGTGCCGCAAACCAGTTTTTTGCTGTATCTTTGGGCAGGGAATGGAAGATATTGAATAAAATCGGTCCGGCTGTAGCTACCCCGGAAAGAGCCGGATTTCCTTCACCGGTAAAATTTCCCACCCAAACACCAATAGTCCACTCCGGGCTGATCCCGATAGCCCAGGCATCACGATTACCAAAACTGGTTCCGGTCTTCCAGGCAAGAGGCCACTGATTCTCATATTGATGCCAGTAATATTCTGCTCCCGGACGACTGACATCCTGCATTATATCCAGAGTTAAATAGCAAGCTCCGGAACTGATGATCTGCGTTTCGTTTTTGAATTTCTCAGATTTATTCCAATGTAATTTTCCAAATAGACCTCCATTTCCCAAACCACGATAAAGTCCGGTAAGATCGAAGAGAGTTGCTTCCGCTCCACCGATGATCAGGGTCAGACCATAATCATCCGATCGTCGAAACAAGGTGGAAATCCCGGCAGTTTTCAATGACTCATAGAATTCTACCAGACCGTACGTATAGAGCAATCGCACAGCAGGCACATTCAATGAACGCACAAGAGCTTCGTGAGCTGTCACCAGTCCGTCATAGTTTTTTCCGGTATTTTCCGGTGAGAAAGCACCGAAAAAGGTTGGAACATCATTCAGTCTTGTTTCAGGCAGAAGAATTCCATCATCCATACAGAGAGCATAAAGGAAAGGCTTCAATGTGGAGCCTGGTGAACGAGCTGCTTGCACACCATCAACCTGACCGTTCCTTTCGCTATCCCGGAAATCCTGGGAACCGCAATAAGCTACAATTTCTCCGGTTTCAGTTTTACATATAAGAGCGCATATATTATTTATTCCCAGGGATTGCAGGTATTCTGCCTGTTGTGCCAAAATGATCTCTGCATCACGTTGAATATGTTTGTTCAGCGTGGTACGAATGATCGATGAGTTCTCTTCTTTAGCAGCCTGGCGTGAAAGGTGCGGAGCCAGCATTGGCAACGGATAGATCACATCCGGTACCGGTTCCATTTTACTCAAATTGCAGGTAGCTTCATCGATGATATTGCGTTGAAAAAGAATTTCCAGTAATCTGTTCCGTTTGGAGATCAGCTGCTGCTGCTGCCTGCCGGGCGAGATCAATCCCGGAGCATTTGGTAATACAGCCAGAGTAGCAGCTTCGCTCCAGGTCAGGTTTTCCGATTCCCTACCGAAATATTTCAACGCTGCAGTCCGAATCCCTACAATATTTCTGCCATAGGGTGCATGATCGAGATACATCTTCAATATTTGTTTTTTACTGAACTTTATTTCCAGTTTCAAAGCCTGGAATACTTCCAGTAATTTATATGGAATTGTTCTGGAATTCTGCGATGCCAGCCTGACAACCTGCATCGTGATTGTACTACCTCCGCTAACAACCTTCCCAAATTTCACATTCAAGTAGAATGCACGAAGGATTGCCCAGGGATTTATTCCCGGATGATAGAAGAAGCTGCGATCTTCATAGGATAGAACCGCTGTTTCCAACTTGCTGGGAATTTCATCATCTTGCAAAGGAGGTAAACACCACTGCTCCTGATCGTTTAAAAATACACGCAGAATCCGATCATCATTATCCAGAACCATAGTGCTGTAATCACGGAAACGATCCAGGTTCAGAGGAATGGTAAAATAAAGAAGTAGCAGTGATAGAAGAACTATCACTGCTGGACGATATTTTTTTAGCATTACCGACCAGAAACCTTTACTTCCATTCCTGCTTTTCTTGCCTGATAACGATTATCATACATTACTTCGCAATACGTGGCAGGCATGAAGAATTCTCCTGCAGTAACGGCTCGGAGCTTCACCTGAACAGTGACAGATTTATTCCTGCGCAATTCGAAAAACCACATTTTGCGGTCATCCCGAATATCTGTATAATCGATACTAAAACTGTTTTTAGTTTTCTTTTTTTCAAACTTATCAGGATTGATCCGCTCATTTTCTATTTCCCATCCACTTGGCAATATCTGAACCAGAGCCACATTCTTCAGGTTGAGATTGGATAGATTAGTAACAGTGATATATTGCGTGAATATTTCTCCCTGTTTTAAATTCTGTGGGGATATTATATTCCCGTTTTTGTCTTTCCACACATTCTTCAGTTTTATTCCGTCAAACTTATCTTCAGCTTCCGATTTCAGGGGAATTCCACTCCAATTCAAAGTTACGAAAAGTTCTTTCACAGAAGAAGTGGATGTAAAAGTAATTTTATCGCCAAATGATTCGTAAAGCTCAACGTTCGTAACGATTTCATTACTGTTAACTTCCTGGGTCTGTCCGCGGCTCTCGATTATTCTTCCGGTTATTGATTCATCACCCGTATCTTCACCATAATACTTCTGGATATAACGTCCCAGCGCCAGCAAGGTATAACCTGTAGCCTGAGTTGAATACCAGCGATTCTGAGAAATTTGGTCGGATAGATCAAGATAGAGCTGTAAAGATTTATCCTTTTCATCCATTGTAATCATTGCATCCAGGATCATAGCTTTATCACGCATTTGCGAACCGAAAGTACCTGACATTTCCTGGTAATCTTCCACAATGATTCCGGTGGTCATCGATATTTCCTGAGCAGCGTTCTTTGCTCCTGCCTGCATATAAGCTGCAGCCAATATCCATCTTTCGGTATCTTCCATTTTCTTAAGATAGTTTTCCCGCAGATAGTTCATCGAGCCCATTTCCGGTTTTCCTGCCTTCGCCAGAAGGTAGAGCCGATACAACTGCTCTCGCAGAGCATAATAGTGATTCTGATTGAAATTATATTTTTTTGCTTCCGATTTCTGGAAACGTGTCCAGTTATTGATCATCTCTTCCTGCACAAAATATCCAGCTTCTTTTGCAGCCAGCAGGAAATGACCTGCATAGTTGGTTCCCCAATAATTCACATTATTATTTCCGGGCCAATATGAAAAACCTCCGCTGGGAATCTGGAATTTCTTCAAGCGATTTATTCCCTTATTGATATTGTTTGTGATCCAGCTATCATCAAAATTCTTGGTTTGAATGAATTCCCGCAGATATAGCTGAGGGAAAACCGCTGAAGTAGTTTGTTCGATGCAACCATAAGGATAGCGGATAAGCCAGCGCATTCTTTTGGCCAGATCTGCTTTTGGCAATCTACTGATAGAGAGAAAAGCTTCATTCGTTCCTTCGATCCCATCCCCGGGCACATTGAATTCAATCGTTTCGTTCACTTTGCAAATCTTCATTTCCCTGCGTGAAATCCTGGCAGAGAGTGGCCTGATGGCAATATCTGTGGTACTGCTGATCTCACTTTCAGAATATTTTGCCAGGATAATGATCTTTGCTACTCCCACCTTCATGGGAACTTCTGCCTGGAATTCTACTCTTTTATTGCCGGTTTTTCTGAAATTGAGTGTTCTCTGTTTGGAAGCCGAAATTTTAACTGGTCCGATCGTCTTTATCGTCAATTCAACTTCACCCACATTTTCTTTTGTGGCAAAGACTTCAACCGGAATGGTAAATTTGTCTCCAGGAGCCAGCATCCTGGGCAGGGTAGGAAGCAGAACAACATCCTGTTTCACTTCTATTGTTTTATCTGCATTTCCATATCTGTTTCCATTGGCAGCTACAACCATGATGCGAACCGCTCCCATATATTCCGGCATTTCAAATTCCAATTCTGCAAATCCGTTTTTATCGGTGTAGAGCGGACCCTGGAACAAGCAAACAGGTTTGAAACGTTTTGTTTCTTCCGGACTTTGCCACTTTTTACGCCCTTTTTCAAAGGCTAAACCTCCACCAATGGAATATGTCTTGAATACATCCCCTTTATTAGCTCCGATATTATAGCCGTAATTATCATAAGTTTTCACACCTAATAACTGTTTTTTGTAGAATTCTGCCCAGGCGTCAGGAGAAGCATGATCTGTAAGGCTGAGTAATCCTTCATCAACCACGGCAATCGTAAATTGAGTTCGTTTATGGTCATTGGTTTGAATACTGCACTTGAATTTTTCGTTGGGATGAAGAACTTCCGGTGCAGTCAGAGTGATCTTCTGCCGGGTGGAAGCTTCAATAACATTGAGCGGAATAATGCCATACATTCTTATTGGTCTGTCGTTGTCTGTCTGTTCATGTGGTTGAATTATGGAAATCGAGCAGTAAATATTCGGCACCATCTTCTCAGTTATCGGCACTTCTATCGTTGTCTTTCCACCTTTTGCTTTTTGCCAGTACTCTTCTATTACTTCATCACCTTTTTCCAGCGAAACCAGGATCATGCTGTTTTTTGGCACATCAAAGCGAATCTTTGCTACATCTTCGGGACTGTAGCTCTCCTTATCGGAATTCAAACTGATGATGCCGGCATCCTGCATTCCAAGGTCGGGATTGCCCCAATAGCTACCCCAGAAAAATTGTCCGGCAGAATGGCCTTCGCCATCACCTGTTATATGCGTCACTTCCAAAAGGAAACGTCCGTATTCTGTGGGAGTGAACTCGAATTCCACCGGATCTGCTTTGCTTATCAATCTGATCTCTTTCAATAATTCGGTTTCCGTATCATCCTTGAAGTGACGGTTCTCATTATCATATTGCCACCACCAGTGATAGCGGTTATGATAGAAACGCACTTTCACATCTTCTCCCACCATTGGATTACCTTCAGGATCGAGCAGGATGAATCGGAATTGATTGGCTTCTCCCAATTTCTTCCATTTTTTTTGAGATGCGTTCAATCCCACATAGGCTTTATACGGATCTATCGGCAGAAATATCTTCTCTTTACTGCTGCGTCCGCCTTTTTCACTCACAGTTGCTTCGATTTTGGCTACTAAGCCGGTCGGCGCATTATCGAACTTCGGTAATATCCAATCAAAAGATGTATGACCGTTGCTATCCAGCTTATCATCAAGAAGCTCTTTCTCGATCATTTTGTATTTTATGGCAGGATTATCGAACATATAGGTGCGGAACCGAGGAATATTGAAGAGAGTAATGTTTTTATAAATTTCAGCATTAACCTGACATTGCAGATTTGCTGCAGGTGCTCCAAACAGAAAGTTCGCCTGTAGATCAAAACCGATTTTATTCATATCGTAGGAAACTTTCTCTTCTTCTGGTATTAATTCTATCTTCAGCCGTTCTGCTACAACAGTTTCAATCTTGAGTGTATGGTAGAAAAAACTGCCTCCAACCTTGATCTTGACATTCCAATTCCCGGTAGGATCGGTGGGATTGGTTGTGAAATTGTAGTTGTAAAAACCATCTTTGCCATTGTTTAACACTTTGCTATCGATCAATTGTTTGCGTGGATTTCGAATCTCGATCTCGATCGGATGCCCATCTGCCAGAGTTCCCTGATGATTTCGGAAGATCATCGAAAGATTGATCGGATCTCCGGGACGGTAAACTCCTCTTTCGGTATAGGTATAAGCTCGAATACCTTTAGCTGAATATTGCACACCTTCCACATCAAAGTTGGATGTATTCCAGATCATTTCACTTGTTTTCAATATCGTTCTCTGCCCCTTATGGAGAGCTTCCACAAAGAAAGCATCTTCATCCGGAACACTGAATTCCGCTTTGCCGTCCCCGTTGGTCGTCAGCATTTCCAATACCTGATTCTGATATGTTTTCAGTTCCACCTTGCAGCCGGAAAGCGGTCTGGCATCCATGATATCAGTAGTATAAACTATGAATCTGTCTGAACATTTCTTCAAAGTTAAACCAATATCACTCAAAATTACCGGTTTTGAGATTTTCCCATTCCGGTAATAGTAGCCGTTGTTCATTGGATTCGTATAATAATCTTTCCCACCGGTGGATACTCCACGATAATAAATATCTTTTTTATTGAAATTTAATTCCACAATATAAAGACCATTATCACCTTCCGGTATCAGGTTGGAAAGATCAAGCTCCTGCAGAAGCCATTGATTGCGGACTTCCCCCAACTGTAATTTTTTGCCTGCAACTTCCACTCCTACTCGATTAAAGCTGTGATAGCGGTCGGATCGTGAAGGTGTGCTTTGCAGACTGGATTGCTGCAGGAAAAAATTCAGATTATTTTCGAAAACATGCTTTATTTTAAGATTCACACTTTTTACATTCATAGAGCGGAACTGGATTTTCTTATTATTTCCGGAAGGCAGGAAACATCCCGATTTCGCAAAAATAATCTGAGGATTCTCATCATTGAATTTTACAAATTTTTCATAATCGTTCTTCAAACCAATCCCGGATTTGTTCAGAACACCTTTTTTGATGTTTATCTTATAACTGTTGCCAAATTCAAAATCACCATTTAAAAGAATTTTATTTTTCAGTTTTTTTAGATTAATATCGATATCTGGTTCCACCGAAATATAGCCCGATAGATCCTGTTTGAGATCGAGCACATCAGAGAATTGGATCTCGATGCCGGGATTTTCCTGATCATGGATTCGCTTCACCAAAATTACTGCCATTTCATGCAGACTGAACAAACTTGATTCCCGTATGAAATCCTCCTTCATTTCCATAATAGTTTTATCGATTCTAAAATCGATGGGAATCTTCTCCTCCATACGTTCAAATTCTTCACTAAAAAAGCTGAAATCTGTTCCTGAACCTTTCCAGGTCAATTCCATTTTCTTTCCATTAACCTTCAGAATAGCAGCTTTGCTTACTTCGTTCAAAGAAGTTGTCAGAAGAAAACGGATCGAACCGTAATAGGAGGTTGAATTTGCTTCTGCTGTCGATTCAGTGAAATCCCCACTGAATTCAATGATCTCTTGATCCAAAATGGAAATATTGAATTCCAATGGTTTTATGGAAACTTTTTCGGGAATTATTTTTTCAATATCGATCATGAAATTGTAGGTTGCACCTTTCTTCAAAGCTTTGTCCGGTTTAAAAATGAGAATATTTCTTTTTTGCCATACAGCTTTTCCGGGAGCTTTGGGAATCACAGATATCTCCACACGGTCTTCTGTTTTATCGATCATGTCTTTCCCCACAATATTTTCAGTGAAGCGAATCGTGATGAAATCGTCAGGTTTCACGCTTCCCGAAGTGTGCCCTGCAACATATCGGGCAAGATCATAATCTGTAACTGCTATTTCGGATTGAATTTGTGGTGCGTCCTTTTCTTTGTAGTCTGTACAACCAAATACTATGATAAATACAAGTAATGTAAATAATAGTCTTTTCATTTCGTTTCTCCTAATTTTTTTGTGGATCGATATGCTAAACAAAATAAATCTTAATGCCCAGTATGCTAAAGGTTTACCAGCCTTTGATTAGCTTACAAGTATCAAAGTATTTTTGTCGCTATCACCCATTTTTTTCTCCCGCTAAACATGCAAAAATTACGAAAGAATAGACTTTCAAATTTAAGTTTTAATATTACCTTGCGGATTGCTGAAAACCTCCGCAATGGTAATCTGCTTATAACCAACCATTGCGAAGGTCAAGACTTCCGAAAGCTTTCGGGACAAGGTTTCCAAATTTACCTTTTTTCGCGTTTTTTAGCGTATTTCGCGGGTATTTCATTTATTCGTTTTTTCCTGCTTCCAGAAAGTTCATTACTTCATTAACAAATAAAATATTGCTGGCTATGGTTGTAGTTCGGGAAGATTCTTCCAGCTTATCGTCTATCTCTTTTGCCTTTGCCAGGTAACCTTCTGCTTTGGAAAGCAATCCTTTTTCTTTGCTCAGTTGCTTCCGGGCTTCTTTACGATATTCTTCAATCTCAATTTTTAATTCTAATTTGTTTAAATTATTCATCACTACCAGGTAATCTGTTTTCTCTTTGAATTCTTCGATCAACACATAACCGGCATTATTATATTGCCAAGCTTCGATATCGTATCGCTGCAATGCTTTGGCATAAACAGCAGCTTCCAGCAGATACTTGATCTGCTTCTTGTAGTCTTCTTCTGATTGAGCTTGTTTGACAGCATCCTTTGCAGAGCGATATGAGTTCCATAAAATTGCCTCATCTTCGGAAGGATCTTTTTCTTCTTTCTCTTCTGTTTGTTTTGATACTTGTTCTGTAATTTTTTCAACAATCGGCTCCTGATCCATCACTGCAAGCGTATCAACTTTTTCTTCGCTTTTAATTGATTCCTGAAATTTGTTTTCAGCTCCTGGCTCTTTAGAATTACACTCGATAAAAAATAGCACAACCACTACAAAAATAAAATACTTTCGCATTATAAACTCCTTCAAAAAAAATTTGTGATTTGAATTTGCGGAATATGAAGATTATTGTCAAATATTTTGTGGAATAAAAAAAAATTCACTGTTTGAGACTGTTCAACATTATGTTACTAACCTATCCGTTCACGGATAGGGAAAAAAATGGAATTAATCAAACTTTAGCTACTTTTTCTTATTCAAGAAAAAGCAGCAGAGACGCTGGTTAGTCTCCCTGTTTCCCCGCTCTAAAGAACGGAGCTATTGATCGCAGAATTCTTTTCCATCTCCCCTATAAAGGCGATATACCTAATTTGTCAGGTAGGGAGTTGGGAACTAATGTGAAAAGGTACTAAAACACCTTTCCCTTACCGACAATATTTTTAAGCTTGTTATTCAAAATTTTCCTTGAATAATAAACCAATACAAAAATTTATTGCCCTAATGATCAATAAATCAAATTATTAGTTTTATAAATATTTATTTTTCAGTTTATTAAACTGCAAATGAATAATTGATTTTAGGAAGAAGAGAGGTATGGAATGAATATTAAAAAAATTAGAAATATCGGCATCAGTGCTCACATAGATTCCGGTAAAACGACATTAACAGAACGAATATTATATTATTGTAACAAAATATATAGAATCGGAGAAGTACGTGGAAAAGACGGTATTGGTGCAACAATGGATTCAATGGAACTGGAAAAGGAACGAGGGATCACTATAGCATCCGCTGCTACAAATGTAAGATGGAATGATCATAACCTTAACGTTATCGATACTCCGGGACATGTGGATTTCACAATAGAAGTAGAAAATGCACTTCGCGTATTGGATGGCGCTGTACTCGTTCTCTGCGGAGTCAGTGGAGTTCAATCTCAATCGATTACAGTCGATAGACAATTGAAAAGATATAAAGTTCCCCACATTGCATTCATAAATAAATTGGATAGAGTCGGTGCGGATCCGGAAAAAGTTAAAGATCAACTTTGTGAAAAATTAGATCATAATGCAGTTCTGATGCAAATCCCAATTGGACTGGAAGAAAACTTTGAAGGCATTATCGACCTCATTTCCCGAAAAGCCAGATACTTTACAGGACCAAAAGGTGAGCAGGTAAAAGAAACTGAGATTCCTAAAGAATATGTAGAAAAAGCTGAAGAGATGCGTGAAACGATGATCGATGCAGTTTCTATGTTCAGCAATGATCTGGCAGAGGCTTTTTTAGAAGGAAATGAAACTGAAGAGATGATCATAGCAACTGTGAGAAAAGCTACGATAGCCATGGAACTGACACCTGTTTTTATAGGTTCTGCTTTTAAGAACAAAGGCGTTCAATTACTTTTGGATGCAGTTGTGCGCTATCTTCCTGACCCAACAACAGGTATAAATATTGCACACGATAAAGA
>JABMPU010000075.1 GCA_013203665.1 Armatimonadota bacterium
AAAGCTTCAATATCCAATATCGAACAAGGAATTCCCAACCGAACATCGGAAATCAGGCCGGCGCAGAACGGGACAAGCATTATTTCCCATGCGATTGCGACGAAGTCTTCAAATTGGTCATTGGATATTCCTTGTTCGATATTGGATATTTATACGCCTTTGGCGTATTCAGATTTTAGGTATATTGAATATGTTAAACCCACTTAAAACTCAAAAGAACCTTCTAATTTAAAAAAAATATAATAGGGGAGAGGTGTGAATAATATAATTCAGAATATTCAAAACTGGTTACAGCATGAAACTGCTCTAATAATATATCCAAATCCACTTTTATTGCTTTCCATCATATTGATCACAGGCTTTATCTTCACAAAATTGGCTCAGAAGCTCCATATCCCAATCGTAACGGCACAAATTGTGGGTGGAATAGTTCTGGGCAGTTATGTGTTAAATCTTTTTCAAGAGGAAGCTTTTTAAAACTTGTTGCGGATTTTTTTTTATTTGACTGAATAAAGAAAAAAAAATTGCTTTATCTTATAATATTTTGATCTGGAGGGAAAATGGCAAAAAGACCTGCAAATCTGATTTATGCTGTTGATGAAAGTCCACCGCTTATTAGTTTGATACTGTTGGGTTTTCAACACGTTTCGATTTTCTTTATGTCTCTTGTATTACCGGTTATCATCGTGAAACAACTCGGAACTAATATTGACTTGAATGCGGCAAGTGGATTCATAAGTTTAACAATGGTTTCGATAGGAGTTATCACGATCCTTCAGTCGTTGAGGAAAGGACCGATTGGTTCAGGTTATCTTTGTCCTTCGGTTTGCGGACCTTCCTATATGGCAGCTTCCATGATGGCAGTAAATGCAGGTGGACTTCCGGTTCTTTTTGGAATGACCGGTTTCGTGGGAATCGTGGAAATGCTTTTTTCCAGGGTAATGCGTAAACTTAGGTTCTTATTCCCATCCGAAGTTACAGGTGTTATCGTAGCAATGGTTGGTATTGTAGTCATTCCAATCACAGTTCAGAATCTTTTGGGATTAAATGCAGGAGATACAACAATTCAGGCTGAAAATGTTATTATAGGTGTAATCTCAGTGACTGTAATGGTTGGTTTTAATATTTATACAAAAGGTAATTTGAAATTATACAGCGTTCTTATTGGGATGATTGTGGGTTATTTTTTATCTTACTTCATGGGAATTATTCCTGAATCCGACTTTACAAGGATTCAAGAAGCAAAACTTTTTGCAATTCCATATATGAAACATATTTCCTGGAAATTCAATTTCGCACTTCTAATTCCATTTACTATAGCTGCACTCAGCTCTTCTTTTAAGACGGTTGGAGATTTAGTTACCTGCCAACGAATAAACGACCTGGATTGGAAAAGACCTGAAATGAAGTCAGTTTCCAGGGGAATTCTTACAGATGGTATTGGTGGTTTATTGCCGGGTTTGATCGGAGGATACGGCACATCAACTTCTTCCGCAAATATTGGTTTATCGATCGCCACCGGAGCCACAAGCAGGAAAATAGCTTTCAGTGCAGGTGGAATAATTATTGCCCTGGCATTACTGCCTAAATTAGCCGGAATCTTTCTCATAATGCCGAAACCTGTTATGGGTGCAACCCTGCTGTTTTCAGTTAGTTTTATGATCGTAGCAGGATTCAAAATAATTATATCGAGAATGCTGGATGTGAGAAAAACTTTTCTGATCGGTGCTTCATTTATTATCGGGTTAAGTGCAGATATGCTTCCGGGAATATATGAAAACTTACATCCCTGGATCCAACCGATATTCAGTTCATCGCTTTCATTGGCAACTGTTACCGCTATTGTGTTAAACCTGATCTTCAGAATTGGAATTGCTAAACATCAAACTATAGATTTGGAAGTTGGAAAGGATTCATCTGAAAAGATCTTCAATTTTATGACAAATCAAGGCGGTATCTGGGGTGCTCGAAAAGAGGTGATCTATAAAGCTACTTCAGCTATGAGTGAATTTATGCAAGCAGCTTTCCTTTTGGATTTGATGAAAAAAGAAGTATCAATGAATGTAAGGTTCGATGAATTTAACCTGGATGTTCATATAATCTATTTTGGCAAACCATTTGAGATATCATTATCGAGACCAACAAAAGAAGATTTTAAAAAAGATGAAGAAGCAAGTATGAAACTCTCATCATTCATCATTAAGCAATATGTTGATAAAATCTCTTTTTCACAGAAAGAAGATCACACAGTTTTATATTTTCATTTTGAACATTAACATTTTTTTCATCTTCCCGAACTGGAAAGTTTGCAAGGGGAGAATTTAATTGTTTAATGACTTATTGAGATAATTTATGTTCCGAACAAAAATAGTTTTATTAATTATTAGCATTCTCCTGCTAAGTTCGATATTTTCGATGGTTTTCACGAATTATACAGTTCGGAGATCAATGCACAAAAACGTCGAAAAATCTCTGAAAAAAGAACTCGAACTTATCAAAATGAACATAGAGAATGAATACAGCAGTATTATTTTTCATAAGCATTATGCGAGGGAAAAATATAAAGAACAATTGCAAAACGTTGTCAATATTGCGATTTCTAACATTGAATATTTTTATAATCAATTCAAAAAAGGAAACCTGACAAAAGAACAAGCTCAACAATTTGCTTTGGAAAGTGTGGAAGATTTTCGTTTTGGCAAAAATGATTATTTTTATATTTATAATAGTTCAGGCATTGCCATATCTCATCCGAATCCGAATTTCAAAGATTCCGATATGTCTGAATATTTAGATATTAAGGGAAATAACATCTGGGAAAACGTAAAAGAAACCGTAAAAAATACAGGAGAAGGTTTTACATCATTCTGGTTTATTCGGCTGGGAGAAACAACTCCGGTTGAAAAACTTTCATACAATTATTATTTCAAAGATTGGGACTGGGTAATAGGAACAGGAACTTATATCGATGATATCCAGAAAGAAGAAGATAAAAGACTTTCACAAGTAATGAAAGAATTGAAAGATACTTTTTCTCGCTTAAAAATTGAGGAAACAGGCTACTTTTTTCTTTTTAACAGTAAAGCAGATATGATAATACATCCCACACTAACAGGTCAAAATCTTGCTGATTTCAAACATCCTTTAACAGGAGAGGATCATCTGGGAAGAATGAAAAAAGTAGCAAATACACCTGGAACTTCTTATGAATATTTGTGGTATAAACCGGAACAACCCGGAAAGTATATTTTCCAGAAAGTAGCTTATGTAACTTATTTTAAACCTTTAGATTGGTATATCGGAGCAGCATTTTATCTTGATGAAATCAGTTTACCTGCTCGAAAAATTATTATCAAACAAACCATCCTAAATACAATTATATTTTTTATAAGTGTAATTCTTGCTTTCATTCTGATTAGACGAATTACACTCCCATTGAAAAAATTAACAGCTTATGCAAATCAACTTTCATCAACAGAATTTTCATCGATGAGCGAAACTGAAACTAAAATAAAAAGTATCGCATTAAATCTGAAAGACGAAATCGGGAAGTTAGCAGCATCGTTTGCTTTTATGATCAAATCATTGAAAAGTCACATCCAAAAACTAACTGAAACAACTGCTATAAAAGAGAAGATCGAAAGTGAATTGCACATTGCCAAAAATATTCAAAAAGCAATGCTTCCTCAACCCCCATATCTTATTCAAGATAAATTTGAACTTTACGCTGCACTCGAACCTGCAAAACAAATTGGTGGTGATCTGTACGATTTCTTTTTTATTGATGAAAACCATTTCTGTTTTTTAGTTGGAGATGTTTCCAATAAAGGAATTCCTGCTGCCTTATTTATGTCGAAAAGCAAAACTACAATCAAATTTCTTACTACTCTTCCTGATAATAAACAGGTTTCTCCTGCTGAGATTATGAAGAAAGTGAACCTGGAACTTTATCAGGAGAATAAGCAATTTATGTTTGTTACTCTTTTCTTTGCAGTTCTGGAAATTGATTCGGGGAAATTGATTTATGCAAATGCGGGACACAATTTACCGCTTTTCATAAGAAATAACCAAGTAAAATTCTTTAAAAAAACAAAAGGTAAACCTCTTGGCCTGAAAGCGGATAGAGCTTTTGAAGAAGGGACAATTATTTTAAAACATGATGATATTATTTTTCTTTATACAGACGGCGTTACAGAAGCAATGAATGCTAAGAAAGAGTTTTTTTCCGATGAACTCTTGCAAGAGGTTTTGGGAAAAAATCAATCAATCTCATCTGAGGATATCACGAAATTGATCTTACATGAAGTAAATGAATTTTCAATTGGCTGTCCCAGATTTGATGATGTAACTATTCTTACATTCAAATATAAAGGGAAGATAGGGGAGAGCTGCAAAAAGGAAACAATTGTAATAAAAAATCAGAAAACTGAAATTAAAGCAGTAAAAGATGTTTTTCTTAGAATTGCAGAAGAAAATAAAGTTGGAAAGGATTCAATCTTTGAGGTTCTATTAATTATTGAAGAAGTATTAACAAACATTATTTCTTATAGTTTCAAAGAAGAAACTAAACATTCTATTGAGATAGATTTTGGAATAAAAGATAACCTGATGACGATAATATTTACAGATGATGGAATTCCTTTTGATCCTTATGATGTAGAAATGAAATCATTAAAAGCAGGTAAGAAATTTGTTGGTGGAAAAGGAATTAAGATTATCAAAAGTTATTCAGATATTATTGAATATAAGAGAAAGGATAATAAAAATATTTTAAGAATTGGGAAATATTTGAAAAATGCAAAATAGAGTGCTACTTTAACTTAATGCTCCTAGGGATTCTGCAAAATGAAAAAAAAGGTTGTTTTTCCATCTAAACTGGAAAAGTCTGTGGAAATCTTCGAAGTAGTTTCTAACGAAGAACCTCATCCCGACCTTCTCCTATCGAGGAGAAGGAGAACAAAGAATTTCCTCTCCTCTTAGGAGAGGATTGAGGTGAGGTAAAAAACACTCTATTTTGCAGGAGAAGAAGTTAGAAGATGAAGTAAGTAAATATATTTTATTCTGTAATGAAAATAAATAAATAATTTCTTAGTGTTAATTCGTGTCCCTTCGTGGCTAATAAAAAAGGAGATTCAAATGGAAATAATGGATTATAAAAAAGATGATATTCTGATTTTGGGAGTTAAAGGTAATTTGGATGAAATAACTTCAGAAACTTTTCAGGAAAAACTTATTGAGTTCATTGAAAATGGTGAACATAAGATCATTCTTGATTGCAGCAAACTTGAATATGTCAGCAGTGGGGGAATAAGAGTTTTTTATTTAGTGGCAAATCTTCTGGACGATAAAAACGGTAAGATCGTTTTTTCATCTTTGAATCCGAATATCAAAAAGTTATTTGATATTGTGGAAATGGAAGATGATTTCGAAATTTTTTCCGAACTAGATGAGGCAATAAGAAAATTTTAGATTTCGGATTGCAGATTTTCTATTTTTTCCTGATTTGCACCTGAGAATGTACTCTGTTATATTAATAATCTCGATATTAAATAGAGTTCATCAGTAAACTATGATTTTTCTACTCGTAAGGAACGACGAGTTGAGACAAATTGCGTATTCAAGCTACCTCGAGTCGTCGTCGCAAGCTCC
>JABMPU010000076.1 GCA_013203665.1 Armatimonadota bacterium
ATCATAATCGTTTAATTGTTGATAAACCAATCCAATATCATTCAAAGTCCTTGCTTCATCTTCTTTACTATTTAAAGATTGGTCAATTTGTAAGGATTGATGAAAATAATCTAAAGCTCTTTTATACAGTTTTAGAGAGTAATGGCAAGAACCAATATTTTCCAGAGCATATGCTTTCCCTTCATCATAATTCATTTCTTCGGATAAAATTAAAGCATATCCTGCCCAGCTCAGTGATTGCTCCGGTGATTGTACACTCAATTCTTCTGCTATTTGATTAAACAGATCAATTCTTTCTGTACCAACTGAGTCTCGAAGTTTAAAGAACAAATTATCAATTTTGGAGTTTACAGAAAATAAAATTGAACTAAATAAAAGAAAAAATATCACAAAATTAATTTTTCTCATTTTAATCTCCTCTTTAATAATACTAAGTTTTAATTAAAAAAATATCACTTTTTCTTTCTATGTTTTTTTTTCATCTTAAATAAGGAATATTTTCAAATCAGACATCCTCACCTCTCAAATCTGTCCTCAACAGAACAGGTGATTTTTACCGTTCCTAAGGTCTGCGACCGTTCGGAAGGTAACCTGTAACCCGCAACTCGCCCCCGCAGCTTCTTGTTCCCAAGTTGGACTTGGGAATACTCATTATTGCGAAGTTTAACTTCGTTCCTAAGTGCCTTACTAAGTGTAACTTAGTAACGAGATAACAGATTTCAGATTTCAATTTTAAATTCTGCTCCGTCTTTTATGTTTCGTGCCGTCAGCTTGCCTTTCATATTATCTTCAATAATGGTTTTGGACATATACAAACCAAGCCCGGTACCCTTTTCATCAGTTTTAGTAGTGAAATACGGCTTAAAGATGCGACCTATTATATCTTCAGGAATTCCGCCACCAGTATCAGCTACTGTGACAACGCTCTTGCCATTCTCTTTATGCAAACTAATAATTATTTTTCTGTTCTCAATTTTGATATTTCGTTCTTTTATAACATCTTTGGCATTATTCAAGAGGTTCAATATTACCTGAGAATATTCATTGGGAAAACCCTCGATATAGCAGCTCTCATCCAAATTAAGTTCCAATTTTATTGAGTTAACTCTGAAACTTGCTTTCACAAAACTAATAGCTTTCTCAATAATATTTTTTACGTTAAATTCTTGTATCAACTTATTGGGCTTGAAGAAGAACCTGAAATCATCGATGATTTTGGACATATTAGTGAGAATATCCATTATTAAATTTGTGTGTTTTTCAATATATTCCATATCGAGAATACCATCCTCATAAGCATCTTCATAGTTTTGTATTATTGCCGCCACCGCTGTTAATGGTTGCCTCCACTGATGAGCAATATTACCTATCATTTCTCCCATGGTTGCCATTCGTGACTGGGCAATGAGCATATTCTCTTTTTCGCGAATTATTTCAATTGCGTTTTTAATTTTCTCTTTTAAAGTAGCTTGGAATTCTATAAGTTGTTTATTGTTTTTTTTAAGATCTTCGTGCATTCTATCACGTTCTTCAGCTCCTTGTTTTAAATGCTCACCAAGTTCACAAAGATGCCCAACCCAGGTACCAAGCAAAAGGGATGCTGCTGAACAAATAAACCCGGCTATCCAAAAACGTGTGTCCCAAACTGTTTCATTAACTAAAATACTTAAAAGTGTGTATAATGGAAAACTTAAAAGTCCTCCTAAAAGACCACCTTTAACTCCCCAAAACCATCCTGCTGTAACAACAATAAGAGGACTTAACGCAATAATGCTTAATCCGTATTTCGGATAAAGACTGATGAAAGCTAAAATATAAACAACTAAAAAATTAATGAAAAAGCCTACATCAGCAAAACGAAAAGTTTTTTTAAAGCGCGTTAGAATAAGACTAAACTTTCGCTTTGGATAAAGCGTTGTATAAGCTGCGTTTTCATCGGCGATGGCCACACCGTTCATTATGTTCTCGACCAGATCACAGAAATTATGTTCACTATCCCGCAGTCCTTCCTCCGCCTGCTTACGATCGGTTTCCGATTTTTCCAACTCGGTAATTTTAGCATTTAAAAGATCTATCTCTTTTAAGAGTTGTTCTCTTGTTTTATCAGAATCTGATCTTGCTTCTGATAATTCTTCCTCAAGTTTTCTAATATGCTCATCATAGTTTTTCATAATTCATATCCGTGATACAATATTTTATAATATTATTTCTTTTAATTGTAGAAGATTATCTGTCAAATACTTTTTTAGAATGGTATGTACTATTGTTATTTCAACCGTCTCGGTTGAAATACAAAATTACTCATCAACACCGCCTCAGTGTTGTATAATGCTCTTGTTAACAAGCCCTAGCTTTGTAATCTTTTTCATCTTAGTGGTAAGCTATGTGTATCCAAGCTGGAGCTTGGAAACCAGAAGTACAACACGAAACTCGAATCCCGCACTCCATTAGATTTCAATCCTGAACTCTGCTCCGTCTTTTATGTTTCGTGCCGTCAGTTTTCCTATCATATTTTCTTCAATGATGGTTTTGGACATATACAAACCAAGTCCTGTTCCCTTTTCTTCATCTTTGGTAGTGAAATAGGGTTCAAAGATGCGATCCATAATATCTTCGGGAATTCCACCACCTGTATCAGATATTGTTAAAACGCTCTTGCCATTCTCTTTATACAAGTTCATAATTATTTTTCTATTCTCAATTTTAATGTTTCGTTCTTTTATAACATCCCTTGCATTGTTCAATATATTCAATATTACCTGAGAATATTCATTGGGAAAACCCTCGATATAACAGCTCTCTTCCAAATTGAGTTCCAATTTAATGGAGTTCAATCTGAAACTTGCTTTCACAAAACTAATAGTTTTTTCGATTATACTTTTAATACTAAATTCTTGTATCAGCTTATTGGGTTTGAAAAAATTCCTGAAATCATCGATAGTTATAGACATTTGTTGAAGAATATCCATTACCTTATCTGAATGTTCTTCCAGGTATTTCATATCAAGTAAGCCATCCTCAAAGTCATCTTCATAATTCTGTACAATAATTCCCACTGCTGTGAGTGGTTGACGCCACTGATGTGCAATATTACCGATCATTTCTCCCATAGTTGCAAGTCGTGACTGGGCAATGAGCATATTCTCTTTTTCACGTATTTCAGCTACAGCTTCCTCAACTCTTTTTTCCAGGCTAATGTTCAATTCTTTCAGCTCTTTTAATGCATTATCAAGTTGTTCCTTTTGTTTGGTTATCTGTTTATTCTTTTTATTAAGTTCAGTGTTCGATTTCTTGATCTGGATATTTTTCTCATTCAAAATTTTATTAGCTCTCTGTTTAACTTGATATCGTTCGTAAATTACAAAAGCTAATATTAAAATTAATATTGAAATAGCTATAAGTGAATTGCGAAGATTTTCTTGTCGCTTTATCTTTAACCTTTGAATTTCATTACTATTACGCAACAACTCGTTCTCTTTTTCTTTCTCTTCTGTATCATATTTTATCTGCATCTCCGCTATTTTTTCACTGTTTTCTACAGTGAATATGCTATCTTTGATTGCAGAATAAAGTCTATGATATTCAAGAGCTTCTTGATAATTTTCGTTTCTAAAAAATAACTCGTAAAGATTAGCGTAGAAACTTTGAATTAAGTCTTTAGCTTTTATTTCTTTGGCTAATTTTAATCCTTCTATAAGGTATTCCAAAGATTTATCAAAATTATTCAGTTTTAAATAAATTCCTCCAATATTCTTTTTACTTCCAGCGACACCATATTTATTGCCAATATCTTCATTAATTTTTAATGATTCCAGATAGTATTCTAAAGATTTATCGTAATTTTCTAAATACCAATAAATAATTCCAATATTATTTAAACAATAGGCAATATTATTTTTATTGCCGACTTCTTTCATAATTTGTAATGCTTTTAAATAGTTTTCTAAAGCTTTATCATAAACTTCTAATGTCATATAAATAAGTCCGATATTATTTAGTGACCTTGCAATGCCCTCTCTATTTTCAATTTCTTCCATTATTATTGATGCTTCATCATATGTTTTTAATGCTTTTTCGAAATTGTTTAATTTCCAATAAATTATAGCAATATTATTTAAAATAGTAGCTATGCTTTCTTTATCTTCCATTTCTTCCATAATTTTCAATGAATTCAAATAGTATTCTAAAGATTTATCGTAATTGCTTAAATAATAATTCCCGATTCCGATATTTTTTAAAGATATCGCTTTCCCTTCATTGTAATCTAATTTCTGTGATAATACTAAAGCTTGTTGACCATACTCTATTGTCTTTTGCGGTGATATTGAACAGTAAGCTTTTGCTAATTCATTTAACGTCTCTATTTTTTCCTGATTATTTACTTCTAAGAGTTTTATTTCAAGACTATCAATTTTATTTTGAGAAAAAAGAATGTTATAAAATGTAAGAAATACAAAAATAAATATGAAAGATTTTTTCATATAAACTCCAAATTAATATTAGCCAAAAAAGAAAAAATTCTCATTATCTTGTCAATAAAAAATAATTTCAGGCATCCCCCGAAAAAATATTAAATGAATGTCATCCTCAACTGCAAAGGTTCATAAGATTTTCTGCTCTCATCACAGAAATGCTCCTTTTTAGTTTTTTTTATCAAATAAATTATTATTAAGGGGTATTTCTTTTCAATTACTTTTTTCGATTATTTCCTAACGCTAACTTCATGCAAGACAAACTCATTATATTATCCTTTTTTAAGATTTCTCAGGATAGCGTGGAAAAATCAATATCAAATATAACATAAACCTATATAAAATATCGAAATTTCGCATCAAAAAAAAATAATGATTTGACAATCATACCGCATAATTTGGATTAATTCAAAAGATAAAAAATAAGGAATAATATGAAAAAATTATATAACTTTTTTGATCTGGGACTTTCAAATGAAATTCTGGAAGTAATAAAACAAAAGGGATTTGAAAAGCCGTCTCCAATACAGGCTTTAACAATACCTTTACTTTTAAAAAACGAAAAAGATATCATCGGACAGGCACAAACCGGAACCGGCAAAACCGCAGCTTTCGGGCTACCGATAATCGAAAATACGGAAAAGAACGGTATTACGCAAGTATTGGTTTTGGCACCTACTCGTGAATTGGCGATACAAGTTGCGGAAGAAATGATGTCACTTAGAACAAATCGTGAAATTGGAATTCTACCTGTTTATGGTGGACAACCCATCGAAGGACAATTGCGAAGATTGAAAAGAGGTGTCGAGATCGTAGTAGGAACTCCCGGTAGAATATTAGATCACCTTAAGCGTGGAACATTAAAAATCGATCAACTTTCTTACATGGTTCTGGATGAAGCAGATGAGATGCTGAATATGGGATTTATCGAAGATATCGAAAAGATACTTTCCCAAACGAACAAAGACAAAAGAATGCTGCTTTTTTCCGCTACAATGCCGCTGAGGATCATCAAACTTGCTCGAAATTTTATGAGCGAGTACGAGGAAATTAAAGTTTCTCCAAAAAGACTTACAGTCGATTTGACGGACCAAATATACTTTGAGGTAAATTCATCCGATAAATTTGAGGCTTTGTGCCGAATCATAGACATCGAAAAAGAATTTTATGCTCTTATCTTTTGCAGAACGAAACTGAAAGCACAGCATCTGGGAAACGCATTATCAGATAGAGGTTACGATGCAGCAGCACTTCACGGAGATATTTCTCAGAATCAAAGGGAAAGGATACTCGATCAATTCAAAAAAAAAAGGATCAGGATTCTCGCTGCAACGGATGTTGCTGCTCGCGGAATCGACATACAAGAACTTACGCACGTATTGAATTACTCTATCCCACAGGATCCGGATTCCTATGTTCATCGCATTGGTAGAACAGGAAGAGCTGGAAAACGCGGAACTGCCATCACATTCATTACACCATCGGAATATCGAAAATTAATGCATATTCAAAGAACAGCAAATGCGGAAATACGTAAAGAGAAGATACCGAAAGTAAAACAACTTATCAGTATGAAGCGTAAACGCATAATAGAAGAAATCAGTGAGATCATCGAAATGAAAACTTTCGACGATAACCTGCAAGTAGCATATGAACTTTTAGGAGATCACAAACCCGACGAAATAATCGCGGCTCTTCTCACCCATGCCTATAAAGACGATTTCTCACCCGAAAAATATGCAAAGATCAGAGATGTGAAAGCACCTTCAGAGAATAATTCTCCCGATTTAAAAGGAACAACACGTCTATTCATAGCTTTGGGAAATAAAGATAATATTAGTAAAAGAAAACTGGCAGACATGATAAAAAAGGAAACAATGATAGATTCTCACCTGATCCAAGACATAAAAGTATATGATAATTTTTCTTTTGCCAATGTACCTTTTGCAGAAGCCGAACAGATCATAAAAGCTTTCAGGAGAATGGGAAGAGATAACAAACCTTTAGTTGTAAAAGCAAAACCGGAAGAGAAAAAGGGAAAAACTAATTTCAGCAGAAGTAAAAGGAAAAGAAGATAACCAGACTACACAAAATTTTTTATCAGTTTGATATATACTCAGAATAAATAAAAAAAATATTATTTTTCAGGGAATGAAAATTGGATTTTTGAAAGAAATAATAACGCAAAAATGGGAATTATCGCACACAAGATAAATGCATAAGTCAAACCGAAATTTTGAATTACTATTCCACCTAATGCAAAACCTATAATACCACCTAACCAATTTGAAGCAGTATAAATTGAAATACTCTTGCCTAGTTTTTGTTTTGGCACTAAATCAGTTACAAATGCTGCACCTATATTCTGTGATATCGATAAGAGAATTAATATTGCCGAAGCTATTATGAAATGATAAAAAACAGATGAATGAATTAATACTATCATACTTGTGGTTCCTAAAATAAAACAAACGCTCAATAATTTTATTTTGCCAAATTTGTCAGCTAACCAACCGATCATATAAATAAATGGTAATGAAACTAAACCACCTACAGCGGTTGTTAATGAAATTTCAATTAATTTAAATCCTCTAATATTCATAGCTAAAGATATTCCAAGTCTACCCAACAAAAATACAAAACCACCCAAAAAACCAACAATTATAAGCAGTAAAAAACATTTACCAAATTTTAAAGATCTGTTTATTGAAGATGATTCATTCCATAATACTGATTTAACTTTTTTGTCATCAATTAAAAAGGTTATTATTGGACATATTGCTGCAAATACAGATAATAATTTAAACAATGTTTGAAAGCCATATAAATCAGCAAAATTTCCAAATGTTAATCCTCCAATAATTGAACCTATTCCACTCGTTAATGCTAATAATCCAAATATTTTACCTCGCTCATTTTTATCAGCATACATGCCTGTAATAGTCCATAACAATGCAATACTAAGCCCCCCAAGAAACCATATCACAGAAGTTAATATAATGAGATATTTTATTTTCAAAAAATAACCTAAAAAAAATAAAACAAATACATTTATAAAACCCGCGATTATTAATAATAATTTTCGACTTTTGAATAAATCTGCTAACCAGCCAGCACTTAAAGTACCAGCAGCAAGTGCTGCATATGATATTGCCAGATAATATCCAATTATAGTTGCTGAAGCACCTAATTGTTTTGCATAAATAGGCAATAATGGCAGCAAACCATTTCCCAAAGACCAAATTATACAACTACATAAGAAAATTGGTACAAGCTGTTTCTTTTTCATTTTGATCCTTAACCTGTTTTATTCAAATATCCGGTTAGCTGCTATTGCTTTAAAAATTTCTTCTTTTTTTTGTTCAATTATTTTTTCACCAGTTTTTAGAATATACGGAAGTTCTTTAATTTCCCACAATTTAATCATTCTGTCAAATGTAATCCGGATTAAGATAATTTCATGATGATGAACATCTATCGCAAATGCCGTTTGACTTTTTGTCAGATTATAAAATATTCCCCTTGTATGATGAAATAAAGCATTTAAAAATCCATTCGGCTCAAGATCAGGCTCTTCATAAAAAGATACTGCTATAATAACGTCCATATTTCTATTAACAGCTTCAAGTACAGGTAAAGGAGATGCACATGCACCATCAATCAATAATCTATTATTAATATTAATTGGTGGAAATATTGGGTAACTTGCTCCAGAAGCATACACAGCATCCGCAACTAATCCTTCTTCTAATATAAGACCTTCTCTTTTTACATAATCATACGTCTGAAGAACAATCTTTGGATTTAGATCTTCAAGATTTAAATCATTATAAAATGAATGGTACAATTTTTGTAAACGTGAAGGATTATAAAATCCAGAAGTTTTATCAAATTTTCCATAAGGAAAATTTAAAACACTTAAAATTGACCTATAATTTACTTTTTTAAATAAATCTTTATTAATTAATTTACTCAAGTTTCGCAGGAGACGAGCCTGCATAATATGTG
>JABMPU010000077.1 GCA_013203665.1 Armatimonadota bacterium
AACTGGAGAAAGGGAGAAGGGGAGTAAAGGAGAAAATGAGAAGAGTAGAAAGGGAGATCCGCCTACTCAAAGAAAAGCAAGAAGAATATTGCTACGGCGTGACAAGAAGGAAGAAGGATTCAAAGGTGAGATTGAGTTTAAGAATGTATACCTTCAATACAATGAAAATGATGAAGTTCTAAAAGATATATCATTCAAGATAAAAGCTGGCGAAAAGGTTGCTCTGGTTGGACATACGGGTTCTGGAAAGACATCGATCATCAGTCTGATCTCGGGACTTTATCCGTTCCGGAAGGGTAGAATTATCATTGATGGGAAAGATATTACAGATTATTCCCTGAAAGAATTACGCGGGAATATTGGCATTGTTCAGCAGGATGTTTTCCTGTTTTCCGGAACAATTAAAGATAATATTGTTTTGAATAATGAGACCATTTCTGATGAAAGAATGCAGCAGGTTTCGGAATATGTGAATGTACATAATTTTATCGAAAATTTACCGGAAAAATACTATGAACCTGTAATGGAAAGAGGAGCAACTTTCTCTGTTGGGCAGCGTCAACTAATTGCTTTTGCTCGTGTGCTTGCCTACGATCCCGCTATCTTTGTATTGGATGAAGCAACTTCCAATATCGATACTGAAACGGAAATACTAATACAGGATGCACTCAAGAAATTAATGGAAAATAGAACTTCGATAATCATTGCCCATCGCCTCTCCACAATTCAGAATGTGGACAGAATAATCGTGCTTCACAAAGGTGAGATCAGAGAAGTTGGTACACATCAGGAATTACTTGCAAAAGAAGGACTTTACTACGATCTGTACAGATTGCAGTATATGTAAGTTTTGCCACCTGCCTTCGTTTATTTCGGCAAGGCATGCAGACACACACAGACTGGCACAGACAATAAGAAAAAGAGATTGACAAGTTAACTTGTAAGTAAAGTTTGTAGTCATTAATTCAGGAGGTAAAATTATGTTATCTCAAAAAACATTTTTAGAAGAAGCTTTAAAATTACGACCCGTTGAAAGAGCGCATTTAGTAGAAGGCTTAATGTCAAGTTTAGAAAAACCTGATCCCGACATCGAATCAATATGGGAACAGGAAGCATTGAAACGATATGAACAATATAAACAAAAAAGGATCAAAGCAAAGGATTTGGATGAAGTATTAAAGAAGTATGAATAACAAATCGGAGGAAATAAGATATGGAAAAAATAGCTAAACTTAAATTTCCGGAAGAAATACTTTTCTCTTTACGAGAATCAGAGGATAGATTTATCAAAGAGATAAAAACAATAGCAGCCGTAAATTATTATAAAGAAAAGAGATTATCGATCGGACAAGCAGCTCTTCTCGCTGAAATGAACGAAGAAGAATTTATAAAACTTCTCGCAACTTTTAAAGTTTCTATTTTCAGATATGAGAATAATGACGAATTACTCCAAGATCTAAAAAATGCATAAAGTTGTTGTTAATTCGACACCGTTAATTGCTCTTGCATCTATAGATAAATTAGAAATTCTGAAAGAATTATATGGAAAAGTGTTTATTCCAAATGGTGTCTTAAATGAAATTTCGGTTAAAGGTGATCTCAAACTTGGTGAGGAACATATAAGGAAATGCGATTTTATCAAAATAAAAGAAATTCGTAATCAGCAAACAAAGAAGTTTTTTAGAACAAGTCTTCATATCGGAGAAGTGGAAGTAATGATACTTTACGATGAAATCCAAGCTGATTTGTGCATTATTGATGATTTACTTGCCAGAAAATATGCTGAACATTTAGGATTAATTGTAACCGGAACATTGGGTATTCTCCTGAAAGCAAAACAAAAAGGAATAATTTTTCTTATAAAACCATTTTTAGATAAATTGATAAAGAACGGATTATATATCGATGATAAATTGTATGATCAAATTCTTCAAATTGCAGGTGAAACCTAATAAAATTTGTCGAGAATCATTCGGGAGATATAAAATTCTCAACACTTGAAAAAATTGCTTCAGCTTTGGGGAAAGCATTTGAAAGTGAATTTTGTATAATATTTTGGTTTTTATGTAATAATTGAGGTCATTATGATAAAAAGAATAAAAGAAATAACAAATGTCGGAACATTTTCGAATTTTAAAGATGGTGGGAAAATTCAGTTTGAATCACTGACTTTAATATATGGTCTGAATAGCTTCGGAAAATCAACTTTAACGGACATCTTTCGTTCCATATCACTAAAAAATAACTCAATTTTACAAAACCGAAAAACAATCCCCTCCAAATATAATGATCTTCAAAATATCAAAATCTCTTATTATAAAGACATTGAAGAAAAAAACATCGAGTTTAAAAATAATAATTGGCAATTAAATGATTATGATTACTATCTTCAAATTTTCGACAGCAGGTTTATAAATGAGAATGTATTTACAGGACTGAATATAACCAGAGAAAATAAGGTTAACATTACAGATTTTATTTTGGGTGAAGAGAATGTTAAAACTGCATTAGAATTAGCAGATTTGAAAAAAGAAAAAAGAACTATGTCAGGTGATCACACGAGATTGAAAGATAGAATTAATGAAGCTATTATTGAATATCATATCGACATTAAGGAATTTTTCAGAATAAAAACTGATTTCAAAAGAGAAGAAATTAAGACTAAAATTGAAAGTTTAACAAATCAAAAATTAAAATTGGAAGAAAAGATTAAGAACGCTGACTCTATTATCAAAAAGAAAGAACCTGTGCAATCTAAAACTGAAATAAATGTCATAAAATTATTAGATAAAATTAACCTTTTATTTAAGAAAAGTTTTGATGAAATCAATGAGGAAGCATTTTCCAAATTATCAAATCATATTAATAATAATTTCCAAAAAAGAGATAATGATGAAGAAAAATGGATCGAGAAAGGATTGTTCGATTATCTTAAAACTGAAGAACTAGAAAAAACTAAATGCCCCTTTTGTGGACAGAGAATTGAAGATATAGAACTGATCGAAACATATAAAAAATATTTCAATGAAAGTTTTAAGGAATTTGAAGAAAATATTAAAAAGGAATTAAGCTCCACTTTAAATCAACTTATTGAAGAAAATAATCGTCTGAAATTAAGCTACAAGGACAATATTATTATTTTCAAAGAGTATCTTTCAATTGTAGATAATCAGGATTTTAATCAAGATTTAAACGAATTGGAATTAATTTCAGGAAAAGTTGAAAATGCTTTTCAGAATTTTAAAAAAGTTTTGAATGAAAGTGTTATTGAACTGAAAGCAATCATTGAGAAAAAGAATCAAAAACCTTATGAAGCTATTCCGGAATATGATTATTTCAACATACTTCAAAGTGAAACTGATTATGATGAAATCCAAAATGATTACCTTTTGAAAGAAAATAATCTTATTCAACAAATTAAAGATTTCAAATTATCGTTACAAAATGAAGAGATTAAAATTGAATTAGAAAAAATAATTCAAGAGATTTCAAAATACACGTTATTGAAATTGAGAATTGTAAATGAACCGATTTTCCAAAAACTGATAGAAGTTAAAGCGAAAATTGATGATTTTGGAAAAAAGATTATTTTTAAGACAATTGAACTTGAAAAAAATCAGGAACTATTTTTAAAAAATTATTTTGACCTTATCAGTCTTTTCTTTAAAAAGTTTGGATGCAAAGATTACCAAATAACAAAAAGTATTTCAAAAACCGGATACAAACCCGTTATTTCAATTCATCTAAAATACAAAAATATTAAAATAAATGAGAAAAACATTTCTTATGTTTTAAGCGATTCTGAAAGACGAGCATTAGCTCTTTCCATTTTTTGGGCAAAACTAATCACAAAAACTAAATCAGAAAAAGAAAATACGATTATTATTTTAGACGATCCCGTAACCAGTTTTGATGAAAATAGGAAGTTAAAAACTGTCGGGGAAATCTTTAATATTTGTAATGATTTTCGACAAATTATTATTTTAACTCATTATGATAACTTTCTAAAAAAAATCCTGGAAAGTAATAATAACAAGTTTAAGCATCGATTATTAAAGATAAACAGAAATAATAACACAAGTTTTCTTGAGGAATTTAAGGAAGAATCTTTTATTTTAACAGAACACGAAAAAGCTTTTAATAAAATCGAAAGTTTTATCAACAGAAAGCATAACGAAGATATTTCAAAAAATTTAAGACCATTTTTGGAAAATGAAATAAAATTGAGATTTAGAAAACAGATTTTAGATAATAAGTTAGAAAATTTGAATTTGGAAAAAATCATAGATGGATTGTATGAGAACAAAATTTTTGTAGAAAACACAAAAGATTATATTCATAATAATTTTAGAATAATTCTCAATCCTGAACATCACACATTATCAGAAAATAATCCTGAAGATATAAGAACTTTAGCTCAAGATATGATGAATTTTATTTATAGTGATTTGAGAGCAAATTAAATTTCTTTATTTATATTATGTTCTTTACACAAATTTTTAACTATAAAATTTCAAACCAAAATATAGATTAAATCTTTCGTGTATTTCGCGGGAAGAAAATATCAGCATTCATTAGCGTTAATTCACGGTTGAGAAAAAGGAGGAGAAAATGCAGAAAAAGTTTTTATTCTTTTTAATATTAGTTTTCACAGTTGCAGGTTATGCAAATCCGGGCATTATTGAAAATCCCGAAAATGTACATGTTTTTCCGAAAGGAACTCTTTTCAATGAAGACTTTGGTTTTTCTTATGAAGATTTTACCCTTCGTGAACCTATCGATTTTGATTCTTCATGGGTGAGTTTTGAAGGGAACTGGCCATTTGGTGCAAGTTATTCAATCTCTTCTTTTGCACCTTTAAACCTTGTTTTTGTCGGTTCTGGTGCAGGTGTTTATATTACAGACATCAGTGATCCTGATAATCCTGTTATCCTTTCAGAAATCCGGGCAAGATCTCTTGTTGATGGCAGTTTTTATGATGCTGCAACTCAAAGACTATATCTGGCAGCATACTTTTCAGGAGTTGAAATCTGGGATCTTTCTGATATTTATAATCCGGTAAGATTGGGACGCTGTCCCACAGAACCATATCCTCGAGCTGGAATTTATGCTTCCGGAGATTATGTTTTCGCTGCAACAGTTGCTTACGGGCTGAGAGTGATTGATGTTTCCGATCCCACAAATCCTTATGAAGTTGCAGACTGTTCAATAAGCGATTATGTATGGAACATGGCTGTTTCCGGAAATTATATTTATCTTACTGGAAATTCTCAGGGTTTACAGATCATTGATATTTCAAATCCATTAAATCCTCATATTGTAGCAAATTACTCAACAGCAAAAGGTGGAATATTCATTTCTGAACCTTACGCCTTTTTTGCTGAAAACGGATTCGGATTAAAAATATTCAATATTGCTGACCCTCTTAATGCTTATCAGGTTGGAAGTTGTACTATTGACGGATATCCGGCTAAAGTTGTTGTTTTTGATAATCATGCATATGTTGCAGGAAATGGTTGTGGAGTAGTTGCTATCAATGTAGAATATCCTGATAATCCTTATCAAGTCAGTTCTTATAACGGAGGCTATCAATACATAATCGGAGGAGATGGATATGTTTTTCTAACTGGTGGAGTGGAAGGTTTTCTTGTATTAGATGTTACTAATCCTGCATCAATCCAATATGTAACTGGATATACTCTGCCGAATTTTGCATCGGATGTGGCAGTTTCAGGAGATTATTTATATACAGGCAGTACCGGCTTTCGTGTGATTGATGTATCCGATCCGACCTATCCAATCCAGGTTGGATATTCTGAAATTGCAGGAGGATGCGTTGCTGCTGCTGGTTCACATGTAATTTATTCGCCTAAAAGTATGGGAGCTCCCAATCCTGTAAATATTATGAATGTGGAAGATCCTGCCAATCCTTTTAGATAAGGTTTTTATACTTGCCCGGCAATGACCTATGATCTGGCTGTGCAAGATAACCTGGCTTTTGTGGCTTGCTGGTGGGATGGGATGAGAATTATCAATTTTGAAGATCCTGCCAGTCCGTATCAAACCGGTCATGTGCTCGGATGGTATAATGGTGCAATTCCCGGTGAAGAATATTGCTTTGTTCAGGCAGTGGATGTTCAGGGAGATTATGCTTACATTATTGACTATGGACCTTTCCCTGATGACGATACTTTCGGTCTTTATATTGTTGATATTTCTAACCCTGCAAATCCGTTTGTTGTAATGCGTTATACAGATTTCACGAGTCATGGCTCTGATATAGATGTGGAAGGTGATTATGCCTATATCGCTGATTCTTATGGTGGGGTGGAAGTAATTAATATTGCCAATCCGAATGCTCCCTCAACTGTTGGCTATTGCGGACTGATTGATTCTGCCCAGGGAATTCATGTGGATGGAGAATACGCTTATATTGCAAATTACATTTTAGGAGGAGTACAGGTTCTATTTATTGGAAATCCGCAGGCTCCAATTCCATTTGGCTGGTATAAAAGGACCGGGTGTTTTGCAATGAATGTGACTTCCTCGGAAAATCATATTTACGTTGCAGATGGCGTTGCGGGAATTCAAATCTATAAAAATCTGCTTATTCAAGTTGGTTCTGAGGATGAAAATATTCAAATCCAAAAACCACAATCTTGGAACTACCCAAATCCCTTTAATCCGGAAACAACTATTTATTTTGAATTTAACACCGAAAACACCGAAGGCACCGAATTAATAATCTATAATCTGAAAGGACAGGAAATTAGAAAATATTCAATTTTTCGCGAACAGTCGCAAGCTCCTTACGGGGCAGGCAATAATCAATCTTCAATAGTTTGGGATGGGAAAGATGAAAAGAACAAATCTGTTTCATCAGGAATTTATTTCTATAAAATAAAATCTGGTTATAAATCTATTAGCAGGAAAATGCTTTTACTGAAATAAAATTAATTTAGCCAATGCAAGCTTACATCAATTCCTTATTGTACATAGGAATCAAAGCAACTTCATCTTTTTCCTTTACACAATTTCAATTTACAAATATCTAACACTAATATAAATTAAAATTCTTTTTGCGTTTTTTCGTGTATTTCGTGGGAAGAAAATATTCGTGAATATTTGTGAAATTCGTGGATAAAAAAAGAGGATAAAATGTTAAGCAGTAACGAAATCAGAAAACAGTTTATAGATTTTTTTGAGAAGAAAAAACATAAAGCAGTTCCGTCTGCTCCGGTTATTCCCATTGATGATCCAACCTTACTTTTCACTAATGCTGGAATGAACCAGTTCAAGAATATCTTTTTGGGACAGAAAAAACCTGAATATCTTCGAGTTGTAAACAGCCAGAAATGTATTAGAGCAGGCGGCAAACACAACGATCTGGAAGAAGTTGGAAAAGACGGTTATCATCATACTTTCTTTGAGATGCTGGGAAATTGGAGTTTTGGTGATTATTATAAGAAGGAAGCAATAACCTGGGCTTGGGAACTTCTAACTGAAATCTGGAAAATGCCGAAAGATAAACTTTATGCCACAGTTCACAAAACAGATGAGGAAGCTTATGAACTCTGGAAAACCGAAACTGACATCAATCCCGATCATATCGAATATCATGAAGATAAAGATAATTTCTGGGAAATGGGAGCTACCGGTCCCTGCGGACCCTGTTCCGAAATACATATGGATAGAGGTGAAGAATTCTGCAACCTGAAACACCTGGAAAATCATAAGTGTAAAGTTAATGGAGATTGTCATCGCTTTTTTGAACTCTGGAATCTTGTTTTTATACAATATAATCGAGGAAAGGATGGAAAATTAACTCCGCTCGCAAACAAATTTGTCGATACCGGAGCAGGTTTTGAGAGAATTGTTCAGGTTCTTCAAAATAAAAAATCTAATTACGATACTGATCTTTTCCAACCAATAATTCAAAAAATTTCGGAAATGTCAGAAATCGAGTATTTTGCTGACGATAGAGGTACTTCGCATCGAGTTATTTCCGATCATATTAGGGCATTAACTTTCGCTTTAGCAGATGGCGGAATGCCTTCCAATGAAGGAAGAGGATATGTGCTACGCAGAATCTTGAGACGTGCAGCTCGTCACGGCAGACTTCTGCATCTTAAGAAACCATTTCTTTATATTTTAGTTGATACTGTTGTAGAATTAATGTCACATCATTACAGCGAACTTAAAGAGCGTCAAGCACACATCAAACTTGTTATCAAAACAGAAGAAGAGAGATTTAATCTTACTCTGGACAACGGCATCAGTAAATTTGAAGAAATAAAGCATAATCAATTAGAGATTATTAGTGATTTTTTATCAAGAAAAGATACTTTAAATTGGATGAAACAATTGGAGAAGTTAAGAGAGAATTATGCTAATAATGAAGCAATAAAACAGATGACGAAGTTAATCGATAATTTCGCTAATAGTGAAGTTATGAAGCAAATGAAAGAATCAATGATACAGGCTAAAAAATTGAGTGAGGTTTATGCAAATAATGATACAATAAAACAGATGACGAAGTTAGCAGAAAATTTTACTAATAGTGAGTTTATGAAGCAAATGAAAGAATCAGTGACACAGACTAAAAAGTTAAGTGAGATTTATGTTAATAGTGATGCAATAAAACAGATGAAGAAATTAGCCGATGATTTCGCTAATAGTGAGATTATGGAACAAATGAAAGAATCAATGATACAGGCTAAAAAATTGAGTAAATCCTTAACAATACCAGGTTCGAATGCATTCCAACTTTATGATACTTTCGGATTTCCTTTAGATTTAACAAAGATTATGGCTGAAGAAAAAGGTCTGGAGGTTGATGTAGAAGGTTTTCAAAAGGAAATGGAAAAACAAAAAATCAGAGGGCGAGAATCCAAAAACTTTGATATGAAAACCAGCAAAATATCTCAATTAGGTTTAAGCACTTCCATCAAAACCAGATTTGTAGGTTATCAACAACATTCCATAAAAACCAGAATTGTAAAGCATTATGTGGATGAAGAGAAAAAAGTGGTTATTGTTCTTGAGGAAACTCCATTTTATGCAGAATCCGGTGGCCAGGTTGCAGATATTGGAGAAATATCTAATGATGGTTTTAAAGTGAAAATTACTGAAGTTCAAAAGGAAAATGATGTTTATTTTCATTTCGGTAAATTAGTTTCCGGAGTGATAAATTCTGAAGATGTGTTTGCAGAGATCGATAAAGAAAATCGGAAAAATATTGCCGGAAATCATACTGCAACTCATTTGCTTCACAAAGCCCTCAGAGAAATTCTGGGAAAACATGTTCAGCAAAAAGGTTCTTTTGTAAGCCCGGATCATTTACGTTTTGATTTCACTCATTTTCAGCAAGTCTCACAGAGAGAATTGGTATTGATCGAACGAATCGTGAACAATAAAATCCGAGAATGTATTCCACTTAAAATCGAGATCAAGGAAATTAAAGAAGCTCGGAAAGAAGGAGCTATTGCTCTGTTCGGAGAAAAGTATGATGAAAAGGTGAGAGTCGTTTCAATCGGTGATTATTCCAAAGAACTCTGTGGTGGAACACATCTAAATTTCACTGGTGAAATCGGTTTTTTCAAAATGACTTCAGAATCTTCCATTGCTGCTGGAATCCGGCGAATCGAAGCCATCACAGGATTTGCTGCAGAAAAATATGTGAAAATTTTAGAAGATGAAATCGATGAGATTGGCAGGTTTTTGAATACACCACAATTCAAAATAATGGAAAAAATGAAGAAAATTATTTCCGAAAATAAAGAGCTTCATTTGAAGATCAGAGGATTCAGAATAAAATCATCCGGAAGCAAAATGGACGAATTGATAAAACAGGCTCCAATCATAAACGATATCAAAGTTGCGGCAGCAAAGATCAAGGTTTCAAATCCCAATGAAATGCGACAGATCGGAGATCAGCTTCGCGATAAACTGAAATCCGGGATCGGAGTTCTGATCGCAGAAACAAACGGAAAAGTTGGAATTTTAGCTATTGTTACAAAAGATCTGACAAACAAATATCATGCTGGAAAAATTGCGGGAAAAATTGCAGAAATCGTAGGTGGAAAAGGTGGCGGAAGACCGGATATGGCAATGGCTGGTGGAAAAGATGTTTCCAAAATTGATGAAGCCATTAAGAAAGTGAAGGAAATCATAAAAGAAATATAGCCGCGAAGAACACGAAGAAACACAAATAGAAAAATTTTTTCTCGTTACGAAAGTCTCCTTTCGTAATGCAGTGTATTCCCAAACAGAGTTTGAGAACAAGCTAAAATATAAGAAAAGCAAAAAGAAATTCAACTGGGAAATGTTAGGAATAATTTTATAAAATATTTTCGGTGATTTCAGTGTTTTCGGTGTTTAATTTACTAAAACCTGTTTTGCTTCCTTTGCCACACTTTCAGGAGTAATATTTACCATACATTTCTGATAGATTTTCTGCGAACATCTTCCCCTTCCATCTTTTGTGCAGGGTCTGCATTTCAATGGAACTTGCAATATTTTTACAGTTTTCCCGGTGGGAAAACCAAACGCCGTGGGACCTAAAAGAGCAAAAGCTTGCTTTTTCATCAGATCTGCAAAGTGGAGAAATCCGGTATCAGCAGAAATAATCAAATCAGATTTTGCAATTACTCTGCAGCTTTCCAATAAAGATAATTTGCCAGCAAGATTGAGCACTCTTTCCGAAGCTTGCTCAACAAACTCTTCGCAAAATGTATCTTCAGCTCCAGCTAAAATTACAAATTTATTTTCTTTCAAAAGAGAAATCAGTTTTTTCCAATGTTCAACTGGCCAGCGCTTTATTTTCCAGGCAGCTGATGGAACGAGACTGATAATCGGTTTATCTGCAAAATGTTTTGCTAAAACTTCATCAATTTTTTCTGAAATTCCAATAGGAAAATTCCATTCGATTTCCTGTTCGCCAAAAGCTGTTATTCCCCACTTTCTCAAAGGTTCTCTAAACGAAACCATTCCTCTGAAAGGAGTTGGTAAAACTTTTATGCGAAAATTAAAAAAGAGAAATCTTTTAAAACGCTCTTTTTTTCTTATTATAAAATTGCTTTTCTTGAATGGCTTCAACATTAAAGATAAGACTTTCGAGCGAATATTGCTGTGAGCATCATAAATAAAATCGAATTTTTCTTTTTTAAGCGATTTTCCGAAATTGATTAAACCTTTAAATCCATCCTTTCTATCCAGACTCCAGATTTTAGAAATTAAAGGATGGATAGATAAAATTTGAGAAAATTCTTTCCTGCAAGCCCAATGGATTTCACCATTTGGAAATTTTTCTTTGATGAATCCAATTGTAGATATACATTGAACAATATCGCCAAAACTGGAAAAACGTATAATTAAAATCTTTTGTTTCATTTCTCGATTATCTCATCAATTTTTTTCTTAACTCGCAAACTTGATTTTCCATCCAATCCCACAAAAAAATAATCGCGATATTTTTTGAGTTTTTGTTTCATCTCTTTGGATGGATTCAATGCTGATTCGACTGCAGGAATCAAATCATCTGGAGAGAATATATGCGGGAAAGCACCTTGCAGCCAATCTTTGGGAGCCACAGAAAGAACTTCCATACCATCACTGTGCTTTTCCTTAAAATGAGGAAGAACATAAATAATCCCGAATTTTCCAAGAGCCAGAAATTCATTGATAACGCTGGATGTATCGCTGATAAGCGTATCTGCTAAAAATAAATATGGATAAATATCATAATCTCGTTTTGGGATCAGGAATACTTCTTTGAATTTCTGGGAGAGTTTTTTATAAAATTTATAATGCGAACTTGGAGCATATTTCGTTCCCCAACTGTAGGGATGAAGCTTTGTAATCACATTATAGGTTGGAATCAAATCAACTATTTTATCCTGCAGAAATTCGATACAACTCGGTTTATATGATGGAGCAAACAAAACTGTTTTTTTTTTCGGATCAAGCTCTAAATTAGCGATCAGATTATTATTATCATAATACTTTTTCCAGAATAATGGATCTAATTTCGGAATTCCATAAACATGAAAGTCAGCTTTATTCTCCCAACCCAAGCTTTTAATGTAATCAAACCAGTATTGACCTTCCAGAAAAACATGATAGTAAAGTTCCTTTTGTTTAACGATATTACGGATCCTGGATGTTTTTATTCCCACTCCATGATCAAGATGAATCCGCACCAGATCACCATATTTTTTATGTTCTCTGACAGCATCTGCAGCAACCAGAATATCCCAGCCAGATGTTTCATCAGTTAGTTTATATCCTTCTTTTTTCAGGTTGGATGCAATGCGGTTTTTATCTGGAATTTGAAAAAATCCGAGAAATCTTTTGCTATCCTTACCCACATGAATCCATAAATCATATTTCGGATCCTTTTCCATTTCTCTATAAAGAGGAAACAAAGAATTAAAGTGATATTCTTTGGAAAGGTCAAATAGAACTTTTATCATTTTTTCCTGTCTTTCAATATTTTAACCGATGAATTAGTTTCCATTTTCTGTATAAATTCAATGGCTTTTTCATCTTATGAAAAGCATTTTGTTCTTTTGCTTTTATCAGTTTTTCTATAATATTTTCGCTAATTTTTCCATCTAAATATGGATTGATTTCCTGAATATGTTTCATCCTGTTTTCATGAAATTCTTCCGGATTCTGAAGACTTCTATCAATAGCTGCTCGCAGTTCATCCGGACGTGAAATATCAATTCCTTTATTATATCTACTTTTAGTTTTAAATGTAATAATCGGTTTATCTAAAACAAGAAATTCATAAATTACAGAGGAAGTGTCTGAAATTAAAATATCTGCCAAATGAAGATAAGGCGTAATATCAAATGAATCTATTAATTTAATATTTGAGGAAATATTTTCTTTGAAATTCTCAACAATTTTCTTATCCATCAAATCGTGAAACTTTACAAACCAGATTTCATCATCCTTGATTATTTTTGGAATTATAGGCAATATTTCTTTTGCAGACTGCATTTTCGGACTGAAAGTAGGAGCATATAAAATGACCTTTTTGTTCTCTGGAACCTTAAACACTTTTCGTATTTTTATTGTTGGATACTTCAAAATGTAATCAATTTTCGACCAACCTGTTTCCTCGACCAAAAAATATTTATACTTTTTTTGATGTTCTTTAAATTTTTCTGTAACAAAAGGACCGGATGTAAAGTAAACATTGAAATAATGTCGAATTTTATAATGAGATTTTTTTTCTACTCCCAGACCATGAAATATTTGTGCTTTAATCCCTGGAATACGAAAATCTACAAAATTACCTGGAACAATTATAAAATCAGGATTGAAATTTATCATGTCAGTCAGGTTTCTGAATGTTTGTTCCTTTTTCCATTCTTCTGAAATATGATGAAAAACACTTTCGGAAAAATAAAAACCAAAGTCTTCTCCCTTATCTTGTAAATATTTTACAATTGGTTCAATTATCGGAATGGAATACCGTTTCGTGATATAAAATAGAAACCTGTTTTTCATAAATAATTTATCCTGAATACGCACCTTCATTGAATCTAAAATAATTCGATAACATTAAAGATACCTAATTTCAAACACGAAAATAAATCAAGATAAAAATGATGAATCTAAACAATTCTTATAAAGATTTATTTCAATTAAATAAAAAATTGTTCCAAATTGACTTATCTCAAAGCTTCATCTGTAACCTTTTTTTACACCTCCAAAAACAATGTTGACAAATTTACGAATATTTTTTTCGTAGATACAATTTTTTGCAAAATCGAGGTTAAGATGAGCAAGTGTATTGGAAAGATTTTAATTCAACATGTCACCAAGAACTTCATAATAATTGATAAGATTCTACACTATTTAGAAAAAGATGAGAATGAGTTAATTGAGATTATTGGAGAATCCGGTACTGGAAAATCTTATATTTTTAATAATATCCGTCAAGCCTTGAAACAAAAAAATATTCCCTTTGAAATATACATTCCGTTTGTTTTTAAGCATAACCAGTTAAAAGAAATAGTAAAACTTACTACTGATATTTCCGATGAGAAATTCAATGAAATAATCAGCCAGACTTCTGATTATGATTTTTCGAACAGATATGATTTCTTCTATTTCTTAACAGAGAAATTAAGCGAACTCAATCTCTTTAAACCAAAAACAATAATTATTTTTGAATGTTTTCACCTTGATAATTACACTACGGATTTCATTCAATTTCTGATTCAATTTTCTGAGAAGTTCAAAATAAAATTTATCAATTTTACTAGAGAAGAAACATTCTCCTTTTCCCAGAAGATTCAATTAGATTTTTCCTCCTCTGAGGAAATTCGGCAAATACTTGCAGAAACATATCCCAATAAGAAGAAAAATTATGTTACTGAAAGTGAGATTATCAGCAATATTTCCGGTGGAAATTATTATGTGATCGAGTATATTTTGGATCATTTTTTTAAAGGCAATAAAACCATTGATCTGCAATCTTATCTTGATAAGAAAATCAGTTTTGATACGATTTCTGCTCAAAGAATAAAGGAATTAACCAAATCTCAAGAAGAATTACTCCTTACAATTTTCGTTCTAGATACAAGAGCTAATGCGAAAAATCTTCAACAACTGTTAAAATCGGTATCTTTAGAAAAAGACTTGGAATATCTGACAAAAAACGATTTGATATTTAAAATTGATAAAAATATTTTTCTTAAAAAGGTCTCACCTGTAAAAACCTACTTTTTTAATCTACCTGAAACCATCCAAAAAAAATATTTTAAAGATATCCTCAAAGACTTGAAAGATGAAGCTTTGATGGAATATTGCATTAATGTTAAAGATTGTACTTTTAGGAAAATAGAGCCTACTATCCAATATTTGAAAAACATACAAGATTATTACAATCAGAGAAAAATATATGAATCTCTACTATCCAAAGCAGAAAAAACGGAGAATAAAATTGAGATCCTGAAAAATCTTGGAATAGCAAATCTTAAACTCGATAAAGCTGAGGAGGCTTCTGATAATTTCCGACAAGCATTAAAGATCTGCATTTCAAATTCTTTTCCTGCAGAAGAAATCGTGTATAACCTGGCAAAAAGCCTCTTCTCACAAAAATCATCTCCATTTGCTCTGGAAATAATAAAAAAATATTCTCCTGATTCCATCACAAAATATTGGAAATGCAAAATAATTCTTCTGAAAGCAGAAATCCTGATGCAAACAGAGGACTATAAAAAAGCGATCAAAAATGTAGATGAAGCCTTTCAGATCGCTGACCAGATTGCCAATCTTAACGAACGCTCCCTGCTAAAAGCAGATGATAAAAAACTTAAAGGATTGATTTTTTATTTCTCTAATGAATTGGAAAAAGCTGAAACAGAGTTTATGGATGCAGAAAAACTCTACAAAACTTCAAACAACTTGCAAGGACTTGCTGCGATTTACAACAATCTGGGTGGATTGGCAACTTTTCAGGGTGAATGGGAAAATGCAGAAGCTCTTTATCTGCAAAGTTTAAACGTTGAGAAACAACGATATAACCTGGAGGGAATTTCAATTTGTTATAATAATCTTGGAAGCATCCTGGAAGATGAAGGTCATTATGACAAGGCTCTTTATTATTTAAATGAAGCTTTGGAAATCCAAAAACTTCTTAATAATAAATACGAAATTTCAACTTTCCATTATAATATCGGAATTACTTACATGGATCTCGGCGAATATGAAAAAGCAACTCATGCTTTGAATTTGGCGCTCAAAAATGCCAAAACATTCAAGCTCTACAAAAGCGAAGATGCTGCTTTAAATGCTTTGGGAGCTCTTAATTTTAAGATGGGAGATTGGACTGCAGCAATCGATTATTATAAACAGGCAATTAAAAAATCTAAAGATAATAACTTTTTAGATGGATTATGTCAATCTTACAATAATCTTGGAGAACTCTACGAAAAAAGAGGTGAATACAATCTCGCCTACGATTTTTACACGAAATGCATAGAGCTTTTATCCAATATTTCAGATGAGTTTATGAAAGCTGAAATTCATGGAAATATGGGAAGTGTTTTAACCAGGCTTCACAAATTTGGTGAAGCCTACAAATATTTAGTGGAAAGTTTTGATTTCTTTAAAAAACTGAACGCCAAAGTCGAAATTCTGGAAGGTGCTCAGAAGCAGGCATATTATTTTCTGCAAACACGAAATATTGAAAGTGCCAACTATTATCTGGATACTGCTCTTAAATTAGCTGAAGAACTGAATGATGATTATCAAATCGGAAAATGCTTTTATCTGAAAACTTTCCTGGAAAGAGACAATACTGAACAAGCTCTGAAATTGCTGAAACAAGCTATAGAAAAATTCATTAAAACAAACAACAACTTTGATCTGGGAATGGCAAATTACGAATATGCTTTACTGCTTTTTGAAAATGAAGACTGGGAACAGGCTTTGCAGATTTTGAATGATAACAAAAAAATCATCAAGAAATTCGATGCTATAAAATTCCTTGAAAAAAATGATATTCTTATTCAGAAAATCAGTAAAAAATATGCTATTGAATTAAAAGAATCCAAACAACACGAATCTCTATTAAATGAGTTTTACGAAATCACCCAAAATCTAAATGCAATCAGCGATTTTGATGTTCTTTTGGAAACAGCTCTGGATAAATTGGTCGGATTCGCAGAAGCTGACGGAGGATTTTTCTGTTTATATTACAATCAACAAGTGAAGGATTCGTGGGAATATGTTATCTTTAATAATTATTCATATGAAAAAAGCGATTTTTCACAAATGATGGAAATTATTAAACAGACATACGAACAGAACAAAAGTCAAAATTTTAAACAACCGCATTTTGCACCGGAATACAACAATATAATCTCGTTCCCGCTAAGCATTAGAAACGAAATAAAAGGTGTGATTTGTTTATTCACAAAGTATGGAGCACATTATTTTTCCGAAAAAATGTATAATCTCATCAATGCTCTATGCAACCAGATTGTGGTGATCGTGGAAAATATTTCTTATGCGAGTCTTCAGGAATCTCACGCTGAAATCAGGGAGCAATTAGCAACTGCCGGTTATTTCGGAAACATTATTGGAAAAAGTGATAAAATCCAGAATATCTTCAGGTTGATCGAAAAAATCAAAGATACTCCAACCACCGTTTTATTGGAAGGTTCAAGTGGAACAGGAAAGGAACTTTTTGCCCGGGCAATTCACTTTAACAGCAATAGAAAAAACAAAAAATTTGTGGCTCAATATTGTGGAGCTTTGCCGGAAACTCTTTTGGAAAGTGAACTTTTCGGACATATAAAAGGTTCTTTTACAGGTGCAATACACGATAAAAGAGGGCTTTTTGAAATTGCTGATGGCGGCACTTTCTTCCTGGATGAAATCGGTGATATCAGTCTTTCAACCCAAGCTAAACTTTTACGATTCCTGCAGGAAGGAGAAATCAAAAAAGTCGGGTCCATTCGAACAGAAAAAGTCGATGTGCGAGTTATCTGTTCCACGAATACTTCTTTACAGGAAAAAGTGGAAAAAGGTGAATTCCGGGAAGACTTGTATTATCGCTTGAATGTTATCAGGATAGATGTTCCTACATTAAAAGAAAGAAGGTCGGATATTCCTCTTCTGGCAATCTATTTTTTGGATAATTACTGCAAGAAAATCGATAAAAAAATTAATGGTATCACTGATGAAGCGATGAAATATCTTATAAATTATGATTGGCCCGGGAATATTCGTCAATTGGAAAATGAGATCGAACGAGCTGTTACTCTGGCTGATGATGACTCATTTATCAAATCTTCCGACCTTACTGATGAAATCTTCAAATTCCAGGAAATCACGGAAACTATTAGTCTGCTGGAAAAACAATCTCTAAAAGGAGCTGTGGAAAAACTCGAAAAACAAATGATCCTGAAAATCCTGGATGAAACAAATTGGAATCAAACTAAAACCGCACAAAAATTGGAATTAAGCAGGCAAGGTCTGATTAAAAAAATGCAAAGATATAAAATCGTGAAATAAATTACCCGCTAAAATAGAACACAGATGACACGGATGTTACGGATTTGCACGGATAAAAAATTGACAGGATAAACAGGATTGACAGGAATAAATAATGAAAAATGAATATCCAATATCCAACAAGGAATGATGAAGGATGAAGGAAAAAGTCAGTGTTAGTCAGTGGCAAAAAAAAGGAACACGGATGACACTGAAAATTGAATATTTAATATTGAAGATTGAATATTAATCTCCGTGTGCTCTGTGGTAAAAAAGTCAGTGTTAGTCAGTGGCAAAAAAAAAGAACACGGATGACACGGATATTACGGATTAGCACGGATAAAGAAAGATTTGTATTTTTCTTTGTGTCTTTGTGGCTTAGTGGTTAAAAAATATAAAATGAAAAACTTAGTGAATCTTCGTGTTCTTAGTGGCTAAAAAAAATGAAATCTATTTTTAATTTTGTAGCTTTAGATATTGAAACAACCGGTTTTGATTTTGATAAAAATGAAATCATTGAAATTGGAGCTGTAAAATATCACGATGGCAAATTTATCGAAGAATTTTCAACATTTATAAAACCCTTAAAAAAAGTTCCTCGATTCATAAAACAATTAACAAACATTACTGAAAAACAATTAGCATCCGGAACTTCTCTGATAGATGCATTAAAAAAAATTACAAACTTTGTTCAAGATGAAATTATCATTTGCCACAATGTAGGTTTCGATATTGGCTTCATAAACAAAAAATTAGAAAAGAATAATCTGCCAAAAATATCCAACCGGCTTTTCGATACTGTTGAACTCAGCCGCATTTATCTACCATTTATTTTAAACCATAAATTAGGAACGGTAGTTGAGTATTTCAAAATCGATCTATCTCATGCACACAGAGCTATTTTTGATGCAAAAGCAACAGCAGAAATTTTCCTGAAATTATTAGAATTTATCGATGAGAATATCTCGCTTCAACTTAATTTTCGGCTTTCTGAAATCTCTTTGATTGCCCATTCAAAAACCGACCTGCCTATTTTCCTGGAAAAAATCGTTGAACATCAAAAAAAATACGCACTTCTTTCCAAGAAAAAACCCTGGCTGGATTTTCATAATCGAAATTATATTGAACATAAACCGGAAAAAGCTGAAGCAATCACTGTTAAGGAAACCTTCAAAAAGAATGGTCTTTTCGATAAGAAATTTGAAAATTATGAAATCCGCAACGGTCAGATAGAAATGTCTAAAGCAATTCTGAATAACTTCCTGAAAAATGAATATCTGCTGGTTGAAGCAGGAACCGGTGTGGGAAAATCTCTTGCCTATCTTATTCCGGCAATTATACATACAAATAAGAATAAAACCAAAGTAATAATTTCTACAAATACAAAAAATCTGCAGGAACAGCTCTTTTACAAAGATCTTCCCACGGTTAAAGATTGTGTGAATATCCCTTTTAAAGCAGTTCTCCTGAAAGGAAGAAGAAATTATCTCTGTGAAAAAAAATGGGCAGAAACCACTCTTGATTTTGCCAAAATTTTTTCTTCTTATGAAGCTCAGGATTTTCTCTATTTAATTGTTTGGAAGGAATTTACAAAAACCGGTGATATTTCAGAAAATTCATCTTTGAATGCGAACAGTCTTGTCTGGAAAAAACTATCTGCTGATCGCTATTTCTGCTTTGGCAGGAAATGTCCTTATTTTCGCCAATGTTATTTGATGGATGTGCGACTGAAAGCAGAAACTGCCAATTTGGTTATCGTCAATCATCATCTGCTGCTGGCAGATTTACGAAGCGAAAATTCCGCCCTGGGCAAATATGATAATCTCATTATCGATGAAGCTCACAACCTGCCGCATATTGCACCGATCGAACTTGGGTCAAGTTTGGGATATGCAGATTTTAACGGTTTCTTTTCCCAGCTTTTTGCTGTCAGAAGAAAATTCCAATCCGGAACTTTGATAAACCTGAAAACTGCTACAAAGAAAAGCCGATTTGAAGAAACAAAGAAAAATCAGTTGCTTGCTAACATTGAAGATATCATCGAACTCATAGAATCAAATAAAATTATTTTTGCACAATTTTTTGATGAACTGGGAAAAGTGGTAGAAAAACGCGGAAGTTATGGAAAACTCAGAATCACAGACCTGGATGACCATCCGTTCATAACCGAGTATTTGAGCGAAATCATCAAATTCTGGGAACAATTTTCAAAATGCTTTGTAACGATCAGAAATATTCTATCAGGTATCAATAGTAAGATTTTTGTGAATTACAGTTTGCATCTCGATGTAATTGACGGTATCTTACAAAGAACTGCTGAATTCTACAATCTTTTAGTGTCATTTTATAATCCAGATTTTCAAGATTTTGCTTATTGGATTTCAAGTTTTAAAGCGGATGATAAAAAATATCCGAATGGGATTCTGAATTCAGCTCCACTCAGTATAAATCAAATATTGAATGATATGCTTTATAAAAACGTGAAGTCCATCATCTTCACATCTGCCACTATTGCCATTCGAGGAAAGTATAAATATTTTGCCAATAGAATGGGATTGGATTTGTTGGAAGATGGTTTTGTGCAGGAACTTATTGTGGAATCTCCCTTTGATTATCAGAAGCAGTCTATGATCTTAGTTGCTGGTTTTTTGCCCGGACCAAAAGATAGATTTTTCTCCGCTCAAAGTATAACCCTGATCAAGAAAACCATTGAAATCTCTCAAACAGGAACTATGATCCTTTTTACATCATACAAAGATTTGAATAAAGTTTATGATGAACTGAGCAGCAAATTTACAAATAATATCACTCTACTTGCCCAAGGTAAAGGAATGAGTCGTTCTGCAATGTTGAACGAATTCCGTGAAAATAAAAAAGCCGTTCTATTAGGTACAAATTCCTTTTGGGAAGGTGTGGATGTTCCGGGCGAATCTTTGTCTTTATTAATTCTTTATAAATTACCGTTCCTGGTTCCATCTGAACCAATTATTGAAGCATACCTGGAAAAATTGGAATCAGAAGGAAAAAATTCCTTTATGCATTATATGATGCCAAACGCACTTCTGAAATATCGACAAGGTTTCGGACGGCTCATCAGAAATAAAACTGATAACGGTGTTGTGCTGGTACTTGATAGCAGGATTTTCACAAAAGAGTACGGACGTTTTTTCAAAGATATTGTTCCGGCAAAAACGATCATTCCCTTCTCAGATATTGAAATTTATGATTATCTTGGAAAGTGGTTCAGTTCGATTGGTTGAATTGGTTGAACTGGGAAAAGACCTTGCGAACGGTTTCTTCCGGGAGGATTGATGTGTTTTAAACGATTAAAATGCCCTGTTTGTGGACAGGAAGTTTCATTTTTCTGGAATTACTTTAGTATTCGACATATGATTTATACTTGTCCAAACTGTAATACCAAAATCAAATGGAATCCAATTATGGGACTTTACAGTTTAATTGGTGGTATTATTATGTTTTCAATATTTTTCATTATTAGGGATTACATCAACTCACCATACATAGCGATTATTATTGCGTTCATTCCTGCCCTAATATTTTGTTTGATTATACCGAAGAAAGTTAAGATTATAAATAAAGATAAAGAGAAGAAAAAATAAAAAACTTTTTTTTGCTTTCCGAAATTTCTTGCGAAATGTCATTCTCACGAACTGTGTCCTGCTTTTGACAGAAGTGGGAATCTAAAAATAATTTTCGGAAAGTTCTTCAAGGTTAAGATTTTTTTCATCAAAATTGAATGAATACAAAAGATACTTTAGAATTAATTTATAAAACACTTCTGAATTCTTTTGGTCATCAAAACTGGTGGCCCGGAGAAACAGCAGATGAGATAATCATCGGTGCAATTCTTACCCAGAGTGTAAGCTGGAAAAACGTGGAAACTGCTATCGAAAAACTGAAACAAAATAATCTCTGTACTATCGAACAAATTCATAATGCGAATAAGGAAGAAATTGCTCCTCTCATTCGCTCCACCTTATATTATAACCAGAAGGCAAAGAAACTTAAAAATTTCGCAAATTTTCTATTCCAAAAATATGATGGAAATCTACAAAAACTATTCCAAACTAATACAAACATTTTAAGAAAGCAGCTTTTATCAATAAATGGAATCGGAGAAGAAACAGCAGATTCGATACTTTTGTATGCAGGCAACAAATGCGTATTTGTGATCGATGCTTACACGAAAAGAATATTGTCACGTATTGGTTTGACCAAACCGGAATGGAGTTATGCAAGATACCAGCAATTCATAATGAATAATATAGTTCATGATATTGAACTTTTTAAAGATTATCATGCTCAGATCGTTTATTTGGGAAAGCATTTCTGCAAAACGAAGCTGTCTTGTGAAAAATGTCCGTTGGAAAAGTTCTGTGAAAGAAAAAAATTATCTATTTGACATTAAATAAACTTTTTATAAATTCCATTCCAGTAAATTCCTTCTTATGTTTAGTTAGAAATTTCGAGATTAAATAAGAGAAAAAAAATAGATTAAATTTATTTTATACCATAAAAGTGAGACTTTAGAACTCTATGATTTGATGCATTATTTAAAAGTCATTGTGATAGTGAAAGAAACGATTGAGTTGATGGAGAAGATAGATGTGGTAGCAAAACCTTAGTTTTTCTTAATTATACAAATCAATTTAAAAGGCGGTTATTTCTTATGAGTATTAATGAAATTAGTAAGATTGTTGAAATTGTTGTTCCAATTATTGGTATCATTTTAGCAATAATTAGTGTAATTGTTGCTTATTTCTTACTAAGAGAATCTAGAAAAATGCATGTACTCTCATCTTCTCCAAACTTGGTTTTTTCTTTTCATTCTTCATCCCAAAATAGAATATTAGGTCGTTTAGAAAATATTGGTTATGGTACTGCATATAATATTAATGTTAAGGTAGATCCAGATTTTCAAATAATGGGTCGTAAATCCTTACAGAAGATATTTAAAAATGTTAATTACCTTTCACCTAAACAATGTTATGATATTGATTATGGTGTTATTAATGTTGATAATAATCTCAAAGTTTTTAAAAAGCACAAATTAACAATAACTTGGACAAGAAAAAAGCAAGATAAGAAAAAAGAAATTTTTATAGCTAATTTTGAAGAAGATTATTTTATAAATTTTCCATGTTCACATAGTTTTTCTGATTTAGTCAATTCTATTGATAATTTAAACAATAATTTAGAGAGATATTTATCTACTGTTTAGTACATTGAATGACTATGTATGTTTTATATTAATCAGTTATATTTTTTTCGGTCGCACGCCCACTTCCCTACAATTACTACATAAATTATTTTTTGGTGATACAATGATCCATATTCGCAAACGCAACCGATTACAGAATTACGATTATTCCACACCCGGATATTATTTTGTGACCATTTGCACAAAAGGAATGTTGGAACATTTCGGACGGGTGCAGAATAATGAAATGGAATTGAATGGTGCAGGCAGAATGGTTGAGAAATGGTTTAATCGAATCACGGATAAATATCCATCAGTCTGTTGTCATACATTTTGTGTTATGCCGAATCATATTCATGCAATCATCCAAATCGTAGGGACAGACCCATGTGTCTGTCCTGATAAAAACAAGCAGGAAAGGGTGAACACGCAGGAAAGGGTGAACACACAGGTTCACCCCTACGAGGATGTGTCGTTATCTGATGTTGTTCAATGGTTCAAAACAATGACAACAAATGAATATATTCGAAATGTTAAACTGCTTTCATGGAAACCTTTTGATATGAAATTATGGCAGCGTTCATTCTACGATCACATCATTCGCAACGATGAAGAATTGATCAGGATATCAGATTACATTGAAAAAAATCCGCTGTTATGGAAAGAGGATGAATATTTTATTGAATTAGAAAATATTTGATTTAAGCTGATTAAAAAAAATATAGATACAAAATCTTAGTCGCTCTCACTCAAGGCTAACTTACTAAAAATAAAAACTATAGCGAAAAAAATAAAATAATTGACATCTAAACCCGAAATTTGATTTTGGCAACCCTGTATGAAATCTTAAGGTAGCGAAATATGTAAGCTACTGTAAAATAAAGCCTGCCAGACAGGTTTGTAGATCTTTATTACGTAGGAGGAAAAGATGGCTAAAGAGAAATTTGTAAGAACAAAGCCCCATGTTAATGTTGGCACCATTGGTCATGTTGACCATGGTAAGACCACTTTAACAGCTGCTATCACATTATTTTTGAGTAAAAAGGGTTCAGCAGAATTTGCGTCATTTGATAGTATCGATAATGCTCCTGAAGAAAAGGAGCGTGGAATAACTATTGCCACAGCACATGTAGAGTATGAGACAGACAATCGTCATTATGCTCATGTGGATTGTCCGGGTCATGCTGATTATGTAAAGAACATGATCACCGGAGCAGCCCAGATGGATGGAGCTATCCTGGTTGTGAGTGCAGCAGATGGTCCCATGCCGCAAACCAGAGAGCATATACTTCTTGCCCGCCAGGTGGGAGTGCCTGCTATGGTTGTGTTCATGAATAAAGCAGATCTGGTTGATGATCCTGAACTTTTGGAACTGGTTGAGCTGGAAGTTCGTGAGCTTCTGGTCGAATACGAATTTCCCGGAGATGAGATTCCCATTATCATTGGTTCAGCTCTCAAAGCATTGAATGGAGATCCTGAAGGAGAGAAACAAGTAGTAGAACTTCTGGAAGCAGTAGATTCTTATATTCCACTCCCTGAAAGAGATATAGAGAAGCCATTCCTGATGCCGGTTGAAGATGTATTTTCGATCTCAGGCAGGGGAACAGTAGCTACAGGCAGAATTGAACGTGGTGTTATCAAAGTGGGAGAGAAAATAGAAAGAGTAGGCATCAAAGAAACCAAAGAGACTACCTGTACAGGCGTGGAAATGTTCCGTAAGATCCTTGATCGTGGAGAAGCAGGCGACAATGTGGGCATTCTTCTGCGTGGAATGGCAAAGGATGAAGTGGAAAGAGGAATGGTACTTGCCAAACCGAAATCCATCACACCTCACACCAAATTCAGCGGTGAAACTTATATTCTCACCAAAGATGAAGGTGGACGTCACAAGCCTTTTTTCACAGGTTATAGACCTCAGTTCTATTTCCGTACAACCGATGTAACCGGAAGTTTGTCTTTACCTGAAGGAGTAGAAATGGTAATGCCAGGTGATAACGTGAAAATCACAGCAGAACTCATCACTCCGATAGCCATGGAAAAAGGTCTTCGTTACGCTATCCGTGAAGGTGGAAGAACAATCGGCGCCGGCGTTGTAAGCGAAATTATTGAATAATCCCGGAGGATAAGTGGCAAAAAAAAGTATGGAAAGCAGAATAAGAATAAAACTGAAAGCTTACGACTTTCGGTTGTTAGATAAATCTGTCGCAGAAATTATCAAGAACACCAGAAATACAGGCGCCAAAATCGTTGGACCAGTTCCTTTACCCACAGAGAGAACATTTTATACAGTACTCAAATCTCCACATGTAAATAAAAAAGCGCAAGAACAATTTGAAATGCTGGTTCACAAAAGACTGGTGGATATTATAAATCCCACTCCTCAAACAACCGGAGCATTGAAAAAGCTAAATTTGCCTGCTGGTGTACATGTGGAAATCAAGGCATAAGGGAGCTTGAGATGATTGGATTAATCGGAAAAAAAATAGGAATGACTCAAGTTTTTGATAAAGATGGAAAACTCATACCTGTAACTGTTATTAAAGCCGGACCTTGCAGAGTTATCCATCGAAAATTCAAAGAAAAGCACGGTTATGATTCAGTACAATTAGGCTATGAAGAAGCGGATGATAAGAAACTGAATAAACCCAAATTGGGACATCTTAAAAAACATAATAGTTCAGGTTATAGATATCTGCGGGAATTCCGTTTGAGAGTGTATAAAGATATTGAAGAAAGTGAAGTTTTTGATGTGAGCATGTTTGTGGAAAACGAGATGCTGAAAGTTACTGCAAATTCCAAAGGTAAAGGCTTCAGCGGCGTTATGAAAAGACACGGATTTCACGGTTTCAAAGCAACTCACGGTGTTCATGAATCTTACAGAGGACCTGGTTCTATCGGTCAATGTGCTACACCGGCTCGAGTTTTTAAAGGAACTAAACTTCCGGGTCATATGGGTGCACACAGAACAACCATCATAAATGTGAAAGTAGTAAAAGTGGATGTAGAAAAAAATCTGGTTATGTTAAAAGGTTCTGTTCCGGGTCATAGAAATTCTCTTGTACTTCTCAGAAAAGAATTGTAAAGGGAGACGGAAATGATGAAAGCAATTAAATATTCAAGCACAGGTGAAGAACTCGGAAAAATTAATCTTCCTAAAAAACTATTCGCAGTAGAAACTAAAAATTCCAAAGCTCTATTATATGAAGTTATAAAAATGTATCTGGCAAACCAGCGTCAAGGCAATGCTTGCGTGCAAACCCGTGCAGAAGCACATGGCAGCGGACGCAAGTTGTTCCGACAAAAAGGAACCGGTAATGCACGTCCGGGTAATCTTCGAACACCTTTAAGAGTTGGTGGTGGTCGTGCTTTTGGTCCTAAATCAAAAGACTGGTATAAGAAAATTCCTAAGAAGAAAAAACGCCTTGCACTTAAACTTGCTCTTTCCGAAAGAGCAAAGGAAAACCAGGTCATAATATTAGAATCATTAAATTTCGACAAACCAAATACAAAACTCGCTAAAGAGCTTATTTCTAAGATTGCACCTGAACAAAGTAAAAACCTGCTGCTAATAGACGGCAATAATCATGCTATCATAAAATCTTTCAGCAACCTTCAAAATGTGGAGATGGATAAAGCAGACAGCATTTTTGCTTATGAAATCCTCAAATGCAATAATCTTATCATCACAGAAGATGCACTCAAAAAAATTGAGGAGGTATTTGCCAAATGAAATATCCCAGACAAATAATTATCTCTCCAATGATGACAGAAAAAACCACCTCTTTGCAAGATCAGAATAATTGTTATACATTTAAAGTAAGTTTAAATGCCAATAAAATTGAAATCCAAAAAGCGATAGAAAGAATCTTCGATGTGACCGTGGAAAGTGTAAACACTATCAAACAGCGCGGTAAAGTGAAGAGAATGGGAAGATATTCTGGAAAAAGAGCTGATTGGAAAAAAGCAATCGTAAAACTTAAAGCTGGAAATTCAATTTCAGATTTTGAGGTATAATACTATGGGAATAAAAAAATATAAACCTGTTACTCCTACGATGAGATTTAAAACCGGTTATACTTTTGAGGAAATCACCAAAAGCCGTCCGGAAAAATCCCTGATAAAACCGCTTCCTAAAAAAGCAGGCAGAAACAATCAAGGTCGTATTACCTGTCGTCATCGTGGTGGTGGTCATAAAAGACAATACAGAATTATCGATTTCAAGAGAAATAAGTATGATATCCCTGCTAAAGTAACTGCCATCGAATATGATCCGAATCGGAGCGCTCGAATTGCTCTTTTGCATTATGCAGATGGTGAGAAACGATATATTCTTGCACCTCTCGGATTGAAAGTCGGCGATAGTGTTATGTCCGGTGAAAAAGCTGAAATCAAAGTTGGAAATGCTCTTCCCCTGGAAAAAATGCCTTTGGGTGCTACCATTCATAATATTGAATTCAAACCGGGAAGAGGCGGACAGCTTGCCAGAAGTGCCGGTTCTTACGGACAATTAATAGCGAAAGAAGGCAATTATATTCATGTGCGAATGCCTTCAAGTGACGTTCATATCTTAAGAAGTGAATGCTTTGCTACAATCGGTCAGGTAGGAAATGTGGAGCATAATTCCATTGTAATTGGCAAAGCCGGACGTAAAAGGTGGATGGGAATTCGTCCTACAGTGCGTGGAGTTGCCATGAATCCTGTAGACCATCCAATGGGTGGAGGTGAAGCAAAAACCTCCGGAGGTGGTCATCCGGTTTCTCCCTGGGGAGTTTTAGCAAAAGGCGGTAAAACCCGTAAGAAACGTAAATATTCGAATAGATATATCATCAAATCCAAAAAGAAAAGGAAGTAGGAAGGTTATGGCTCGTTCTATAAAAAAAGGACCTTTTGTTGATGAGCATTTACTTAAGAAAGTTCAGAAACTAAATGCTGAAAACAAAAAACAGGTAATCAAAACCTGGTCGCGCAGATCAACCATTTTACCGGAATTCGTTGAACATACTTTTGCGGTTCATAATGGGCGTAAATTCGTACCGATCTATATTTCAGAAAATATGGTGGGTCATAAATTAGGTGAATTTTCTCCTACCAGAACCTATCGTGGACATAGGGTTAAGAAATAAATTTCAAAATTTTACAAGGGAGCTAAAATAATGGAAGCAATAGCCAGAGTTCGTAATTTAAGAGGCTCAGCAAGAAAGGCAAGATTGATACTGGATTTAATCCGGGGCAAATCTGTGCCGGAAGCTCAAAACATATTGCTTTTCTCAAAGAAAAGAGTTGCACTAAAGGTAGCAAAACTTCTCAACTCTGCAATCGCCAATGCTACTGTTAAAGAAGGTAAAGCAGATATTGATAGTATGATCGTTAGTAACGTTTTTGCAGATGATGGACCAATAATGAAAAGACATCGACCGAGAGCTCAAGGCAGAGCCACAATCATCAGAAGAAGAACATGCCATATAACTCTTGAAATTATGGATAAAAGGATAGGGGGATAGTTTGGGACAGAAAGTTAATCCTGTCGGTTATAGACTTGGTGTAAATAAACAGTATGATTCAATCTGGTTCGCAACGGGTGAAGATTATATCGTAAATTTTCATGAAGATTTAAAGATTAAAAAATATATCAAAAACCGGTTAGATAGTGCTATGATATCAAAAGTCAAGATAGAACGAAAGACAAAATCTATCACCCTCGATATTCACACTGCCAGACCAGGTCAGGTTATTGGCAAGAAAGGTAGTGAAATTGAAAAATTGAGAAATGAATTATCGGTTTTAGTAAATAAAAATAGAACTTCTACTCTAAATGTTTTTGTAAATGTTCAGGATATAAAACTTCCCTGGATAGATGCAAGTTTGATTGGTGAAGAAATCGGCAGACAGTTAAAACGAAGAATTTCCTTCCGAAGAGCAATGAAATTTGCGATCCGAAATGCCATGAGAAATGGTGCACAGGGCATCAAAATCCAATGTGCCGGAAGACTGGGTGGTGCAGAAATGGCTCGTACTGAAAGATATCAGGAAGGAAGAACTCCTCTTCATACTTTGCGAGCTGATATTGATTATAAATTAACGGAAGTTACAACCACTTATGGAATAATTGGAATTAAAGTCTGGGTTTATAAAGGCGATATTTTGAAATAAGGAGAATCATAAATGTTAGCCCCCAAAAAGGTAAAATATAGAAAAAAGCAAAAAGGACGTCGTCGCGGTCTGGCTTATCGTGGGAGTACTTTAAATTTTGGTGATTATGGAATTATTGCCTTAAATGCAGCCTGGATAACAAGCCGGCAGATTGAATCTGCTCGTGTGACAATTTCTCGCGAGATGAAAAGAACCGGAAAACTTTGGATTAGAATTTTCCCGGATAAACCGGTAACCAAAAAACCTGCTGAAACTCGTATGGGAAAAGGTAAAGGCGCTCCTGAATATTGGGTTGCGGTGGTCAAACCCGGCAGAATCATGTTTGAATTTGAAGGAGTGGATCTGGCAACAGCAAAAGAAGCTGCCCGCCTTGCCGGACATAAGCTGCCTATTAAAACCAAAATTGTTATCAGAGAAGGAATTGAATCATGAAAATATTTGAGCTACGCGAATTAACTAATGATGAACTTCAACAAAAATTGGATGACCTCAGAGAAGAAATTTTTAACCTGAGATTCCAACATGCTTCCAATAGGTTGGATAATCCAATGAAAATTAAAATTGCTAAAAAGAATATTGCTCAGATAAAAACCTTGTTAACTGAGAGAGAGTGATTCTGAAATAAGAGGAAATGATGACAACAAATAGAAAAGTTACAAAAAGCGGTGTGGTAGTTAGCGATAAGATGGATAAAACCATAGTAGTCAGAGTTCAACGCCAGTTTAAACATCCGCTTTACAAAAAGATAGTCAGAAGACATAAAAAATTCCAGGCACACGATGAGAATAACGAATGCAAAATTGGTGATTTCGTGTTGATTCAGGAAAGTAAACCAATAAGTCGTCATAAAAAATGGATTCTAAATAAAATCATAGAGAAGTCAAAATAAGGAGTCTGAAATGATTCAAGCTCAGACAATAATGAATATTGCAGATAATTCCGGTGCCAAAAAAGCGATGTGCATCAAAGTCCTTGGCGGCTCCAAGCGGAAATATGCCAGCCTGGGAGATGTGATCGTAGTAGCCATCAAAGCTGCTGCTCCAAACGGAAAAGTAAGGAAAGGCACGGTAGAAAGAGCTGTGATTGTTCGCACTCGCAAAGAAGTGAGAAGGAAAGATGGAACTTATGTTCGGTTCGATGATAATGCAGCAGTCATTATCGATGAAAAAGGAGAACCGATTGCTACGCGTATTTTCGGTCCGGTTGCTCGCGAACTGAGAGAAAAGCATTATACAAAGATAATTTCGCTGGCTCCAGAGGTTCTTTAGGAGTATATATGATAAAAAGAAATAAACTTAATAAATCAAATGATAAAAAAATGAGAATTAAAAAGGGTGATACAGTCGTTGTTATCAATGGGAAATATAAAGGCGTGAAAGGTAAAGTCTTGAAATCTTTTCCAAAAACCAACCGGGTAATTGTGGAAAAGGTGAATTTCATAAAAAAACACACCCGTCCAACCCAACAAAATCAGCAAGGTGGAATAGTGGAAAAAGAATCTCCTATTCATGTTTCCAATGTTAAACTTTATAGTGAAAAATTAGGAGAAGTAACACGCGCTGTTTTCACGAAAGCAGGAGACAAACGAATTCGCGTGTGCAAGAAATCCGGAGATGAAATTTAAGAGGAACGGAAAATGACTCATTTGAAAGATAAATATATAAAAGAGACAATTCCAGCTTTAATGAAGCATTTTGATTATAAGAATGTGAACATGGTTCCCAGGTTGGAAAAGATTTCTGTGAATATGGGTGTGGGAATTGCCACCCAAAACAAAGCTGTTTTAGATAATGCAGTTAAAGATATGACTCGGATTACAGGCAGGAAACCCATCATCACAAAAGCTAAGAAATCTATTTCAAATTTTAAATTACGTCAGGGAATGCCAATCGGCTGTAAAGTTACATTACGCGGTGAAATCATGTATGAATTCTTAGATAGATTGGTCTCGATCGTTATTCCCAGAATTCGTGACTTCAGAGGCATTTCTGCAAAATCTTTTGACGGACGCGGGAATTATACCTTTGGCATTAAAGAACAAACTGTTTTTCCGGAAATAGAATATGATAAAATAGATGCGATCAGAGGAATGGACATCACGGTCGTGACCACTGCTGATAGTGATGAAGAAGGAAAAGAACTTCTTAGTTCACTCGGTATGCCATTCAGGAAAAATTAAGAGGAGAGATTTTGGCAAAAAAATCGTGGATTGAAAAGCAAAAAATACCCCAAAAATTCTCATCCAGAGAATATTCTCGTTGTAAGATCTGTGGACGTTCCAGAGCATATATGCGAGATTTTGGTCTTTGTCGAATCTGTTTCAGAAAACTTGCTTCCGAAGGTCAGATTCCCGGTGTGAAAAAAGCAAGCTGGTAAAAAGAATAAGAAAGGAACACAGATGACATTGAAAATTGAATATTTAATATTGAGGATTGAATATTAATCTCCATGTGCTCTGTGGTGAAAAAAGGAACACGGATGACACGGATATTACGGATTATCACAGAAAAAAAATTAAGTTTGTGTCTTAGTGTCTTTGTGGTGAATTTGTGGTAAAAAAAAATAAAAAATCAGTGTTAAAATAATAATGGAGAAAAAATGAGTGCAACAGATCCAATTGCTGATGCAATAACAAAAATTCGTAATGCCTATTCTGCCAATCATAAGATTGTGGCAGTAAATCACAGCAATCTTACTGAAGCAATTGTAAAAATCCTGGCAGAAGAAAATTTTATAAATAGTTACGAATTGATTGAAAGAGATCCCAAGAAAAAACATTATAGAAAAAAGATATTTATAAATCTGCGTTACACGAACAGCGGAGAACCTGTAATGAAAAATATCAAAAGGATAAGTAAACCCGGACTTCGCATCTATGTTAATTCCAAAAATATTCCCTCGGTTTACAACAATACAGGTTGTGCCATTTTATCCACGAACCGCGGCGTAATGGTAGATAGAGATGCTCGCAAAGATAAGCTTGGCGGCGAGTATATCTGCAAGGTCTGGTAGGAGGAATCTGTGAGTAGAATTGGTAAAACTCCTATAAAAATACTGAACGGTGTGAAGGCAACTATCAGTGATCAGAAAATAACAGTAGTTGGAAACAAAGGAACACTGGATTATTTGATAAATTCCGGAATCGAGGTGAAAGAAACTGACGGAAAACTGATCGTAACCAGGAGAGATGATTCCAGAGAACAAACATCTCTTCACGGGCTTACCAGAGCTTTGATAAACAATATGATAATTGGAGTAAAAGAAGGTTATGGGCGAGTTCTGCAAGTTATCGGAACCGGATACTCTGCTGAAGTTATTGGACCCTGGGTGAAATTGAATGTTGGTTTTTCTCATGGAATACTTTTGGAAATTCCCGAAGGAATACAGGTCGAAGCAAAAACCATCCCACGTAGAGAACAAGGCAAACTGGGAGTTCAAGCAGTAATTACAGTAAAAGGAATTCATAAAGAAGATGTTGGTAAATTTGCTGCTGAGATCCGAAGATGTCGTCCTCCAGCTCCGAATTTCAAAGGAAAAGGAATTCGTTGGGAAGGCGAACACGTGCGCATTGTTTCCAAATCCGGAACTGAGTAGAATTTATGAGGTTAAAATGAATAGAAAGTCAATAATATTCAAAAAAAACTTAGCACGCAAAAGAAGAATTAAATCAATAAAGAAGAAAATCTTTGGAACTTCGGAACGTCCGAGATTAGTTGTATTCCGCAGTTTAAAGAACATCAGTGCTCAGATCATCGATGATAATGCAAATAAAACACTGGTCTCTTTGTCCACGATATCTAAAGATATAAAAATTGATAAATCCAAAAAGAAAACTAAGCAAAGCTTTGAAATCGGATTAAAACTGGGAGAGCTTGCTTTGAAAAAAGGAATTACTCAGGTTTGTTTTGATCGCAGCGGTTATTTGTATCATGGAAGAGTTAAAGCTCTTGCAGATGGCACCAGAAAAGCCGGCATAAAATTTTAAGGGAGAGCCTTTTGGAAAGAAGAAAGAATAATCCTCGAAATGAATCTCAATTTGAAGTGGAAAAGATCATCGATACAAACCGTGTGGCAAAAGTTGTGAAAGGCGGCAGAAATTTCAGCTTCAATGCAACAGTAGTTGTGGGAGATAAACAAGGACGCGTGGGTGTGGGCATTGGCAAAGCAAATGAAATCGTGGATGCGATTCGTAAAGCCAAAGAAAAAGCTGCAAAAAACATGTTCACAGTTCCCATTGTAAAAGGTACTATTCCTCATGAAATTATCGGTCGTTTCAGTGCCAGCAAGATTATGCTGAAACCAGCATCTCCGGGTACAGGAGTTATTGCCGGCGGACCTGCTCGTGCCATATTAGAAGCTGTGGGAGTGGAAAATATTCTCACTAAATCACTGGGTTCAAATACAGCTGTCAATGTGGTGAAAGCAACTGTTAACGGACTGAAAGAACTTCGTACTATGGGAGATATTGCCAGACTGCGCAATTTAACTATTTCAGAATTGACCGGTCGTGAAGAACTTCCTACTGAAACTGAAACTCAGGAGGAAGCAGATGAAACTTAAAGTAACTCAAATCAGAAGCACGATCGGACGAAAAGAAGACCAGAAAAGAACTATTATTGCTCTTGGTTTAAATAAAATAAACAGAACAAAAATTCATGATGATAATGCTGTAATTCGTGGTATGATCAATAAAGTTTCTCATCTCATCAAAGTAGAAAAAATTGAAGAAAAAAAGAAACCAAAAAAAGCTACATCCAAAAAAGTAGAAACTAAGCCCGAAGAAAAGAAAACAAAAATCGAAGAAATAACTAAAAAAACTACCAAACCAAAATCAGAAAAAAAAGAAGTTAAGAAAACTGCGAAACCGAAAGTAGTAAAACCAAAAGCAAAAAAAACAGAAGCAAAAAAGACAGAAGCAAAAAAAACTGCTTCAAAGCAAAAAAAAACTACAGAAACCAAAAAGGCAGAAACAAAAAAAGTTTCACCAAAGCCGGTAAAAGTTGCTGAAACTAAAAAAGCAGAAAAGAAAGAAACTACAAAAAAAGTAACAAAGAAAAAACCGACAAAACCAAAAGCTAAAAAAGAGTAGGAGTTTGTTATGAAACTTCATAATATCGAGCATCCGAAAACAAAAAGATATAAAAAGAGATTGGGAAAAGGTCATGGAACCGGTTTTGGAAAAACATCCGGTAAAGGTCACAAAGGTCAAAAATCACGTTCCGGTGGAAATATTCCTGCCTGGTTTGAAGGTGGTCAGATGCCTTTGCAACGACGTTTGCCCAAAAGAGGTTTCACGAACATCTTCAAAAAACAGTTTAGAATTGTTAATTTAGATAAATTACAAAATCTCGACGGATCTATATTTGATATTAAGAAATTAGAAAAATTGAATTTGATAAGAAAAGCAAGAGCCAATGAAAAAGCACCTGTGAAAATTTTAGCGAAGAATACTGAAAATTTTAACAAAAAAATAACTGTAAAAGCAAATGCTTTCTCTAAAACTGCCAAAGAAATAATCGAAAAATTTGGTGGTGTTGCGGAGGTAATTTAGAGTGTTACAAAGTATCAGTAATATCTTCAAAATACCGGATTTAAAGAAAAAAATCCTGATTACAGCCATGATACTAGTTATCTACAGGCTGGGAAGTTTTATTCCTGTTCCGGGAATTAATGCTGCTGTTCTGAAAGAATTTCTGGCAGGAGCCGGAGGTGCTGGAAACCTGTTTGGAATGTTCGATTTATTTGTGGGTGGCAACTTTGGAAGAGCTTCGGTTTTTGCACTCGGTATCATGCCATACATCACAACTTCAATCGTTATCCAGCTTCTGGGTGGTGTATTACCTTTCTTTGAAAGATTGAAGAAAGAAGGTGCTGAAGGTCAGAAGAAAATAAACCAATACACCAGATATGGAACAGTTGCTGTGGCAGCTTTTCAGGCAATCGGTTTTAGTGTTTTCCTTCTTAACCTTGACGGAGCAAGTGGACCTGCAGTTCCTCATCCGGGATTTCTATTTCTTTTCACAAGTGTTGTAACAATGGTTACCGGTGTTATTTTTATTATGTGGCTGGGTGAACAGATTACAGAACATGGCATTGGAAATGGTATTTCCCTGATTATTTTCGCAGGAATTATTGCCCGTTATCCAAACGGTTTCATAAATATGTTCCAGATGGTCCGAGCCGGGGCAATGACTATTTTCATGGCAGTTGCCGTATTATTGGTAATGGTTGCTGTAACTGCTTCCGTTGTTCTGGTAACTGAAGGTATTCGAAAGATACCAGTTCAATATGCCAAAAGAATTATCGGCAGAAAAGTTTATGGTGGGCAAAGTACACATATTCCGCTAAAAGTAAATACAGCCGGGGTTATCCCCATCATTTTCGCTCAATCCATTCTTATGTTTCCACGCACGATTGCTACATTCTTCAAAGATAGCGAGATCATGAACATGATCGTTCAATGGTTATCACCCGGAGCTTTTCTTTATACTTTACTTTATGTTGGTCTCATTATTTTCTTTGCTTACTTTTATACTGCCATGGTTTTGAACCCGGTGGAAATGGCAGAAAATATGAAAAAATATGGTGGATTTATTCCCGGAAGAAAACCCGGTAAAAAAACATCAGATTATATCAATAATGTTCTGTTGCGCATCACTTTGCCCGGTGCTACTTTCTTTGCATTTATAGCAGTATTGCCGGAATTCATGCAAAAGTGGTCCAACCTGCCATTCTATTTTGGTGGAACAGGACTTATAATTATCGTTGGTGTTGCCCTGGATACTCTTCAGCAAATCGAGTCTCATCTGGTAATGAGACATTACGAAGGATTTATGAAGAGAGGAAAACTGCGGGGACGACGAGGTTAATTTTTGTAAATTACATAGAGTGTAAATAAGAAGCAATATGATCTACATAAAAAATGAATCTGAAATAGTTAAGATGCGGGAAGCCAATCGTATCGTAGGATTATTGCTTCATAAGATGAATGATTTTGTCAAGCCTGGTATAAGTACATTTGAACTTGATAAAATCGCTGAGGATTTCATCCTGTCTCAGGGAGCAAAACCGGCTTTTAAGGGTTATTCAAGTTCAGGTTTACCTCCTTATCCGGCATCAATTTGCACCTCGGTAAATTCCTGTATTGTGCATGGTATTCCTTCCAAAAAAGTCATCCTGAAAAAAGGTGATATTATTGGGATCGATGTGGGTACATATAAAGATGGATTTTGTGGAGATGGTGCTTGCACATATCGAGTTGGAAAAGTTTCAAGGGATATTGAATGTCTCCTCAGCGTGACCAGGGAAGCACTTGACAGAGCAATTCACCAGGCAAGGAATGGTGCTCGAGTCGGTGATATTTCTTATGCCATCGGTTCTTACGTGAAACAGCAGGGATTTTTTATTGCAGATCAGTTAACCGGACACGGCATTGGCAAACAGATGCATGAAGAACCAATTGTTTCTAATAATGGCATGAAAAAGAAGGGACCACGCTTGAGAAAAGGAATGACTCTGGCAATCGAACCGATGGTAAATATCGGTACGAATCGGGTAAGAGAAGTTGGTTGGGAATTTTTCGTGAAAGATAATTCTTTATCTGCTCATTATGAGAAAACGATCTTAATAACAGATAAAGAAGCAGAGATTTTAAGCGAATACGAGGCTTAAATTATGGCAAAAGAAGGAGTTATAGAAGTTGAAGGCATTGTAAGAGAAGCAATGCCAAATACTACTTTCAAAGTAGAATTGGAAAATGGGCATCAAATTCTTGCTCATAGTTCCGGTAAGATGAGAATGCATTATATCAGAATTTTACCGGGTGATAAAGTGAAAGTGGAATTATCTCCATACGATCTGAACAGGGGTAGAATTACTTACCGCTATAAATAGAGGAAAAAATGAAAGTAAGAGCATCAGTTAAAAAGATTTGTAAGGATTGCAAAATAATAAAAAGACACGGAGTTATCCGGGTTATTTGTAAAGCAAATCCTAAACATAAACAAAGACAAGGCTAAACTGATTGTCGATGTTTAAAAAAATTATAAAAAAAGAAATATCTTTAAGGAGGATATAACTTGGCTCATTTAGCAGGCATTGAATTACCAAAAGATAAAAGAGTTGTGATCGGACTTACTTATATTTTCGGTATAGGAAAATCCATCTCTTCAAAGCTTTTGAAAAAAGCAAAAATCGATGAAAATAAAAAAGTGAAAGATCTTACAGTAGAAGAAGAAAAAACTCTGAGAGAGATAATCCAGGATGAAATTATTGTGGAAGGTGAGCTTAGAACTCAGGTAGCAATGGACATCAAACGTCTCATGGAAATAGGTTGTTACAGAGGAATAAGACACAAAAAAGGATTCCCTGTAAGAGGACAACGAACTCATACAAATGCACGCACCAGGCGCGGCAGACGCAAAACTTCCGGCGTAATAAAGAGGTAACTGATGGCAACAAAAAAAACAAAGAAAAAACGAGTTCGACTCACTTATAATGAAGGCGTTGCACATATTCACTCCAGCTTTAATAATACAATCGTAACTCTTTCCGACAAAGCCGGTAATGTATTAACCTGGTCAAGCGGGGGAAAAATCGGTTATAAACACGCTAAAAAGAGTACTCCTTTTGCTGCTCAGCTCGCTGCTGCAGAAGTAGCAAAAGCTTCTCTGGAAATGGGTATTAACAAAGTTCAGGTAATTGTTACCGGACCTGGTGGCGGTAGAGAATCTGCAATCAGATCATTAGATTCAAATGGTTTGGAAGTGACAATGATCAAAGACACCACTCCAATCCCGCATAATGGCTGCAAACCAAGAAAAACCAGAAGGATATAATTATGGCAAGATATACTGGACCCTCTTGTAAATTGTGTAGAAGGGAAGGCACAAAGCTTTTTCTAAAAGGTTCCCGCTGCAACTCGGATAAATGCGCCTTTGAAAAACGAGCTTATATTCCCGGCGAACATGGAAATGCAAAAGGTTTTAGAAGAAGATTAAGTGATTATGGAATCCATCTAAGGGAAAAACAAAAAGTAAGACGTATTTATGGGATTTTGGAAAAACAATTCAGGAAATATTTTAAAATGGCTGCTAAAAAATCTGGAATTACCGGTGAAAACCTTCTCCAGTTTTTAGAATGCCGCCTGGATAATATTATCTATCGGATGGGGTTTGCTCCTTCCAGGAAATCTGCTCGTCAAATCGTACGGCACGGTCATATCCTGGTTAATGGGCGCAAAGTAAATATTCCTTCCTTTTTAGTTCGCTCGGATGATGAAATTTCTATTAAAGAAAAAAGCAGAGGAATGACGTTGATCCAGGAAGCGATGGAAGCTTCCACTGAAGTTTCTAACTATGAATGGTTCGAAGTGGACAAAGACCAGTTCATGGGTAAGATTCTCAGCATTCCAACCCGCATACAAATCCCTCTGGATGTTGATGAACGTCTTATTGTTGAATATTATTCTAAGTAGAAGAGGAGTTAATTTATGAATTTCCTTGAACCTATACAATTACCCGAAAAAGTTCAAGCTGATGAAAAAACATATTGTCCGACTTTCGGAAAATTCGAAATTGGACCTTTGGAACCCGGTTTTGGCACAACCATTGGAAATACTCTGAGAAGAGTTTTGCTCTCGTCTGTTCAGGGTGCTGCCATCAGATTTGTGAAAATTGAAGGTTTACATCATGAATTTGCTCCTATTGCAGGTTCCAATGCTGATTTCGTGGACTTGATTTTAAGATTGAAAAAACTGGTGATAAAATCTGAATCTATCGAAGAAGAAAAACTAATTCTGGAACATAAAGGAATCGGACCTGTTACAGCCAGCGAAATAACAGGAAGTGCTAATGTCGAAATCATAAATGATGATCTGGTTTTATTGGAAATGACAGAAGATATCGATTTCAGGATGGAACTCTGGACTGGAATTGGCAGAGGATATTGCCCTTCGGAAAATCATGATGCGGAAGATAAACCTGTGGGTGTGATCCCGATAGATTCCATTTATTCTCCAGTTACAAAAGTTAACTTCTATGTGGACCGTCAAAGAGTTGGCGAAACAATAGATTTCGATAAATTAATCATTGAAATTACTACAGATGGCAGTATGAATCCAAAAGATGCTCTTTATCTTTCTGCGATGATTCTGAGAGATTTATACGCTAAGATGGTTCTTTTCGAAAAAGAACCGGAATACATCGAAGAAGTAGAGATAAATCCTGAACTGGAAAGACTGGAAAAAATCCTTTTTACAAATGTGAATGAATTGGAACTTTCCGTGAGATGCAGCAATTGTCTTTCTGCTGCCAAGATTGAAACAATCGGGGAACTGATAGAAAAAAGTGAAAATGAAATGCTAAAATACCGCAACTTCGGAAAAAAATCCTTAGAAGAGATTAATATATTACTGGCAAAATACAATTTATCCCTCGGTACTGATGTGAAAGGATTAATAGAAGAAATCCAGAATACAAAAAACAAGATAACTACAAAAAAAAAAGGTTAAGATTATGCGACACAAAGTAAAAGGCAGAAAACTCGGAAAAGAAGCTGACCATCGTAAACTAATGTTGAAAAACCTGGTTTGTTCATTAGTAGAACACGGCAGGATAAATACAACTGTGGCAAAAGCAAAAGAAATTAGAGGTGTTGCGGAAAGAGTGATAACTTATGCCAAAAAAGGTGGAGTTCATCACAGAAGACTGGCTTTTAAAGTTCTAAAAAACAGAACTCTGGTTAAAAAAGTATTTGATGAAATCGCTCCCAAATATACCAGTGTGGAAGGTGGTTATACTCGCGTTCTCAAAAACGGATTTCGCAAAGGTGACTGCGCTCCTATGGCTATTATCGAATTCGTGGAAGGCAAAGATACAAAAACCAAAAAAGAAGATATTAAAACCGAAGAAATCGCAAAATAATTAGGAATTATAAATTAAGAATTAAGCAGGCTGCCAAATATGGTTGCCTGTTTTTTTTATTTGAAATTTGTAGGGACAGTTCATCGAACTGTCCAAAAAATTTAATGACCGAATGTTTAGGTCAAGATTGGTTTGAAGAAAATCTGTTTGAGGATTTAATGAATTTCACCAGTCAATGTTTTCTATCCAGTTTCTAAATTGATCAGTTAGATTTTCAAAAAATCCTGTATAAGGTGCATTATCTTTCTTAAACATAATTTCAATAACATCACAAGCCTGGATTGCTTCAGAAATATTTTCGAACCATCGTCTACGTAAAGTGCAGATAGCACCAGGTAATTCTTTAATGCCCTTAATATTCCATTTAAATATTATTGAATTTTCAAATTGTATACATTTTGTATAGAGATCGTGAAGATATTTTGTTTCAGTTACATTATTTTCATTTAAAGCATAATTAATTAGTACATTGGGTGATATAAAATAGTTAATGGCGTATTCCGTGATTTTTTTAATTTTTTATCTGTCCTAAATCTATCTATTTGTATAGTTATTTGTGTTATTGGCTTACGATATCTTAAAATGTAACCAGTGATTGCTTTCATAGCAGAGTACCCAGAGAAAAAATTCCAAATAAAATCGGCTGATGTAATTTTTTCAGGAGTATCTTTACCTCGAAGTTGTTTCTCATTGTATTCTTTACATTTTTGTTTAATTAGGGCTTTCTCTCCCTCAGTAGAATAGGAGTATATCGTTATTGGGAAATAACCGTTTAAAAGGAATTCTGCAAAAGGTAACCAAACAGTGTTGGGATATCGTTTACTTTTTTTATTAAAAGGAATTTCATTATCTCTGAGAAATTTTTCCCAATCTGAGTTAGTTTTGTCTTCTTTTTTGAATGTAAAAAATCCGCCAAAAATAAAAGGTATATTTTTATTTATATCACCTGGTGTTCCCGACTCATCTAAATATATTCTCATATGTGACATTGTGGTTTCCTTTAAAAAAAATAATTCGAATCAAGTACAAAAGCTACTAATATAGCACCATGTTCTGTACAATCGAGTTTTACACGGTGATTGCAATTTGCGATCACCTTTCAATAAATCTTTAGATATAATTTAAAATCTTTGTTTTATGTCAAAGTGTATTTGATCTCTTGTAATGGTTATCAAGTAACCAAACTGGACTTCAAGCAGATTTTATTCGGGCTGGAGTCCAGAACGAGAAGATTCAAGTTCCTAATTCCTTGAAAAATTTCTTAAATTTTTCTTCTTCATCTTCTTTTTTAGACCAACGCTCGATTTCATTAAAATTAATATCATTCATTTTTGCAACTAATACAGCTTGATCCAGACATTGTCTGTCATTCCAGAAATAAAATGCAGCCAAACGATCTTTTACACATTCAGTCGGAGAAATTATTTTTAATTCACCGGTTTCAAAATGCAGAGTAATGATATCTTTTACAGGTTCATTACCTATTGAGAGGGGTCCAGGTGGAAATTCTACAATATAATCTGTATCAGGATGTTTAAAATATCTGTTTTCCTCAAAGAAGCCAATTTCAGATAAATGTTTTGCTAATTCCTTACTTTTCGTGTAAAATGTTTCTATAAAATCCAAATCCATAGAAACATATTGATTTTTAGAATAAATGCTTACACAGCTTCCACCAGTTAGAATTACCTCTATGCCATTATTCTTAAGATGGGTAGAAATAAATGCTGCCAATTCTTCTATATTCATTTTTTTTATGGATTTCATATAGGCTTATTCCTTCGTCTGGGGCGACGCCGGTTGTAAAGCAAAGCAGTTTTTAATTCTTCCGGATAAAATGAAAGTGCCTTTTCCAACAATTGCTGTAATTCTTTTAAAAATGGATAGCGGGGATTGAAAGAGTAATTACGGGTTCTACCGGATAACTTACTTATCAGCATTCCATTTTCTTCCAATTTATTCAACTGCTTTTGAATAGGAGAAAGAACCGTATTATAAAAACTTGCTATCTCCCTGGCATATCCTTCATTCCTGCAAAACAGGAAAATAAGGATCCGTTCTGCATTTATTGAACCTAACAAAACTTCCAGCATAAGACCTTCTTTTTAGGTCATATGACCTATTACTTAGGTCTAAATTTGATTTGATGTTTTTTTTGTAAAGATTTTTTTAAACCTAAATCGGATAAACCGAAACCAAAAAATTTGCAACGAACCTGTCTTTGTTACACTACGACACGGCAGGCAAAACAAACAATATCTAACAAAAAATGAAAAAAGTTCGTTGTTGTTAGTGTTTGTTAGTTGCTAAAAATATTTTTTTGCCAAAAAGTGTAAGAATATTAGAATTAAGTAACTAATAGAAATTATATGCGAAAATAAAAATTGTAGCAACAATTCAAGAACTGTGGAAAAGCTTGCCAAGGTTACAACTGTTGGACCGGACTTCAAGCTGGATTTATTCGGGTTGGAGTTCAGGATGAAATTAAAATTTAATAGACAAAAAAATCGTATTCATAATTTTAAAATCAATCCTTTTTGAGGAGGTTGGTTTATGTTGAAGATGACTTATAATCAAATACTGGAATATTTTGAAAATAATCAGCAAAACCGGTTAAAAGAAAAAATTAACCTGTTACATTCTGCTGATTCTGCCCAGATTATAAATGAACTCCCTTCCGAATACCAGTTCACAGCTTTTTCTCTTTTGAATGACGAAAATGCGTCTGATGTTCTTCCTGACCTTTATGATGAACTGCGAGAAGATATCCTGGAAAAAATGCAGCAGAACCGTCTGGTGAAGATCATTGATGAAATGGAGACAGATGAAGCAGCAGATATAATCGGAGAACTGGAAGATGATGTTTCTAAAGAACTTCTGGAAAAGATAGACAAAGAAGATTCCGAGGATATCAAGCAACTTCTGAAATATGATGAAGAATCTGCCGGCGGCTTGATGCAGACCGAGATCATCGCTGCTAACCAGGAAATGAAACGCGATGAGATAATTGAATATATCCGTGAAAATTATGAAGAAGTCGAGAATATTCATTACATTTTTGTGGTAGATAATGACAATAAATTAATAGGACTCCTGGAAGTGACTCACCTGCTTTTGGCAAAACCACAGAGAAAAGCAAAGGATATCATGGATAAGAATGTAATTTCAGCCCAAGTAGATCTGGACCAGGAACAGGTGGCACACATCTTTCGTAAATATGATATTTACATTCTCCCCGTGGTGGATAAAGAGCATCATTTGCTGGGTCGTATCACAGTGGACGACATCATCGATGTTATCGATGAAGAAGCATCGGAAGACGTGTATAAAATGGTGGGACTGGAAAGCGAAGATAGAGTTTTTACCAGTCCTTTAAGTTCTGTTAAGAAAAGACTTCCCTGGCTCACTTTGAATTTATTTACAGCGCTCCTGGTTTCCAGTGTGGTCGGAATCTTTGAACAGACAATTGCCAGGTTATCATTTCTGGCTGTGTTGATGCCAATTGTTGCCGGCTTGGGTGGAAATTCCGGAACTCAAACTTTAACTGTGATAACACGAGGAATTGCTCTGGGTGAATTAACTATACATAATACTTTCAGAGCAATTATTAAGGAAATTACTGTGGGAATTGTGAACGGAATTTTGATCGGTTCTGCTGCTGTGCTGATCGCTTATTTGCTGAAAGGTAATATCATGTTGGGAGTTGTTTTGGGAACAGCAATGATCTGCAATATGTTCATTGCAGGTTTGGTCGGTTCACTCATTCCGATAATCATGAAAAGTCTGAAAATAGACCCGGCATTAGCATCCAGTGTGATCATTACTATGCTCACGGATATTGGTGGTTTTGCTTCCTTTTTGGGATTAGCCACAATTTTATTATGAGTTCCACCAAAACGAATTAAAACTATTTTTTTATAAATGAAGCTCTTAAAAGCTCGCTATTTATACCTTATTTGGAAGCAATAAAAAGTATGATATAATTTAACATTGACAATAAAGCTTATACTTAATGTTTTTGATAGGATTTTTTTAGTATAAAATCCATATTAAAGGAGAAATTTATGAAGTTAAACCATTTCAAAACTTCTTTTTTTCTGGTTTTGATGGTTTTCAGCTTCCTGTTTTTGCCAATCTCCTCCCACGCAGCTTTAGACGACTCAGAGTACATCGTTCAAAATCTGCAAGTGAATGACATCCCGAATGATGACGGGTCGGGATTGGTACTTAGTTGGAAACCATTATCAAAAGAAAAGAGAATCATCGAATACCGCATTTATCGCGGTGTTACGCCGGATTCTCTTTTTTATATCGGAAGAATCGATGTAAATGTGAAAACCGGAGTTGCGGGTGATTTGATGTATTTTTATGACACCGCCTACAATTACTTTCTAGATATCCAGGCTCCGGGAAAACTTAAAAAAGAGAAAAAACAGGCAGAAGACAGTCCTCTTTACAGAAGGTATCCTCGCGATCTGGCAGTTACCGGACCTCAATTTAAGAACTACAGTGTATTAACTGTTATTCCTGAAAAAGATTACTATTACAAAAACAGGAAAATCGAAGTTGTGACGGAGAAAGATACTACTGTTTATGCTGCCCTGAAACTGCGTAATTTCAGACAGCTTGCCAAGAAGCTGCTTGATGACAAAGAATATTATTACACTGTATTCGCAGTTAATGAGGCACGCAAGTATTTTCCTCACGCAGAACCTGTAATGGGAATCCCAAGAGAGAATGCTCCTGAGGAAACCAAAGAATTCTATCCGGTTTTTGTAAAAGACACAAATCGGCTTCAATTTGAATGGTCATTACCAATTTTCACTGATGATATTTACTACCATTGTTTATATATTTTGGATAAAGATGAGCTGGATAAATTTCAGGAATACAAGAAAGAGCAAAAGTTGATCGAAGAAAATAATCTGGCAATAAAGCTGGATTCGACAGTTGTAAAATATGAACCTAAGTTTGAAAATCCCGCTGAACTCATTTTTATGAGGTATGCCGGTTATCCATACACTGGTTCAAAAACTGTTCATCTGGATATTGTTGATGGAAAAATCAAAAGTGAAAAAATTTACAAAAATGAAGTTTTGGGACAAGAATTCGATGTTGATCTTGAGATTGATATTAATAATATCCAAGATTACTATTTTGTGTTTTCACTTTTTGATACTTCCAATTATGAGACATTCTCCGAAGTCAAAGCTGCGGAAATAGTGTATCCTGATATGCTTCCCGAAATCCCACCATTTACAGTTGTGGATGGCAAGAATGATAAAGGTGATTACAATTATGTTTCCTGGGGAAAACCTGTCGTTTACCTTACCAATTCATCATACTTAAATGAAGAAAAAACCAAACTGCTGGTCAATTATGATACTATGACAAATGAGCATTATAAGATCAGGAATATCTATTTCACTGTTTACGATGATGCGGGAAATGAGATAAAAAAAATAAATGAATTCTATCAAGATAATAAATTGAAAATCAGAATTCCTCCCAATACTGAATCTTTAAACTTCGAAATAACATTGAAATGCAATAATCCAATTGGTGACAATTATGTGTTTTATCAAGATATTTCCTGGAATGACCAAACAAAATCTCTTACACCTGGAATTTTGTATTTTAGCGAAAGCAAAGAAGATATTTACAAATACTCTTACTACGTTTATAAACGTAATTATACTGATGAAGAATTTCGTTTATCCAAGAAAATCACAGGTTCGCAAAGAGAGCTTTACGACAATATACGATATAAAAATGTTCATTTCAAAATAACCACAAAATTTGATGCTGATAAAGGTCTGATCTATGTTTCTCCGGCTTTCTCAGTTAGGATGGATGGAGAACAAGAAAACACAATTCGCTCGAACCTGTATCCCTCCGAAGTTGAGAAAACTCTGAGAGGATACAAAGAACAAATCGCCGATTATACCGCATCCAAAGATACTTTGGAAACCGAAGAAGAAATCAAAGAAGCTGATGATGCAATCGAACACTATCAAAACCTGTTTGACCTTCTTGCTAATTATCCTATCTCCAAAGAAGCAGCTTCTTTTTCCAATCCTAAAGCTCGCATCAAGTACCTCGATAAATCTCGTCATATTGCCAAAAACTCATTTGAATATAAAATTGTAAAAAGCGATGACAAAGGTCATTTCACTGAAACTCCTATTTATATCAATGAAGATGCAAAACCGGTTGATGTGGAAAAAAACATTGCTCTGATTTCTTATGAAGGTTTTGGTAAAGATCACTTCTTCCCCATTCCCAACTGGTTCAAAACTACTATGTTTCCAGCTTTTCTGGCTACAATTATTTTCGGAGGATTTGTTTTCTTTATGATTGGAAAAGCAAAAAAGGGACACGATCTTTTTGTGCGACCAATTGCAGGAATCGAGGAAATTGATAATGCAATCGGAAGAGCAACAGAAATGGGAAAACCTATCCTGTTTGTTCCCGGAACATCCGGAATCACCGATGTGGCAACTCTTGCCGGTCTTTCAATTTTGGGACGAGTTGCCAAAAAAGCTGCTGAATATGACACAAAAATTCTTGTCCCCTGCCGTGATTACCTGGTTCTACCTGTTGCTCAGGAAATCGTTAAAGAAGCACATTACGAAGCAGGACGACCGGATACTTACGATAAAACGAGCGTATTCTTTATTACAACTGCTCAATTCCCGTTTGTTGCCGGTGTTAATGGTATTATGGTTCGCGAAAAAACAGCGACCAACTTCTTTATGGGAATGTTCTGGGCAGAAGCTCTTCTGATGACTGAAACCGGAAACACAACCGGGGCAATTCAAATTGCCGGAACAGATGCTCCAACTCAGCTTCCTTTCTTTATCACCACTTGCGATTATACTTTGATTGGTGAAGAACTTTATGCTGCCTCTGCTTATCTTGCCAGAGAGCCAATGCAGTTGGGTACTCTAAAAGGTGTGGATTATTCAAAATTATTAATTCTAATACTTATCATTTCAGGAACTATACTTTCGAGTGTGCATTTAACCTTCCTGATGAATGCATTCCCAGAGAAGTAGGAGGATAGATGAAAAGACAAATTCCATTATTAATAGTAATAGGTCTCGGACTTTTGTTTGTTGTTCATACATTTGTTCCACATAAAATTTCAGAAGATTTTTACGAATGGTGGCAAACCTGGTCCAAAGCAATATCACCCTTCATGGTTTTGTTGGGAATTATGAGTCTCTTTATGGTACATTCAACAAAAATTAAACGTAAAACTGCCAACTGGCAATACAGCTTTGTAACTTTAGGCGGATTGTTGATAACTGCTTTTGTAGGATTTATGTGGGGCACAAGAGAAGGAACTCCCTATATGTGGCTTTTCAAAAACATACAAATGCCAATGAGTGCAACCATGTTTTCTTTGCTGGCATTTTATATTGCTTCTGCTGCTTATAAAGCTTTCCGCGCTCGCTCTGTTGAAGCCACTGTGCTATTACTTGCAGCAGTAATTGTTATGTTAGGTCAGGTTCCCTTAGGAGCCCAGATTTCACATTGGATTCCAGATACTTCCAAATGGATTCTTAACGTTCCTAACCTTGCTTCAAAAAGAGCAATTACTCTTGGTGTAGGTTTGGGAATCACAGCTACATCGCTCAAAATTCTTTTGGGAATTGAACGAAAATATCTGGGAGGTGATTAAGATGAGTAATAATAAAAACATCTTCTGGGATAGAATGCAAAATTTAGACCGACGATATATCTACATCGTAGTTGCATTAGCTATCATCATCCCCCTGCTTATTCCGTTTAATTCTAAAACATATATAACTGAACCTGTAGAAAATCTTTATAAGAAGGTGGATTCATTCACCGAAAGAGAAGATAGAGCTATTTTAATGTGCTTCATGCACGATGCTTCCACAATGCCGGAACTTTTCCCAATGGAAGTGTCTATTTTAAGACACTGCTTTGAAAGAAATATCAAGGTGTTCACTATTTGTTTCCTGCCCACTGCTGCTCCTCTTATAGATTACGCCATCAACACAGCAAAAGAAGTGGGCGGTTTTGATGTGCAATCAGGTGTCGATTATTGTAATTTCGGATATAAACCTTATGCTCTATTCCTGCCGATTCTTTTGGGAATGGGAGAAGACATTGCAGAAGCAGTAGAAACCGATTCGGAAGGAAGAAAAGTTGAAAACCTGGAAATCATGAAAAATTTGAAAAATTACAATGAATTGAACCTGGTCATAGATTTCTCAGCTTCTGCCAGCGTTCAAACCTGGATTACTTATGCCAGGGTAAAATTCGGAGCAAATATCGGGGCAGGAATAACTGCTGTGATGGCTGCTGAAAATTATCCTTTCCTACAAACCGGTCAGCTCGTTGGCATGTTGGGCGGATTGAAAGGTGCTGCAGAATATGAAAAACTTGTTGATGTCTTTGCTTCAAACAATGTTGTTTTCAGTAAAGAAATCGTCAAAGAAACCTGGATTCCAATAACTGACAAAAATATACCATATCAATTTAAAACTGCCAGAATCGGCATGAATGCTCAATCTGTTGCTCATATCATGATAATTGTATTTATTATCCTTGGTAATATCGGTTATTTTGTGAGCCGGAAAAGCAAAAATAAAGAGTTAGGATAGGAGGAACCATGTTTGGAACAATAAGTAATATAGTAGCAGCTTTCTTAACCCTTTGTATCTTTTCATTTTTATACAAAGATAATCCGTTCTATAAATTTGCCGAATCTTTACTCGTTGGTGTTTCCATGGGATATGCCATACCACTCGTTTACGAAAATGCATTTATTCCTTATGTTTACAGACCTATATTCCTGCAAAACAAATTCTTAATAATAATTCCAACTCTGATGGGTGTTTTGTATATTTTCAGATTCAGTAAGAATCTCAGTTGGCTTTCCAGGTATCCCATTGTTTTTGGAATGGCAATAGTGGGAATGTTCGTGCCAATGTCTCTGAACGCACGAGTTCTGGTTCAGATGAGAAGCACCATGCTGCCTTTGGATAACATTAATACAATTTTGATCTTCATTGGAGTTGTCACGATTCTTATGTATTTCTTTTTCTCCAAGGAACACAAAGGAACTTACGGTAAAATCTCCAATGTTGGCATCTGGTATATGATGGTGGGCTTTGGTGCGTCTTTCGGATACACGGTTATGGCGCGTATTTCACTTCTTATCGGAAGAATCCAATTCCTCCTCGGAGAATGTTTAGGATTGATTAAGTAAGAAAGATAAAAAAATAAAACCTGTTATCTGACGAAAACCGGATGACAGGTTTTTTTATATTTTATTTAGAATTTCTGCTAATTTCTTTGTTAGATTTATTCTACTGTAGTTTTCTACTTTTTTATTAATTATTCTCTTTTTTCTATTTTTCCAATCATTAAATTTTTCTTCGATGAATTCCGTTATCTCTTCTATTTTATCATAAAAGAACATTTTTCCGCTTTCAGTTTCTTTCAGGATTTGTGCTGCTTCTCCATCTTCAGGTCCGATTCCTAAAATAGGAACTCCAGAACCGATATATTCAAATATTTTTCCTGTTAGAATACCTTTGTTGTTTTTCACTTTGTTGATTATGAGCAGCAGGATTGAAGAATTAACCAGTAAATTCAACATTTCATTATGAGGAAAATATGAATGGAAAGTTATCAAATTATTTTCATCATATTCTTTTAATTCTATTTTCACAACATCACTCACATTTCCATAAAAATTGAGATGGATGTTGTTTATCTTTTTCTCGTACAAAAGATTCACAGCTTTTAAGATTGGAATAGGACTCGATTCCGAAGGGATCGTTCCAAAATAATTTAAAGTAAAGTTTTTGTTATGTTTAAGTATTTTAATATGTTTAAAATCTTCGTAATCATATCCATTTGTGATGAGATGGATTTTGTTGATATTATTAAAATCATCCATAATTTTCTTTGATACAGCAATAGCAGAATCACAATTATCAATTACTTTTCTTTCCAGAATGCTATCAAAAAAAGTTGATATTTTCCACCTTTTCACATTTTTCAGATAACCCATTTTCGTCCAGGGATCACGGAAATCAGTCAGCCATTTGATTTTGAATTTCTTCTTTAATTTCAATCCGACCAAATGGGTCGAGTGAGGAGGTCCGGTGGTAATCAGAACATCATATTTAGTGGATTGCAGTTCTTTTGTAGCAGCTTGAAAAGCTTGCTTATTCCAGATTTTCCGTGCATCAGGAATTATAAAATTTAATCTCATCCAAATAGAAATTCTCCTCAAAAAAGAATCATCTTTATCTGTATTCAGGCTTCCGTAAGGAACTTTTTCCCCAATTACTTTTTGGAATAGTTTACCGAAAGTTGGCGTTTTTGTTCTAATAACTTTTATTATCGAGGGAACATCCTTCAATAAAGATTCATCAATTGCAGGATAATCACCATCTTCGGTTGTAATCACGGTTGGCATCCAACCAAATCCTGGAAGACACTTAACAAACTTAAGCCAACGCTGTACGCCGGAGCCACCGCTTGGAGGCCAATAATAGGTGATTATCAATGCTCTTTTCACAATCAAAAACCTTTTATAAATAATTTTGACAATATTCTAACCTGTTTCCTTTTTGTCCAAGTTTTTAGGAGAAAAAATGCGCCCGATAGAAAAAAAAGTCTTTCAGAAGATAACTGACAAAGGCATCAATTTTGATGATGTGCTGGAAATCTTAGATAGAACCAGCACTCAGGAAATGAAAAAAAGTTTCCCGGATGATTGCCATTTTCAATCTGATAAATATTTTGCAAAATTTATTCTGGATTCGCTTTTAAGATATAAACTTATCAAAAAAGATGGAGCAAAATTTTTCAAGATCGAGAGAAAGAAGAAAGAAGAATAAAGTAAACCTTGCAAACGGTTGAGGAACGAGACCTTCGCAACGGTTAACATTTGTTTCCCATCCATTCTGAAGGTTTCACAAGCTCAACCATTCAGAAGGTCAGTGCTACTTCCACTGCCTTTTAATTTCGAAAGCCACCACAGCAAAACAAACTCCCACATTCAGAGAATTTTTCCATCCTGAAATCGGGATGTTAATAATTTCGTCAGCCCAATCCAGAATTTTTTCTGAAATCCCAAGCGCTTCATTTCCTAAAATCAAGGCACATTTTGAGGGGAATTCAACTTCATAAATTGATTTTGAATTTGTTGTTGTTTCTACAGCAAAAATCTTAATATTTTTATCTCTCAAATATGAAATTGCATCTTCTGTTTTCTCAAAATATTTCCATTCCACATATTTTTCAGTTCCCATAGCTGTTTTTTTCACTTTATTATTTTTCGGTGTTGCAGAATACCCACAGAGAAAAATTTCCGAAATTCCTAAACATTCAGCAGTTCGGAAAATGGAACCAATATTAAAAGATGAACGAAGATTATCTAAAATGAGATAAAGCGGAATTTTATTTCTGGAAATATTTGTACCGTCATTTTTCAGAACCAAAAAATCATTATCTTTTACATTCTTATAGTTTTGCTCGAATGGAATTGAATAATTCAAAAACTCTCTCAAAGACATTTTTTTGATATTAAAATCTTTTTTCACAATTTCAGAAAAACTATGAAGTGTAGGGATTTTCAGTTCTTTCTCTGCGAGATTTATGCAATCCAGAAAATTATTGAGCAATTCAAACCTGAGAGTTTCATCATGCCAATTTCTCTCGATTTCCCTGATGAATTCCAGAATAACTTTAATTTGCTTTTCTAATGAAAAACTTTTAAACTTCTTTTTTGAATATCTCATTTTACCCTCAATTGCGAAATGACTTAAATTTAAAACGACACTGTTTCGCTCACCAGCCGTCGTCAAGACTATGGCTTGGCAAGCGGGTATTCACAGATATACACAGATAAAAATTGATGAATCTTAAAATCAAAATAAAAGTAAGTAGATTCAAGAAATATGTCAATAATTTTAAAAAATGGGGTCCTTCCGACTCCTATGAAGCCGCACTCTAACTTCCTAAAAATAAAGGATTTATAATTTTCATTATAAATGCTGATATTTTGCATTATCTCCCGACTTAGCACATGATCTTCGACATGTGCCAAGTCTTACAGAAACTTGTCCTAAGTTCCGGCAGGAATCTTGGGAGAAGTTGATACATTTCATCTTAATGGAACTATCAGCTTGCTGATAGCGGGGAAATCGTAAGGAACGACGAGTCGAGACAAAGAATCTACCTCGAGTCGTCGTTGCAAGCTCCTTACAACTCGAAACAGCTCTTTGTTGTTTTTATTGACACCAAATCATTTGAATTAAAGTTGTATAGCAATATAAATTATGTGAGATAAAATGAAATCTAAGAAAAAACATTTTGGGAAAAATTTGCTGCTTTTATTTTCAATTATTCTTTTATGTTTGATTATCTGCGAACTTATCGTCAGAGTTTTTATACCTGTACGTAATGTTGGTCCGTCTTTTACGGTTTATGATCCTGTATTTGGTAAAACAAATAAAACAGATTTTTCTGCTAAACGCTTTACACCTGAATTTACCATGAAAATATCTTTTAACTCTCTGGGTTTTCGCGATCCGGAAATTGAATCTATTGGAAATCGAAATATCATTTTTCTGGGAGATTCTTTTACTTTGGGATATGGCGTAAATGATGATGAAGAATTTCCTGCTCTTATTCGAAAGGATTTTTCCAACGATGACTCTGTAATAAATGCCGGAATGGGTGATAATGGGAATGGACGCTGGTTGAAATTTCTTAAAACAAAGGCAGAAAAATATAATCCTGAACTAATCGTATTTCAGATCATGGGAAATGACTTCGATGAGAATAAGATAGAAAATCTTTTCAAAATCTCGTCTTCTGAAGAATTACAGGAACTTAAAGTTGCTCCACCCGGTTTAGCCCGGAAAGTACAAAAAATTGTCGAATTTGTTCCCTTTGTACCATATTCTTATTTGATCGGACTTCTAAGACAAGCAAGAATAAAACCGTCGTATAAACCCACAGGAGCAGTAAAAGATAAAATCAATGTCGAGCTTTCTTATCGTGAAAAATTAACATTGAAGATTTTGGATGAATGCTTCTCTTTTTGCCAGAAAAAAGAGTGGCAAATGATGATTATTTTAGTCGGAATTTCCGGAAGAAAGTTTGATGTATTAGAGGACCTATTTGCAAAGTATGACTTTCCAATCATACAAATTCCTTCAAAAAAGGAAAGACCAGAACTATATTACATAATTGATGGACACTGGAATAAAGACGGACATATTTACACTGCAAATATTATTTCACAAAACTTAAAACAATCTTTTCCCGAATTTTATTCAAATCCATAAAAATCATATTTGAGGAAGCAAATGGAATATAATAGAAAAATCTTTGGTTATGAGTGCGATATTTACGGACATCTTAATAATGCGATTTATCTGCACATTTATGAAGAAGCACGTTCAGATGCATTAGACCAGATGGGAATGTCCATACAAAAATTGAACGAAAGAAATATCGGCATTTTCCTGATCAATCTTGAACTTGAATTTATTAAAGCGATTCAAATGGGAGAAATTATTACAGTTAGTTCTTACATTATCGAATCGACCAGACTGAGAGCAACCTGGAAACAGGAAATATTCAATTCCAAAAATGAATTATGCAATCGAGCTATCGTCAAAGGTGTCTTTATCAAAAATACGAAACCCAATCGTTTGCCAAAAGATATTTTTGAACATTTCAACAAATTTATTGTAAACACGGATTAATAAATTGACCTTGAAAAGGCTTCTTTCAGAGATTCTTCCCGCTCAGCCCTTTCAAGGTTTCTTTCATAAACCTTTATCGTTTTCCAACACTGAAAGAGTCAAATGCAAGAACTCTTTCAAGTAGACCTTTTCAATGGTTTTTTCCTTTTCACAAAAGAAGAAAAGCCCAAATTCCGACAGCAAAAAGCAGAAGAGATCTTTATTCAAAAACCTGAGAGGGATAATGACATTATCCCTCTCTTTGAACTACTGAAAACTTGAGTTAAGTTAACTTTAGATGACTTGACTTAAGTTTTCTACTTCGCTGAAACATCTCAACTTAACTCATCCGTCAGTTGCCGGATAAGTCAAGTTTCTATTCTGTTTGAATTATCTCATTTCAAAAGCAAACATTTCCTCACAGATTCATCTTTTCCATTCACTTTTAGCTTATAGAAATAAATTCCTGAACCGACTTCCTTCCCGGACGAATCTTTTCCATTCCAGATTAATTTATGAAATCCTTTTTCAAATACATCTTTTGTTAGTGTTTTTACTTTTTGGCCCTTGATGTTATACACTGTAAGTTCTACTTTGCTTTCTTCAGGAATTGAGAAAGAAATGGTTGTTTCAGGATTGAACGGATTTGGATAGTTATTATGCAATACACACTTTTGCAATTGAGGTGCATTATTTTGGATATGATTACCTGTTATGATTGACTCCAAAAGCAATTGAGTCGTTCTATAATGCGCTTCGAAAGATTCAGGTTGCAAATACATTAACCTGCCTGTTGCTCGTCCGTTAGCTTCCAGGTATGTATTACCGACATCGATTACTGCATAGCACGAATCTGCATAAGATGGATTATTCAGAATGATATCTTCATAGTGAATTATTGCATCATTGTAATCTTCCAATGCTCTATTAACCATAGCTTTGTAATGCAAGAAAAATTCTTGAAGTTCAGTAGATGGTGAAAACGTCAATCTCTCATCGATATACAACCCGAAGAGCTCGATATTCCCCAATTCTATATAACATGTAAAAAGACAAGCTATTGATATAGGATCTTCAATTGTCTCGAGACTATCTTCAATTACTTCTTTAAAAAGATCAGACGCTAAAATATAATCAAAGTTAGAAAGTAAAATACAAGCTTCTTGAAAAACAGTTAAGGTATCTGATCTTCCGCGGACAATATTTATTTCTCTATCCCAAGGAATAAAAGTTACAAAATCTGCCGGGTCCAAAGTACCGGTTATATATTCATATCCATCACCACCCCACCAATTATGTATTGCCATAACTCGCCAATCTAACATTCTAAGTGTCATATTGTAAAGGCTATTATCATAAAGGTTATTATGTCCTGTTTGCAAAGATGGATTTGAATTCCAAACATATATGCCGGTTTGGTTATTATAAAATGAGTTTATGCCATCAGGGGCAAATAACGGAGTTGCGTTATTATGACAGAAAACACCGGTATTATTGTTGTTTATAGAATTATATTTTATAATATTAGGGTTAGAAGAATTATAGAAGCGAATACCTACATGGTTGTTTGATATTCTATTAGAATTTAAATTATGCCACCCATAATCGTTATAAATCAATCCAGTACATGAATTTTGAATTACTGAATGCTCTATTTCTGAAGTTCTATTATTATTAAAAGTTATGCCATTCCAGTAATTTTTGATTTCATTACTGCATAATCCACCGAATCTGATTGAGTCTGCTTCAGTTCCAATACAGTCTAAACCGCCTGGATTAGGCATGTCAGAAATTCCTTTAAAATTAAAAGATTTAAACTTCTCAAATCTTATTTCAGTTCCTTCTTCTATTGTTAATGTATTACCAGGTAGTATTTTGATGTTTTTATCGATAACTGTGTCATGTTTTAAGGTGATATTTTCATTGATTTCCTCTGGTAAGGGTTGGTAATAAGAACCTGTATTGCGGGAGTTGTTCAGGTATTGTGAACATTCGGTAATTGAATTCGTATTATAACTTAAGGGAAATGCAAATATTTTGCCATCATTAGTTATCAAAACAACATTATTATTGTCATACTCAACAACTTTATCAACTGATAAACTTACATAATTATCATTCGTTCGCCACTCAGATAATTCAAGCCCAGAATTATCTGTTACAAAGAAGGTGTTCAATCCTAAGAAAAGTAACTCTTGATTGGAGTTAGAATTTATATCTGATATTGATCTCGAAAAAATATCTGTATCATTAAGATTGAAATTTGGTATTTGTTGACCTGTACAATCGAATAAAAGGACATCCTGGTTATTTGAAATTAATATTTCTAAACCCGGATTTTCATCAATTATATTTGCAATACAAACCTGATTACGAAAGTATTCATGCATGTCAATATTATCATTTATCCAGTATGGTATATCGTTTTCATAATGTAATGCTAATATAGTACCAATAGAATTTTCTCTTAATAGTAAAATGATTTCTATCTCACCGTCCTCATCAATATCGGCTATTATAGGACCTGAAATTGGAAGTGTTATATGAGAACCATAACTAAATGACCATAATTCGGTTAATTCAAAAGATTCATTTACTTTGAAAACTTTTAATTCGTAAGGATAACCAGGATCACCTGTTTTTCTTACTGGTATTAATATTTCCTTAATACCATCTTGATTCACATCTGCAACAGCTAATGGAGTAATAAATAAATCAAATACTGGCATACCTGTTAACTCTGAACATATATTTTCTTCTAATGGCTCAATTACATAAAGGTAATAATTTGATGATGATGATTCTAAAGTAGTAAAAATTATTTCCATTCTTCCATCTCCTGTTACATCTTCCAATACTATAGAGTTTTTACATGCCCCGATAATATTTTGAAAAAGATAAATCTGGTTACCATCTTTATCCCAGACAGATATCTCGCTTTCATCATTACCAACAACATTACCAACAACAATTTCTTTAAAACCATCATTATTAAGGTCAGCAACAGCCGGAGTGCATAGAACAGGATTATTTCCAGTATTTAATATTATTGGGAGACCCGGATGATCATAAATATAAACATTACCATTAGATGCTCCAACTATAATCTCACTCACATTGTCATTATCTATATCAGTTGTAACTAACTCTGTTGTAATTTCTTCATCTACTCCTAAATCAAGATCTACTAATGGAATATTTGTATTAGGATGTACATAGATTCGAAATATAATATCTTTAGGTTGCATATTATTTGCTAAGAGATGAAGAGTAAAATCTACCAATCTTGGTGAACTACTATTATCAGTAATAAGAAAAGTATCATTAATGTTGGATTCTATCTCCTCATTACCAATATTTCCCCAGCTTGATAAGTTATCAGAAATTATTATTGATGTATCATCAGTTGTTAAAACTCCAGTAACATTTTGAGCTTCTATCCACCAGTTTTTTAATTCAATAATGATTTCAGCAGTCTCTCCATATTCAAGAATTCCATCATCTTCGTCATCTATTGTAATGCTTTGAAGACAAATATTAGGATGTTCATCCTCTATTAAAGCTCTATATGCATTAATTCTTCCGGAACCCATCTTACCAAGATATTCATTATTAATCTCGTAAATATCATCGGAAGTTCCAAGAATCCTTCCTCTTATTTCATCACTGGTTATTTCAGGAAAGTGAGATTTTATTAATGCTGCTAAACCAGATACATATGGTGCTGCCATTGAAGTACCTGCCATATATCCATAATTCATTTCTATATATTCATCTTCACCTGGTTCAAAATTTGCATGATAATAAAAATTTGAATAGTGAGGGGTTGTAGAAAGAATATTTTCTGGTCTATTATAAGGAAAATCATACCCACCAGGCGCTGAAATATCAGTCCAATAACCATATGTAGAGAAACCGGATATTTCATCTGAATCAATAGTAGAAACAACACCTATCACTTCATCATGAGATGCTGGATAATTAGGTACTTCATTGGGGGTATTCCCTGCTGATGCTATAAGCATGATTCCTAAACCATCAGCATATTGTATCTGTTCATAAACAAGTTGAGAAAAATCCGGACCACCCAAACTCATGTTGATTATATCAGAACCATTCTCTGCTGACCATTTAATTGCTCGTGCGATAAAATAATGTGATGTAAATCCGCTTGAAGTAAAAATTTTTACAGGCATTATTTTAACACCACCGCTTTGGTTCCAACCCCCTGCTAAACCAGCTACACCAATAATATTGTTGGTTACTGCAGCAAATATACCGGAAACATGTGTTCCGTGCCCCCTTTCATCAAAAGGTGTAAAAGGAAAATCAGGATCTCTAAAGTTTCTTCCAATTACATTATTATTTTCATCTTTTAGGATGTTATTATCCAAATCAGGATGAGGATCATCAAAACTTGGAATGGGTATTTCATCAGGATCACCCAAATCGATTCCACTGTCAATGACTCCCACAATAATCTCTTCACTACCAGTTTCAATATCCCATGCATCTTCAGCTTGGATTTTAGTTAATGCCCATTGATATGAATATAGTTCATCATCAGGTGCTTCAAACAATTGATAAATAAATGAAGGTTCTGCAATTAATACTTCAGCTTGATATTCAAAATCATTCTTAACATCATTAACTTCAAAATTCTCGGGAAATTCCAAATGAAACCACTGGTTATGGGGTGGATTATCTGATTGAAGAATCTGTTCGAGTTCATCTATCTGATATTCTTCGGATAAATCGTTAAACCAATTTTGTTCGGTAACTATAATTCCATTATTTATGTATATTGTTTCAAATGGCGTTTGGACTTTGATGTTTAATTCTCCTTCAAAATAATTCTCTCCAATTAATTGGATACCAATTAATAAGAAAGTTACGGTATAAACTAAAACTGCTCTTTTCATGATTTTCTCCTTTATTTTAATAATAGGCATTTGCCTGTTTGGATTTGAGTTTCGGTTTTTATCCTGTAAAAATAGATACCGGAACTTTGTTTTGTCGCATTCCATTCTACGGAATGCATTCCTGCACTTTGACATTCATTTACAAGTGTTTCAATTAACTGTCCTTTGATATTGTAGATTTGAAGTTTAATTGCTCCCGGATTAGCAATTTGATAGGATATTTTTGTCTTTGGATTGAAAGGATTTGGGTAGTTTTCTATAATTATCATATCATTAGCAAATTCTGTTATGTACTCTTCAATTACATAAGTAGAATCAGATAAATAAAATAGTAATGAAGGTTTATGAGCTAAATTTGGTGTTACATTACATATTTGAATATAATCATACAGACTATCACCATCGGTATTGATTTCAAATCCTATTCTAAACTGAGATTTATTTCTTTCATTTTCAATGTCATTTATAACCTGGTTAGTTACATCAACAATGATATAACCTGTTTCTGGGCTATAGACTTCAAGGCTTATGAAAGCACATTTTGTTTCCAGGGTCTGTGGATCACCATAATCACCGGCAGTCCAATCTCCAATATCAAGAGAATAGCCAAAATCTACGTGATCGACACAGCATTTTATCGTATCTCCGCCAGGGATATCCCAAACCGGCCATTCTCCAAAAATGTCATTTCCTACTAGATAATTTTCGTGTGTCCATAATCTCAATTTTATTGAATCCGGTTCACTTCCAATACTTAAACTATCTAATATAAAAGTCAGATATGACCTAAAAACTGCATTTGGCACATATGGTGGTATCCAGGGCATACCGGTATCACCCATAATTAATGCAAGAAAATCAACTTGAAGTTCATAGTTGTAATTGAAGTTACTTATCTCACCTGTCAATGGTGTTCCTGCTACAAAAATTGTATCAACAATTGTTTCTTGAGCGTGAATAAAGACTAAAGAAAAAAGAGTAAAGACTAAAATAACGATGGTTTTTGAATTCATGATCGCCTCCTTTATTTTATTAATAGGCATTTGCCTGTTGCTGTTTGAGTTCCGGTTTTTATCCTGTAAAAATAAATACCGGAACTTTTATTTTCTGCATTCCAGATAACGGAATGTTTTCCTTCTCTTTGACATTCATTTACAATTGTTTCAATACATCAATTTGTAGGGTAACATTCAAATCTACAAAAGCTTGAGCATTACAGATAGCGATAGTATTAAGTTCTAATTTCGATAAGAACTCTGAAGTTTCCTTAATTGCGAAAAGATTTACTAAGATGATGAATAGAATAATAATGATTTTAAATTGATTTTTGAATTTCATATATTCCTCCCACAAGATTTTAAATAATGTGGGACGATTTTTATTACAACCATTTAAAGCAAAAATTGATGAAAAGTGTCAAGAAGTATTTTTATTTCAAGAATTTAAATGATAAAAAATTAGAAAAGTAGTTACTTTTATTACACAGGGTTAAATAATTTAGATTGGCTTAATACCTGAAAAAGTGTGAAAATATACGATTTGTATTTGGGGAAATTGTATACCAAATGACACAGAAAAAAAGTTCGGGGTGGGAGTTGCGAATTGCAACTTGAGAAAACGTTTTCAATATTCCCGGGTGAAACACGGCAACCAAAGGACATCTTTTCCTAAATAAAGATTCAGGATGATATTTTTCATTCAATCTTCAATATATAATTTTTGCAACTTGAAAAATAAATTACTTGTCTATATTTCAGACAATTTTTCTTTAGAGCAGATTTTTTTATAAAAAACTCTGATAAAGGATTTTTAAGATGAAACCGATTTATCTGGATTATAATGCCACCACACCCATCGACCCGGAAGTTGCAGATGCTATGCTTCCTTTTTTAAAAGAGCATTTTGGAAATCCTTCCAGTTCGCACTGGTATGGAATTCAAACCAAAAAAGCCATTCAAAAAGCCCGTAAACAGGTTGCTTCGATCCTGAGCTGTAATGCTGAAGAGATTATCTTTACCAGCGGCGGCACAGAATCAAACAACTTTGCCATTAAAGGTTTTGCTTTTGCAAATCGCGTAAAAGGGAATCATATAATTACTTCCACGATAGAGCATCCGGCTGTGATTGAAGTCTGTAAATTTTTAGAGAAAAATGATTTTGAAATCTCTTATATTCCTGTTGATAAATACGGAATTTTGAATTTATCGGAACTGGAAAAAGCAATTACATCTCAGACGATACTCATCACGATTATGCACGCCAATAACGAAGTGGGCACAATCCAGCCGATAAAAAAGATTTCTGAGATTGCCGGAAAAAATGAGATAATATTCCATACGGATGCAGCCCAATCTGTGGGAAAAATACCAACCGCTGTCAATGAACTTGGAGTCGACCTTCTCTCCATTGCAGGACATAAACTTTATGCTCCCAAAGGAATTGGGGCACTTTATATTCGTCAGGGCATCCAGCTTGAGAAATTTATGCACGGTGCGGATCATGAACAAGACCAGCGAGCAGGAACGGAAAATGTGCTGGAAATTGTTGGTTTGGGAAAAGCCTGTGAAATTGCTGGACGCAATCTTGAAAAAAACATGACTCATATGAAAAAAATGCGAGACAGACTTTATAATGGATTAATCCAAAACCTGGAAGATATAAAACTTAATGGTCATCCGACAAAGCGGCTCCCCAACACACTCAGTTTGAGTTTTCTCAACCTGGAAGCTGATGGAATTTTATCTGAATTAGAAGAAATTGCTGCATCTGCAGGAGCTGCCTGTCATTCGGATTCAATCGAGCTTTCACCTGTTTTAGTTGCTATGAATGTACCGGAAAAATACGCAATGGGTACCATCAGGTTTTCCACCGGCAGGAAAACAACCCAAGATAAAATTGATAAAACGATTAATGCTGTTACAAAAGTGATTAAACGAATGAGAACTTTTTCAGAAAAAACTCATTTGCAGGAATCTAAAAAGGTTAAACTCACGCACTTTACTGCCGGACTGGGTTGTGCCTGCAAGCTCAGACCTCAAGCTCTGGAAAAAATTCTCTCTTCTTTGAACCCAATTCTTGACCCAAATGTAATTGTAGGTACAAATACAGCGGATGATGCTGCTGTTTATAAACTCGATGAAAATACCGCTATCGTGCAAACCGTTGATTTTTTCACACCAATCGTAGATGATCCGTATCAATTTGGAGCCATTGCTGCTGCAAATGCTTTCAGTGATGTTTATGCAATGGGAGCGAAACCTCTTTTTGCTTTGAATATTGTGGGTTTCCCTTCCAATAGATTGCCAATGGAGGTCTTGAAACAGATTCTCCTGGGAGCAGAGGATAAAGCAAAAGAAGCTGAAGTAAGCATTATTGGCGGTCATACGATCGATGATAATGAACCAAAGTACGGACTGGTTGTTCTGGGAGTTGTTCATCCGGATAAAATTCTTAAAAATTCCGATGCAAAATCCGGAGATGCATTAATCTTAACAAAACCTATAGGATTGGGAATAATTTCTACTGCTATGAAAAGAGGTCTTGCTGAAGAAAAAACCATTAAAAAAGCTATTCAAATAATGAGCACTTTAAACAAGAAAGCAGCAGAAATCATGAAAGAATTTCCAGTTAATTCCTGTACGGATGTTACCGGATTCGGTTTGTTGGGACATTTAAAAGAGATGACAGAATCCAGCAAAGTGGATGCAGAAATTTATCTGAAGGAAATTCCTACAATAAACGAAGCGTGGGAATTAATCGTGGAAAATGTAGTTCCCGGTGGAACTTTGAATAATCTGGAATATGTAAAAGAAATCGTAGAATGGGACAATAATATTTCTCGGGCAGCTAAAATTATGCTTTGCGATGCTCAAACTTCCGGTGGTTTGCTTATAGCAATTCCTGCAAAATATGCTGATGATTTACTTTTAAAGCTCCATCAAAACAATATCAAGGATTCATCCATCATAGGAAAATTTATAAAAAAAGGAAAAGGAAGGATATTTGTAAAAAAATCTTGTCAGGAATGAAAGGTTCATAAAAATAGAATAAGATGTAATATAAAAAATCTTAAAGGAGCAATCTTGAAAAAAATCTTAGCCATTTGTTGTATATTAGTATTGATGATGGTTTTTGTTATTACAAATGTAAACGTTTCTCTGTGTTATGGTGCAGAAAGCGAACAAGTAAAATTACAGATCATCACAGAAAATTTCGCACCCTTCAATTTCAGATCAAAAGAGGGAAAGATCACAGGTCAGTCCACAGAAATTGTGCAGGAGATTTTGTCTCGACTTAATCTGAAAATCGATATTCATCTTATGCCATGGAATGATGGCTATGAGCTTGCTCTATCTGAACCTGATGTGGTACTTTATTCAACCTTTCGAACTGCTGAACGTGAGAAGCTTTTTCAATGGGTTGGCCCGATTGGATCAGATGAGTTTCTGTTCTATGCTCTTGAAGGTTCAGACCTAATCATCCGCAGTCTTGAAGATGCAAAGACAGTTACTGCGATTGGAGTAGTGCAGGATGATGCCCGTCATCAATTATTGAAGCAGAACAATGTAACGAATTTGAAACTCTATGCAAACGATGCAGAATGTTATAAAGCTTTGGTAGGCGGAGATGTCGAGCTCGTGGCAGGAACCAGTATAACTATGGCTCAGATGGCTCGCCAGGCAGGTGTTGATCCTTCGGATTTAAAGCCAGTCTATTCTTTTAAAAAATCACCGTTGTATATTGCCTTCAATAAAAATACCTCAACAGACATTGTGAAACAGTGGCAGGATGCTCTGGACGAAATGAAGCGTGACGGCACATTCGATGAGATCAATGAACGCTGGGGTGGAGCACCTGCACAAGGTTATCCACGAGACTAAAAATAGGAAGATGAAAAAAAAGGAAACCTCTAACATGTTTTTCTTTTAAAAAACAATTTAAGGTTGATCTTTCTCATTTAACTCATCCTGCTGCCTGCACCGCCGAAGCTGGCGAAGGCGTGTCCTTCTCTTAAAAAAAAGAGAAGGAACATAAGAAAAAATGAAAGAAGTTATCCCTCCGGTAACTGCCGGAGAGGGACAGAGGGTTAGTTAGAAAATATTGAAAAATTGGTAGTGTAAGAAACTTAAAGGAGCTGTCTTGAAAAAAATCCTAACCATTTGTTGTATATTCGTATTGATGATGGTTTTTAATACCACAAATGTAGCTGTTTCTCTGTGTTATGGTAGCGAAAGCGAACAAGTAAAATTACAGATCATCACAGAAGATTTCGCACCCTTCAATTTCAGATCAAAAGAGGGCAAGATCACGGGTCAGTCCACAGAAGTTGTGCAGGAAATTTTGTCCCGCTTAAACCTGAAAAACGATATTCAGCTTATGCCCTGGAATGAAGGATATGAGCTCGCTCTATCTAAAAATGATATTGTTCTTTATTCAACCTTTCGAACTACTGAACGTGAAGAACTTTTTCAATGGGTTGGTCCAATCGGATCAGATGAGTATGTTTTTTATACCCTAAAAAATTCTGGTTTGTCCCTCAGTAGTCTTGAAGAGGCAAAGACAGTTAATGCAATTGGAGTAGTACAGGATGATGCCCGTCATCAATTTTTGCAGCAGAACAATGTAACAAATTTGAAACTCTATCAAAACGATGCAGAATGTTATAAAGCTTTGGAAAGCGGAAATGTCGAGCTCGTTGTGGGAACCAGTATAACTATGGCTCAGATGGCTCGCCAGGCAGGTGTTGATCCTTCCGAATTAAAGCCAATCTATACTCTGAGGAAAACACCTTTGTATATTGCCTTCAATAAAAATACTTCAGCAGACATTGTGAAACAATGGCAGGCTACTCTGAACGAATTAAAGCGTGACGGAACATTCGATGAGATCAATGAGCGCTGGGGTGAAGCACATACTCCAGGTTATTCGAAATTGGATGCTACTGCCAGTATAAACAAGGTTGCTGCTACAAAACTCCTTGCCGGCTTCATTGATGTTCGTCTTGGGGAGTTTTTGCTGGTGTTGCAAGCATTGTCCTTTACTGATGAGGCTCGTTCGGGAAAGTGGAAAAAACTTAAATCCCTTCTCGTTGAACTGGAAGAAGCAGAACATTCTGGTCGGATTTGGTATCTATTGCCTGATGGCTCATATTATACTACTGTTGATGATCTTACAAGCAAGAATCTGAAAGATCGTTCCTATTTTCCCGGTTTGATTACTGGGAATTCGGTACTTGGAACCGTTGTAGTGAGTAAATCGACAGGCAAAACAGTGGCTATCGCTGCTGCTCCAATCATAAAGAAGGATACAGTAAAAGGTGCACTTGGAACTTCGATTTATATGCAAAATATCAATGATGAAGTACAAGATGCTTTTCCCTTGCAGCCAGATCAGATGTTTTTTGCCATCACTGATGACGGCACGATCGCATTACATTCCGATGATGTGTGGATAGGCCAGAAAGTAGCCATTATGTGCAGCAATCTAAAATCATCCTTGAACCGGAATTCAGGTGAATGTAATTTTAACTATGATGGAAAAGATTGGCATGCAGTGTGGGCTACAGCTCCAAGAACAGGATGGCTTATAGCGATTGCTAATATTGAAAATAAGTAGTAATAAATTTATTGATAATAAATTCAAACTAAATAGGTGGTTGATGAGTTAAAAAAACAATGGAGGAAAAAAATGAAATCAAAGTTAATTTTCATTTCAACTATGATTATGTTGCTTATGCTTACCGGATGCGGTGACAACATCACAAAAATCTATGGAAACGGTGAAACAGACGGTAGAGTAATTGGCACCATTCATGGCATCGTGACAGATGCAAACACAAATGAAAGACTTGTAAATGTCGATGTTACCTGGCTTGATGAGGATGAAATAAAAACTACAACAACTAACGCTCTTGGATATTATTTCATCACAGACCTCTCTCCGGGTGATTATGAACTTACATTCTCCGGAAACGAGGATTTTGCTGTAGGAAGAATAAATGTAACAATTCCCACTCTCGATGAAATCGGAGTTACGAATGTTCCAACTGATGAAGATTTCTATCACACCGAAATCCAGGATATGGAAATGTATCAATTGAATGCAGGTTTGACAGGAACGATTTACACCATAATTGATGATGAGAATATTGCTTTAGCTTCTGGAGTTATTGTGATTGCTGATTTTGAAAACTGGAATATTTCACCGGAAGAATATTCTTCAACAACCGGAATTAACGGTATTTTTACTTTTGAAAATCTTCCCTCTACGCCAGAGGTAGTTTTGAGAACATTGCCTTTTACTGATGGCACTTATAGTTTCGAGGTTGTTGAACTTGACCTGGTTTTATTCCCGGAGACCATTGTAACTGCTCCCAATATTTTCCTGAACATTATCGATGATCCTCCCTTCATAATAGAAAACAACTTTGATAATGACAATTTTGGAATTTCTGATGCTATTGAAATCACATTTAACAAAGCAATCGATGCAAACAATTTTGAAGTTGAACTCTATTCTGATATCGCTGATCCGGTAGAATTTGAAAGCATAACCTGGATTACTGATGCAAATGTGATAATCACTCCTGATGAAGACCTTCTTTTGGCAACGGTTTATTTTATGAATCTATCCGGTTGTTCAGTGGATGGTAATTTCTTTGATTTTCCCGGTTTGCAATTTGAAACTCAACCCGGAATCGATATTGAAAGTACAAACCTGGAAGTTTATGATAATTACTATGAAATCGCTCCCATGGGAACAATTATCATCAATTTCACCGAAGAAGTGGATATTTATAATGACCTGAACGTTCTCACTATTACTGGATATCCTGATCCAGCATATGTTTGGTCGAATAATAATAAAACTTTAAGTATTGCACATCCCACTGGTGGATATGCAGACGACTTCATTTTGGAAATTACTTATTATTCTACTCTTGCAAGTTATGATTTTGTAGCTAAAACTTTTTTGGTGAACTTAATAAACTAAATATTAGGTGGGTTCAAACCCACCTTTTTTTTGTCATTTAAAAAAAAAGTAATAAATTTTGGATATTACTAAAATGCTGGAGATAATATGAATAAAATTGGAATTTTTATTTCAATATTTCTTTTGCTTAGCTCATTTATCCAGGCAGAAGAATGGATAAAAGAAGGAAATATTTCACTTTCCTTGAATCAAAATGCTTACAGCGATAATTGGGCTGGAGATGAGAATGGTTCAATTTCCTGGGTATTCAATGCTGACTTCTTAGCTGAAAAACAGCTTAATCCAAAACTGCACAATAAAAATACACTCAAAATTGCTTATGGACAAACCCATAGCCAATCTATTGATTCTAACAATGAAAAAGTATGGGAAGAACCTGAAAAAACCACAGATTTATTCGACCTGGAATCGGTTCTAAGATTCACCCTGAATACTGTTGTTGACCCCTATATTAGTGGAAGAATCGAAAGCAACTTTATGGATGAAGGTGATGAAGCTCTTGGAGTAAATGCTAAATTGTACAATCCCATAATTATTACTGAAGGTTTTGGAGCCGCAAAAATCTTGCTCAAAAAAGAGAAACAAGAACTTTCCACCAGGCTTGGTGGTGCTTTTAAACAATATGTCAATACACGAGAAGAAATTGATAATACAAATGACGGTGGTATCGAATTTATTGCAGATTATAAAACTTCATTAGCAAATGAAAAGATAGGTTTTAAAAGTAAACTGAATATCTATAAAGCTCTCTATTATTCTAAATCTGATCTTGACGTAGATGATAATTGGAAAGCCTCAAGAATGAATTGGGAAAATATTTTCACAGCATCAATTACTAATCTGATAAATGTGAATCTTTACTTAGAATTTATCTACAATAAAACAGATTATGATACCCAAGGTGAATGTATCGATGAAATCCAGTTCAAACAAAACTTATCACTCGGTTTAACCTATAAATTTTTATGATTTTAACAAGCGAGATTATATTCTCGCTTCTGTTAATTCATAATCTCTTGCTAATTCTCTGAACTTGAGTCTTGGTTTCATCTAAATAAGCTATCCCGTAACTGCCGGATGAAGGGGAGATTAACTTAAGTCCCTAACATTCGCAAATATCCCGAGGACTTTCGGTAGAGCAAGGGTAAATAAGGTAAATATGAGTTTATTAGGAAACATTTTATGGATTATCTTAGGAGGAGGAATTTTTCTTTTCCTAGAATATCTGATTGCCGGATTCGTCTTATGCTGCACGATTATCGGAATTCCTTTTGGAGTGCAATGTATAAAAATTTCTCTTCTAGCTCTTGCTCCCTTTGGAAGGGAAATCAAAGAAAAAGAATCTGCTTCAGGTTTTCTGGCTATTATCATGAATATCATCTGGATTCTTATTGGAGGATTCTGGATAGCAATAACACACATTGTTTTCGGAATTCTTTGTGCAATCACCATTATTGGACTTCCTTTTGCCAAACAGCACTTGAAACTGGCAACTTTGAGTTTGGTTCCTTTTGGACGAAAAATGGTGTGAATTTACAAGTGGTGGATTAATGATGATCCTCCATTTTTTTATTGTAAATCATAAAGTTTCAATTTTATGTGTTTAAGATTTAAATGATGAAAGAAAGCAATCAAATAAAAATCGCCATTTTAATAATTTTTCTTCTAATCTTCTTCTCATTTCTTTTTGCTGAAGAACAGAATCTGGAAAGACCGAAAATCGGACTTGTTCTCAGTGGCGGAGGAGCAAAAGGAATAGCTCATATTGGTGTTCTAAAGGTTCTCGAAGAAGCTGGAATTGAAGTAGATTTCATCACCGGTACAAGCATGGGAAGCATTATCGGCGGACTTTATGCAATCGGTTACTCTGCTGCAGAATTAGAAAAAATCATATTAGAACAGGATTGGAATGAGCTGATTTATGATAGAATTTCCAGGAGAAATATTTCTTTAACAGAAAAAGATGAAAGAGAAAAATATGCTGCTTCATTTCCTATCAGTGAAGGAAAAATCGGCTTGCCAAAAGGGCTTGTTGCAGGACAGAAAATATCAGCATTAATCTCAAAACTTACAATTTCTGTTCATCATATCGAAGATTTTAACAACCTTCCAATCCCTTTTCTTTGCATTGCCACAGATATCGAAAATGGTAAAGTCGTTATCTTGGATGAAGGTTATCTTCCTGATGCTATTCGAGCAAGTATGTCCATTCCATCTGCTTTTGCTCCCATCGAAATTGAAGGTCAACTGCTGGTAGATGGCGGATTAATAAGAAACTTTCCGGTCTCAGATATAAAAAAAATGGGAGCTGATATCGTTATTGGAGTAGATGTGAGTGCTCCTCTTTATACAAAAAAGGAACTGAAATCTTTAGTAAAAATTATGGAACAATCCATGAGTTTCCAGGGTTCCATTGCCACTCAGGAAGAAAGAAAACTCTGTGATATTCTAATTTCTCCGGATATAGATGAATATAATATCATGGATTTTGAAAATGCAGATTCACTGATTATCAGAGGAGAAAGAGCAGCCAGAAAATTTCTTCCTCAATTATCTGCCCTCGCTGATTCTCTGAAACATTTTCCTCAAAAAACAAAAATGATTCCAATAACATCAATAGATTCCTTATTTGTTACAAAAATATACATTCAGGGACTCAGGAAAGTATCGAAAAACCTGGTAAGAGGAAAACTGCAATTAAAAAAAAATAGTTGGATTACTCCCGACGAACTGGAAAAAGCTATTGAACGAGTTTATGGAAGCAATTTCTTTAGAAGAGTTACCTACAAGCTTGAACCTGTTAGCAATGGCATTAAATTATTCGTTCGCGTTGTAGAGAAGACAACTGATTATTTTAATGTGAATATTCATTATGATAGTGATATGAAATCAGCTCTGTTATTAAATACAACATTTAGAAATCTTTTTGTTCAAGGTTCAAAATTATCTGTAAATCTGGAATTAAGCGACAATCTTCGATTTAATTCATCCTATTTTATTTATACAGGATGGAAACCGGGAATTGGTTTTGGCTTGAAATTGTGGCGAGAAGATTTTGAAGTTCCGATTTTTCAAGAAACTGGAATTCAGCAGGCAATTTTCGAATACACCACCAGTGGAATTGGTTGGGAACTACAAACAATTTTCTCAAATTCTTCAGCATTCGGAGGAATCCTAGAATTTGAACATACTATGCTCGACCCAGTTATTGTGCCGGAAACTTGGCCTCGTGAAAGGAGTGAATTAAATTATTTTAATATTAGAGGATTTATAAATATCGATAGATTAGACAGAAGTATCTACCCTCGAAAAGGCATTGAACTTTATGCAGAAGCAAAATACATCCAGGAGATTGAAAAAGAAGAAAAAAGACATGAACCAGTTGAATTCTGTGTTTTCTTGCTTACAAAAATCGAACAATTAACTAAAAAAATATCATTGATCGGAAGTATCTACGGAGGTTCAGTTAACGGGGATGAAATTCCAGGAGACGCATTATTTTACCTTGGAGGTTTCAATTACCATCAAAAAGGTCTTCTGCCATTTGTGGGTTACAAGTTTATGGCGCTTTCTGCTCCCAATGCTATTGCCTTATCGACTGGTCTTCAATTCGAAGCCTGGAAAGGGAAATTCATTATAATTAAAGGTAATTACGCTAAACTTGGTGTTAATATCAGCGACCTTTTTAAGAAAGATTACGAATATCATGGATATGCAATAACCTTTGGTATTAAAACTCCTATTGGACCAATGGAATTTTCTTTAATGAAAGGAAGTGAATCAAAAGATTTTATAAGTTATGTGAATATAGGATATCCATTTTAGAAAATGAATCATATCAACATCGAGATAAAAGCACGTTGTTCAAATAAAGAACAAATCAGAAAAATCTTGAAAAATAAGAGTGCTGATTTCAAAGGCATTGACCGGCAAATAGATACCTACTACAAAGTTAAGAAGGGAAGATTAAAACTTCGCGAAGGAAACATTGAAAACTGCTTGATTTATTACGATCGAGAAGATATATCTGGTCCCAAAAAATCTGATGTAATTCTTTTTCCGGTTCAAAAGAATTCTTCTCTTAAACAGATTTTTCTCAATTCATTTGAAATCCTGGTAAGAGTAAAAAAGACAAGAGAAATTTATTTCATAGATAATATCAAATTTCATCTTGATGGAGTGGAAAATCTGGGGAATTTCGTGGAAATCGAAGCAATTGATAAGAATGGAAAAATTGGAGCAAAAACTCTTCTTAAGCAATGCCAGGAATATCTTAACTTATTCAAAATAAAAGAACAAGATCTGATCGAAAACTCCTACAACGATATGCTTTTAGAAAACGAACTCCAGATAAAACCGGGAACTATTAATGAAGTCGTTCTTCTATCCAAACAAATTCCTGAATTTGATAAACCTTATGAAAACTCAGAATACAAAAAGAGATTCGAAAATACAAAACATCTTATTTTGATTGCGTACTATTTTGAGAAACCGGTCGGTTTTAAGGTTGGTTATCAGATAGAAGATTATTTCTATACCTGGATGGGAGGAGTTCTCCCAAATTTCAGAAACAGAAACATTGCGAAAAAACTTGCTCAAAAACAGGAAGAATGGATAAAAGAAAACAGCTTTGTAAAAATGAAATTGAAAATCAGAAATAAGCATAAATCCATGCTGCATTTTGCTCTTTCAAACGGATTTAAAATCATTAGCTTAGAGCCGAATAAAAACAAAGAAGAGAGCAGAATTATCCTGGAAAAGAAGGTTGATTAAATATGAAAATTCCCCAAAAAATCATTTTAATAATATTATTATTAATTGCTATTAACTCGCTTTTTCCTGAATCGCTGTCATTCAGATTCATCTGCTCCGGAGCAGCTTATTATCCGGAATACCCGGATTATGATTATGACAGTCCGGTTACAGGTTGCAAATTCGATGCGGAAATATTTAATATTATCGGAAATTTTGGAATTGGCGGTTCTGCTTTTCTTCAAATCAGAAGTTATGATAAATATTTCCAATCTATGAAAATATATGATGCTTACATACACCATTTTGATAGCTACCAGGGAAAAGATTCTTATTTCATTTATGGTTTTTTTGGAGGTGTGCAGCGTACAGACTTAAAGTATGAAGACTACAAAACTTCTCAAAAATTCGAACTTCTAATGACAAAACCTTTGCTGGGCTTTCACTTTTCCACTCATCAATGGGGCTTTACCCTAACCTGGACTCAAACAGAGAACGAAAAACCACGTTTGGGATATGAAGTGAAATTCCGGGACTCCAGTGGTGTTATTTTCCAAATTGGCAGAAGCACCAAAGGTCCAATCGAAGGTGCAAAATCTGACTTTCACATTTATACAGGTTATGAATTTTTTATGTAAAACATGGTAAAAATGAAAAAAAATGATCTATCTGTTTCAATGGGAAAAGCAAATTTGTATTCATTACCTTTTGTGTTTTTTTCATTTATTGTTTTCAGTCTTCCCTATTTTTTCATCTGGGGCAGAAATAGCGTGGAAATCGGTATTAGAGCTACTTATCTCAATTTGAAAGTTTTCATTCCGGTTTTTGTTTTGGGAGCATTTCTGCACGAAATTCTGCACGGAGTTTCATTTCTGATTTTTGGAAAATTAAGCTACAAGCAAATCAAAATAGGATTTCAATGGAAAACCATAACTCCGTTTGCTCACTGCAAAGTTCCGGTTAAAGCATCTGTTTACAGAATTGCTTTGATAATGCCGACTCTTATTTTAGGAATCATTCCCTCGATTATTGCGATTATCACAGGCAATAGCTGGCTCATTATTTACGGAATCATTTTCACAGTAGTTGGAGGTGGAGATTTTCTAACTGTTTGGCTCATTCGCAAAGCCAAAAAAAATCAGCTTGTACAGGACCATCCTAAGAATTGTGGGTGTTGGGTTTATGAAAACAACCCCATCCTTGATCCTTCCCCTATCCGTCATAATCCGGACAAGACGAAGGGGAAGGGAAAAATAAGCAACCCCATCCTAACCTTCCCCTATCGAGGGGAAGGGAAAAGTCCCCCTAAATAGGGGGATTCAGGGGGTAAAATAAATGCGAAAATATCCGGAATTGATTATAATTGTAGCAAAAAAATGCGAGAAAATCCAACTAAAGCTGAAGCAATTTTATGGAATGAACTCAAAAGCAGAAAACTAAACGAATACAAATTTCGCTTTCAAGCTCCTTATGATAATTTTATTCTTGATTTCTTATGTTCAAAATATAAATTGATTATCGAGCTTGATGGAAAATACCATGAGAATTTTAAAATGAAAGATACTGAAAGAGATAATTATTTTAATAGTAAAGGTTATCGAATTTTAAGATTCAAAAATGACGAAGTATTTAATAATATTGAATTGGTGAAAAAGAAAATAATTAAAGCGATAAAACAACCCCATCCTAACCTTCCCCTATCGAGGGGAAGGAAAGAAAGTCCCACTAGATAGGGGGATTCAGGGGATTGAAAAAAGGAGTAAATCTATGCAACTTTTAAAAGAACTTTGCGAAGCACCCGGAATTCCCGGCAGAGAACAAGCAATCATCAACATCATGAAGAGAGAACTGAAAAAAAATACTGATAAAGTATATGTAGATGAAATGGGAAATGTGATCGGTTTCAAAAAAGGAGAAGCCAAAAAACCTCTAAAAGTTATGATTGCGGGTCACATGGACGAAATCGGCTTTATAGTCAGTCATATTGATAAAGACGGATTCATTCGTTTCAATCCTCGCGGTGGACACATTCCCAGAACTCTCGTATCTCAAAGAGTGAAGATTTATGGTAAAAAGACTTTGATCGGAGTTGTGGAAGGAAGTCCGTTTTTTTTAGCCCCTCCTGACGCTCGCAAGAAAATTCCGGAATTGAAAGACCTTTTCATTGATACGGGATTGAAGGAAAAAAAGCTCAAGAAAATCATCAATATCGGCGATATCATTGTTTTAGATAGAAATTTCATCGAGCAGGGAGATATTTGCATTGCTAAAGCTTTTGATGATAGAATTGCTTGTTATATCATCCTGGAAACAATGAAGCGTTTGGGAAAAGTTAATGCTGATATTTATGCAGTTGGAACTTCACAGGAAGAAGTTGGGATTCGCGGAGCTTTTACATCTGCCAAAAATTTAAATCCCGATTTCGGCATTGCAGTTGATATCACCGGAAGTTTTGATATTCCCGGTGTTTCCGAACATGAACAGGTGACTAAACTCGGGGAAGGTGTTGCTATTAAAATTAATGATTCTTGCAGTATTTCCAACCACGGAATCGTGGAATTTATGAAAAAACTGGCAAAGAAAAATAAGATAAAATTCCAGATGGAAATCCTTCCTTTTGGTGGAACAGATGCCGGAGCAATGCAGAGATCTGGTAAGGGACCTGTTTGTACGCTTTCCATTCCAACCAGGTACGGACATTCACCCAGCGAAATGGTGCATAAAAAAGATGTGGAAGCTACAATTGAACTTCTGATTAAATTTATCGAGGAATGTGAGAAGTGTAAATTGGAGTTTTAAAAGGGAGCTGCAAAATAAAAAAAAAGCTGTCTTTCTGAGGAAATCTTCGAAGTAGTTTCTAACGAAGAATCTCATTATAAGCGAAGATCCTTCGATGGAAAAGCAATCCGGCAGTTGCCGGATCAGGATGACAAAAAATACTTTATTTTGCAGAACTCATAAGTTTTAAAAAAACGGAGGAAAAATGAAAACTATGAAAATCGTTTTAACGCTGGTCGTATTAGTATTGAGTATTAGTTTAAATGCAGGAACCAGAATTGAGGGACTGGGAAATTATTTTGAATATCTTATCCGTGATATTGACACAGATATTACCTTATTCCCTGCACATCTTATTTGATATGACTATAAACATATTCAGTTTGTGAATAATGGAAAATCTGCAAAATATTACGGATTTTCTGCAAGAGATATTAACCTCAGTATAATGCCTTTGGCAAAAAAAGTGTTTCTTAAAATTAACGCAAATATTGCCAGTGATAACAGGCAACCCAGAATTTATCTTAGTGATAGCTACTCATCTTTTTATGGTGAGGAATATGGTGCAAACTTAATAACTACCACATTGGCATATTCATTTTCCAATAACTTTCTGGTTGGATGCTTTCTAAAATATGGAAATAACTGGAGAGAAAGCATATCTGAAGATTATAAAATGACCGGTCCGAACACGATCATAAACGAGGATGTTTCAGATTCTGATTTTGACGATGATTATTATTCGACTGGAATTAATTTCAGAATAGGTTCGGATTTTAAAACCGATGTCACCATTGTGTTTTCACAGAATTTCATGAATGAGAGTTACTATGATAATTTTGATTTTGAAGATTTCTATTCCAGCGGTTCAAACACCTATTCTTATCGTAATATTGACAAGAATTCGCAATATTTAGACCAGGAAACAGAAGATATTGGAATTTGCGTTTTATTGGATGTGGAAAACGATAAATCAATAAATCGTTTTTTTATGGAATCCCACTATACTCAACTGACACTTGACTTAGAAATCAATGATTCTCGTCATCAATTGAATTATGAAAATGACGAATTAGATGGTGAGCATAATGATATTCGCGAACAAGATAAAAAGGAAGAAAGAAAAATATACACGGCAACTTTGGGTTTTGGAAAGACCATCAAAAAAAATAAATGGAACCTGCATTATGGTATTAAATTTGATGGATTGTATGGTGATACAAAACGTGATGAATCATATTACAATCTGGATTATGATCTTTATGTATATCCTGATACCGTACAGATATATTCAGTTTCTTTCAGCGGACAAAACAATTTTAAGATCAAAGATTGGAAAGCAGTATTAAAAGTGCCATTCGGAGTAAGCTATCATTTAAATAAACTCGTTCAACTTTATGGTGGAGTTGGTTTTAAATTGATCAGGCAGAAATTCGAGTATTTTGATGATAACGAATTTAATAGATGGGAAACCGACCGCTATCAATCATTCGGAGCTACCATCTCACCGCTCGAATGTTTGAAAATAGATGTGAATTTTGCAGGAACTCTTACCAGTTATGCTTCCTGGCAGATAGATGTGAAATATCTGTGGTGAGGAAAATTATGATCACAAAACCCGAGTCGGGTTCTGCAAACCCGACTCGGGTTTTGTTTTTAAGATAGTTTTTTAAAGTGGAACCTTTCTCACTTTCTTATACAACAATTCGAGTTAACAAAAAATAATTTGTTAAAAGTTTTGACAAAAGATTTTTTGTTAAGTTCTCATTCTAAATATGTAATTTTATATTACATATACTGATTCCAAAGCTTTTCTTTGGCTGGGAAATGAACTGATACTAAATCTGTGAAACTGATGACATTATGATGATCAGAAAAATTCTTTTCTTTCTCTTCATCAAAAACGACTAAATCTATATTATGCTTTTCCATTTCTTTGATTTTTTTTTCCGAAATGTCCTGCTCTTGAGTAACAATATAGATTTTGTCGGCTTTGATCGACGCCAATTCACCAACGACTTGTCTCCATCTTTCCCTTAAAGTTCTTTTTACTGAAATAATTAAGCAAGATGTTCTGTTCTTCGTGAAAACTTTTTCACTCGGAAAAAGATAGTCAACCCTTCCATTTAATTGAGTCTGTGTAGCATAAGGATAATTTAAACGGCTAAATAAAAATTCCAAATGTCTTTCAAAACTTCCACCTGCGCGAGCTTTTCTCGATTGACTAATACTCAAAAATACATTCCAGAAATCATTATAGTATTTATTAAAAAAATCAGAAAATGTTTTTTTAAAATCATCTTTTGGTATTTCGAATATTTTTTGTTTAAAAGCTTCATCAAAAATCTTAATAGTACATTTCTTTTCAAATTCTTTGTATAAATCAAATTCGATCTTTAATAATTGCTTTAAAAATAAATTGAAATTTTTTTCAATATTATTCATCTCAAGTTTCTTTTGGGCAAGCTCCGCTAATCTCTCGCCAGAAGGCATAAATTGTTTTCTTATAGTTTTTTGAAAATCATTAAAATTAATATCCATAACTATGTTTATCTCCTTTCTAAAATAATAATAAATTCCTCAAGCATTGTGTTTACTGTTTTTCCAATAATGTTGGTCGGGCTATTTTTTCTCGGCATTCTTTTGTTTGGAATTTCTCGAACAATTGTCTTGTGATGAAAAAAGTCTTTTTTACAAAGCTCGATTATAATTTCATCTGTTGGAATTTGTATTTCTTTTACTGTTCTATTTCCCACAACAATACACATAAAACCACTTTTCTTCAGTACTCTAGTAAATTCTTTCAAACATTTATTTAAATCATAGAAAAAGGCAAAAACTTCATTGCTTCTTTTTTTATCTTGTTTTGAAATATTATCAACAATATCAAAAAGTAATTCTGAATAAATATCATAAACAGGATGATTAATTATTTTCCCACCTAAACTTTCTCTATCTACATTAACATTATCTAATTCTAACCATTCAATTGCAAATCTGGAAAATTGCCCGTAAGCAACAGTCGTTTTGCTATCTCCATAAGGTGGTGAAGTTACAATTAAATCAATTTCTTCATCATTAATTTCAGATACATCTTTGACGATTTTAAACCAATGTTCTTTCGATATTTTGTTCTTTAAAGAATTTAACCTATCAATGTTTTCAAGTGATTTTTTTATAAATAATTCTTTTACATTCGGGTTGTGCTTTATTAAATCCTTTTCAGAATATCTATGCAATTTGAATCCATTTCTACAATTTGATGCTGTACGTATGGTTTCACTTAAAACAATTTTATAGAAATTTTTTATATCGGAATTCCCTATTTCCCAAATAACTTTTTTAAGTTTTCCGATTTCATTTATTATATCATCTTTAAACCAAAAATTTATATTTCTAACCGGTGAAATATCGGGTTCTGTTTTTTCCATTCCGATTAAAATTTCATCAAGAGTATTTTTTAATAAATCTTTTTGTATTGGAGTTAATTTCACTTTTGTGATTAATTCTGCTAATGGATTAATATCAATACCAAAAGAATATCTTTTTTTTATATTTGCTTCAAAAAGTGTTGTGCCTGCTCCCATAAATGGATCTAAAATGATATCATTTTCATTACTATATTCCTCAATAAGAAAGTCTGCAATGGGGTAAGCCATAACTGCGGGATAAATGTGTAATCCGTGTATTCCCTTGGTTTGTCGAATTTTTCTGAAATCAAACGAAGAATCTTTATATTTTTTATTTAAGAATTCTTTAGATAATTCATTTTCATAGAACCTAGGATAATATTCTGATAAAGTAATTTGTTCATAACCGCTTTTAAAATAATCAATTTTTCTATTTTGAGTATAGTTTTCTAATAAACTGAAATAACCTTCTTTGGAAATTATTATATGATCGATTATTTTAATTCCGGATATATCTTCTAATTTTAATAATTTTTCAGTTATTTTTTGATCTTCTTTCGAAGGGTTTGAATCTCCATCAGGATGGTTATGGACAATAACAATTGCTGTTGCATTATATAAATATGCTGGAGCGAAAATTTCTCTGGGATGAACAATACTGGAATTTACTGTCCCAATTGATATGGTTTCCCTTTTTATCAATTGATTAAGAGAATCTAAATATAAAACAATTAAATGTTCTTGTCTTTTAGTGATTAAATCTTTGCAAATATTAAAAATATCACTTGAATTGATAATTTTTGTTTTACTTTTGTCTTCACAAATAATTCTTTTTGCTAATTCAAGTGAAGCAACAATTTGCTCCGCTTTAATTTTTCCGATTCCTTTGATTTCAGTTAGTTCTTTAACACTTGCATCTAAAAGTTTTTCCCCAAATTTCTTTAAAATGTTTTTAGATACTTGCTTTACATTTGTTCCTTTTATTCCACTTCCAAGTAAAATAGAAAGCAGTTCGGAATTTGATAAATAGTTTATGCTCGTTCTTTCTAATTTTTCTCTCGGTCTTTCAAACTCCGGCAAATCTTTAATTTTTAAATTTCTTTTCATTTATTTCACCATTCTTATAATAAATACTTGTTTATAAAATGATTTTCTTTGTCAAGCTCAAAACCCGAGTCGAGTTATTCAAACCCAACTCGGGTTTACATTATACAATATCTTTTTGCTTTGTGTCCTTCGTGGCTAAGTTTCAGGAACAAATATTTTTTTATTTGACACTATAAATACTCATTTAATCAATAACCAAAAATTTAATTATGGAGGAGATAATGGTTGATTTTTCATTAAGCACCAGGCAGCAGGAAATTAAAGAAAAGTATCGAGATTTCGTGCAGAAATGGGTTGTACCGAATCGCATGAAATATGATGAATCCTGTGAATTCCCCTGGGAAATAGTTAAGGCGGCTTATAAAGATGGTTTGATGAATGGACCTATCCCAAAACATCTCGGTGGGAACGGTTTCGGAATTATGGATTGTGCCCTTACTTCGGAAGAACTGGGAGCAGGTTGTATTGGAATTGGAATTTGTATAGATGCCAACACATTAGCACTTACACCTTTGCTTCTCGTAGGAAGTGAAGAACAGCAGAAAAAGTTTTTTGGTTTGATAAGGGAAAAACAGGGTGTAGCAGCTTACTGTCTTACCGAACCAAATGCAGGTTCGGATGTTGCCAGTATCAGTTCAACTGCAATTTTGAAAGGTGATAAATACATTCTGAATGGTCACAAACGGTTTATCACAAATGGTGAAGTGGCAACCTTTCATACGGTTTTTGCATTAACGAATCCGGAAAAAGGTGCGAGAAGTCTTACTCCTTTTATTGTTCCCACGGATCTTCCTGGAATTGAAATTGTATCTAAAATGGAAAAAATGGGTCAGCGAGCTTCCGTGCAGAATGAAATCAAATACCACGATGTAGAGGTTCCGGTTGAAAACAGGCTGGGTGGAGAAGGTCGCGGATTTATCGTAGCGATGAAAACCTTTGACCGAACCAGAACCGGAGTTGCAGCTCTGAGTCTGGGTGCAGCGCGTACTGCTTATGAAATCTCAAGGGATTGGGCGAAGAAAAGAATCCAATTTGGGAAACCAATTGCAGCAAATCAGGCTATTGCTTTTATGCTGGCTGATATGGCTACTGAAATTGAAACTGCCAGGATGCTTACATGGCGAGCAGCTTGGGCGTATGATACAGGTCAAAAGGATATTTCGATACTTTCAGCGATGTCCAAAATGTATGCCTCTGATGTGGCAATGAAAGTAGCAACAAATGCTGTACAGGTTATGGCAGGTGAGGGTTATTCCAAGGATTATCCTGTAGAAAAAATTATGAGGGATGTGAAACTCTGCCAGATTTACGAAGGCACAAACCAGGTACAACGACTTGTAATTTCTAAAGGTATAATGAAATAGATCATTTTCTTTTTTTCCTTGAATAGAGAAAATTAAAGAAGAAATTTACTTTTTAAAAAGGGGGAAAAATTTCATTAAAACAATCAACTGATAATGCATGGCTCAAATATGAAATAACCAGACATCCGGATAGACCAAGGTCTTCGGAAATTATAAAAGAATTATTTACAGATTTTATTCCATATGGGCAGGGATTTCCTAAAGATCCGGCAATAATAACAGGTTCTGCGAATTTTAAGAATCAAAAAGTTTTTATCATTGCTCAAGAGAAACCTAAAGGGCTATCCATGGAAGAGCAGGTAAAAGTGAATTTCGGTATGGTCAAACCTGAAGGTTATTCTCTGGCAATGAAAATTATGGATATAGCTGAAAGTACAAATACTCCTTTAATCACCATCATCGATACACCTGGTGGAGATCCATTTGAACATTCAGCAAAATATCTTCAATCCTGGAAAATATCGGATTGCATCTCCAAAATGGCTGGATTAAAGACCAGGACAATTGCTCTCATTTTAGGAGAAGGAGGAAGTGGAGGAGCTCTTGCCCTGCAGGTTGCAGATAGAACTCTGATGATGGGAAATGCTGTCTATTCCGTGATGTCACCGGAAGGATGCTCCAGTATTATTCTTCGAAATCCAGCCAGAAAAGAGGAAGCTGCCAACCTTCAAAAACCCACAGCAGAAGATATGTTAGCTTTTGGGATTATCGATGATATTATTCCTGAACACGAAGATGGAGCACACAATGATGTAAAAAGAACTATCATCAACATTGAGAAAAAACTCTCGTTGATCCTTAACGAACTTAATAATATCGATCAAGAAAAGCTTTTGAAAAGCAGATACAAACGATTTATCGGTTACGGAGAATTGAAAGAAGATTTTTCCAAAATATTCAAACAAAAGACAATCAAAACTGTACATTCCATTGAAAAGAAATTTGAAAAAATATTTTCTAAATTAAAAACAGTTGGTGATTACCTGACTCTGCATTTAGCAAAAACTCTAAAAAAAGAAGAAATTAAGGAATTAAGTAAAGATGAATATTATGAATGTGAAAAATGCCACACCAGTATTTCCTTTAAAACCTTCCTGGATAATTTCAAAACCTGTACTAAATGTGGAGCAATCAGCAGGAAATACTATTTGTCAGCATACGAATGGATAAACTGCATCACAGATAAAAATTCCTTTGTGGAAACCGACAAATTTCTCGTGCCCAAAGATGCATTGAAATTCAGTTATAAATATGAAGGTAAAAATAAATCTTATAAAGAAACGGTAAAAAATGCTCAAAAAAAGAAAGGTGTAAAGGAAGCTCTGGTGATCGGAGAAGCGAGAATTTTTGATACTCCTGTGATTGTAGCTGTATCTGAATTTGGATTTTTAGGTGGTTCAATGGGTTCTGTGGTCGGAGAAAAATTCGTCAGAGCAGTGAAATTAGCGAATTTAATGAAATGCCCTTTGGTATCAATCGCTCTTTCCGGGGGAGCCAGAATGCACGAAGGAATTCTCTCCTTGATGCAAATGGCAAAGACAAATATGGCTTTGACCAAATTGAAAAAACCTTTTATTTCCGTTCTTGCAGATCCCACTTTTGGAGGAACATTAGCGAGTTTTGCCACACAGGGAACGATAATTTTAGCTGAAAAAAATGCTCAACTCGGTTTTGCTGGTCCGCGAGTAACCAAACTTATCTCCGGTAAAGATATGGATGAAAAATATTATACTGCTGAATTTTATTTGGAGCGAGGTGGAGTTAATGAAGTAGTTTCCCGCAAAGATATGAAGGAAGCTATTCATAAGTATATTTTGAGTTTGTCCTGATTGAGTTTTAACTTGCTAAAATTTTGAAAATCTTATCTGAAATTTATGTAATGTCTGAATTAATAGCGGATTAAGTCCCGTTTTTTTTACTACATTTGAAGAACAGAGGTTTCCAGCGTCAAATACGGAAAAGAATAATACTCCTGAAATTTGGTTATTTTTTTTAGTTTACGCAGAGCGTTCATATTGTGTTCCCACGCAGGACAGCCTGTGTGAAAACTGATTTCTTTAAGTTATAACGATCCCCATCCCTAACCCTTCCCCCTATCGAGGGGAAAGGGAACTGCCTGCGGCAAAAGGAGATAGGTTCTCCCCCTAAATAGGGCGAGTTAGAGGGGGTTAAAAAAAATCGTGCTTTTCATCTGTTTTCACACAGACTGGGGAGCATGGGAACAAGCTTAGGTTGTTAATTTTTCTTCGTGTCTTTACCTGCCTTACCGAAGACAGGTGGTTACTTACTTCTGGGACCACAAAGCAAGGCGATTTCCTTCTGTATCCAGAAACCAGGCAAAATAACCATGCTCTTCGGTTATAAGAGTTTTGGCTACAACAATCTTTCCTCCAGCCGGTTCAATTCTATCCAGAATTATCTGCAGGTCTTCCCCTCCATTAAGATAAACGATCGTTCCTTTACCACCGGGCTCATGTCCTTTTCCCTTAACAATCGCACCGCTACTTCCCCCTTTTTCGGTTAGGAACAAACCCATTAGATCATCACCCATTTTTTCTTCTTTGACCTCTGCTTGAAGAATTTCGCTGTAAAATTTTTGTGCTCTAACAAAATCATTTACAGGAATCTCGAACCAGACAACTAAATTTTCCATTTTTTCCTCCTCAAAAAAATATTATCTATTTTATACAGTTTTTAAAAAAAACAGAAGCTCAAATCTTCTTTATGGGAATATGAATATCCATTTCAGATTCCGGATCTCCAAACTTAAAGCGAGAATCATACCATTCGATTTCATCTTCTTCAGCAAGTTCATAATCACTTTCTTCTAACCAGGTATTATAGATATAATCATACGTTTCGCTGAGATTATCCAGAGAACCTTTGTGAGTGAAAACAGCACATAAACAAGCAGGAATGTTCCTGAAAACCATTCCTTCGGGAATCATGCATCCGATTTTCATTACTTTGCAGGCAAGATAGGAAAATTCTGTGTTTTCATCAAAATCGGAAATACCTTCATTAATGCAGATCCCCAGCGAGCATTCTGGAACCGCAATTTCAGAGATTTCGTCTTCACGAGCCAGAAAATCATTCCACAACTGAGGAATTTTGTTTTCCTTCATGGTTGTCTTGATGAGTATGCCCACTACTTTTAAAGCTGCTCGTTCTGTAATTATAACTTTCATAATTTTCCAAAAATGCTTTTATTAAATTTGATTGATGTGTTTCTCTTTTTTGAAACTTCTTATGAATTAGGATTATTGGTCGTCGTCAAGATTTCTCAATTCATTCAGAACGATTTCCTGTTTGCGATTGGAAAGTTCATTCAGAACATTCCGAGATTCGCTCATTGCAGGTGAGCGTTCAGGTTTTTCCTGGGTTTGAGGAGACAATATTTTTGTTATCTCAGCTAATTTTGCCTTAACGCTGGATTCAGAAGTTTTTAATCTATCTGCAACTTCAATTTTGTATCCATCACAACAAACGTAAACTTTTAGAAATTCCCATTGCTCTGCAGTTAATTGTGAAAAACCTTCTTCTTCAAATTTTCCCTTGATGGATATATCACAGTCCGGACAATGATATTCAGTGATTTCTAAGGCGGATTTACAAAATGGACATTCTTTTAATTTTTTACTCATAACACCTCCTTTTATCTATCAATGAAATTACTAAATATCAATTTTTATGTCAAACACAAAATTCATAAAAAGTATTTAAGAGAAGCATTAAAATAAATAAACACGATAAGTTAAATAAAAATCTTGACTCGAAAAAAGGTTATTTTTTTGTTAGCTGTGTTGTTTAAGATTGATGGAAATGAAGCTACCCGCTTCTACCTTGCGGTTTCAAAAGAGTTAGATGCTTAATTGAATACTTGTAAGGTTTTGAAAAGAATAAAAGTATTTGAAATATTATTTTGATAAATTTTAAGCGGGTGGATTTCCATCCGCTTTTTTCGTTGAAAAAAATTATTAAGGAGGTTCTTATTTCGATAAGAATACGTAGAGGTAAAGCGAGAATAAATCCGACAGTACCCAAAGAGAAAATCAATAATCAAATCAAGGCAAAATCTGTCAGGTTGATTTCCGATCAGGGAAACCAGGTTGGCGTTATCTCTCTGGCAGAAGCCTTATCTACTGCTGAAAATGCAGGATTAGATCTGGTTGAAATCTCTCCAAATGCAAATCCACCCGTTTGTAAAATTATGGATTTTGGACCTTATCATTACCAGAAAGAGAGAAAACTCAGAGAATCCAGGAAAAAGCAACATATTGTGCAAACTAAAGAAGTTAAATTCGGACCCAATACAGAAGAACACGACTATAACTTCAAAAAAACCAATGCTTTAAAATTTCTGAAACAACACAATAAAGTGAAATTTACTGTAAGATTTCGCGGCAGACAACTTGCACACAAGGATATTGGTTTCAAGCTTCTGGATAGAATAAAGGAAGATCTGAAAGATTTGATAGAAATTGATAGTCCTGCAAAAAGTGAAGGCAGAACTATCTCAATGATCGCTTCACCCAAAAAAGATATTGATAATATCTTAGAAAAATTAAATACAGAGGAAGAATAGATAATCTGATTTTTTATCAGGTTAAAGAAGAAATATTTTTAGAAAAGGAGGAAACAATGGAAATGACACCATTACGAACTTTGATTTCGCTTTATATCTCGTTTGCTCATTTGAGCGATGATGTTCTTGCCAAAGAGGAAATGAATTCCATCTTAAAGAAAATCATAGAATGGGTTCCGGAAGAAAATCCGGATACTGTTACTCAAGCTTTCAAAGAAGTTTATGCACAGTATCATACATTTGATTCTTATCAGGGTTGGATCAAAATACTTAAAGAGTCGGTCTCTTCAGTAAGAAAAATGTTTGAAGATAAGGAAAAATTTCTCACAGTTTTAAACGACCTTGTAGGAATCGCTATGTCCGATAAGAAATTTAAAGATACTGAAAGACAAATGATAAACATCTGCGCCGAAAAATGGGGCGTAGATTTCAAAATATAAATATCGAATAATCCAGGAGGAATAATGCCAAAACTCAAAACAAGAAAAGGTGTGTCAAAGAGGTTCAAAATAACGGGAAAAGGTAAATTAAAACGCTCTCATGCTAATGCAGGTCATATTTTGACAAAAAAGAGCACAAAACAGAAAAGAGGTCTGCGAAAATCAGGTCTCGTTAACAACGCAGATGTTCCCAGAATGAAAAGAATGCTGGGTGCATAGACAAAGAATAAAAGGAGTTTTAATATGCCAAGAACAACAAATAACGTCGCTGCAAAAAGAAGGAAAAAGAAATTTCTGAAAGCTGCAAAAGGTTATGTAGGTGGAAGAAGCAAATTATACAGAACCGCACGTCAGGCAGTAGAAAAAGGCTGGCTTTATGCATATCGCGATAGAAAAACCAAAAAAAGAGAATTCAGAAGACTTTGGATTATCCGCATTAATGCTGCTGCCAGAATGAATAACCTTTCTTACAGTAAATTAATTAGCGGATTAAAAAAAGCTGAGGTAGAAATCGATAGAAAAGTTCTTGCTCATTTAGCTTTTCACGATTTGGAAGCTTTCGGAAAACTTTGTGATTTAGCTAAAGCCCAGAAATAGAGTAAAAAAAACATAAATATATTTTGTGCATTTTTGTGGCTATAATAAGGAATCAGGGTGAAAGAAGAATTAAATAAAATTCTGGAATCTGCAAAATCAGAAATTAATAAAACCGGTTCTATTCACGAACTTCAACAGCTTAAATCTCGCTTTATTGGGAAAAAAAGCGGACTGATGAGTTTCATGAAACAAATCAGTTCCCTGCCAAAAGAAGAACGTCCTGCTTTTGGACAGCTCGTGAATGAAACCAAACAAAAAATAACAAATATTATTTTAAACTGTGAAGCAGAAATTAAGGAATCTGATTATAAAAAAACACTTAAATCCGAATTCATCGATTTGACAATGCCGGGACGCAAACATGAAAAAGGAAGCCTTCATCCTATTACTTTGGTTTGGAGGGAAATCGAAGACATTTTTCTTTCCATGGGTTTCGATGTTGCAGAAGGTCCGGATGTGGAAGATGAGTTTCATAATTTTGATGCTCTGAATACTCCACCTGACCATCCGGCAAGAAATCTTTCCGACACATTTTACATTGAAAATGATGTTCTTTTGAGGGCTCAAACTTCCACTGTTCAGGTAAGAGTGATGGAGAAGCACAAACCTCCCATTAAAATTATTTCACCGGGACGCTGTTATAGAAATGAAAATGATGCATCACATTCTCCTGCATTTCATCAGGTCGAAGCTTTGGTGGTAGATGAAGGTGTTACTTTTGCAGATTTGAGAGATATTTTAAATATATTTCTAAAAAAAATGTTCAGTGAAAATATTAGTTCAAGATTTCGCCCTCATTTTTTTCCATTTACAGAGCCCAGTGCAGAGATAGATATTATCTGCGTGAATTGCCTTGGAAAAGGTTGTAATATCTGCAAAGGAAGCGGCTGGTTGGAAATGGGCGGCGCAGGCATGGTCGATCCGAATGTATTTGATATGCTGGAAATCGATTCGGAAAAATATACAGGTTATGCTTTTGGTTTGGGGATAGATAGGATTGCCATGTTAAAATTCAAAATTCCGGATATGAGAATGCTTTTTGCAAATGATGTTCGCTTCCTAAAACAGTTCTGATTTCTGCTGATGAAAGATATCGAGGCTGATTTCAATAATTTGAGATAATAATGAGAATAAGTTATAATTGGTTAAAGCAATACATAGACATAAATTTGAATTCCAAAGAGTTGGAAGAAAAACTCACTTTTTCCGGAATAGAAGTTGAATCCATTGAAAAAATCGGTGAAGAATTAAAACATATTATCATCGGAAAAATTGTGGAGAAAACCAGTCATCCACAGGCTGATAAACTTTCCATCTGCCGGGTTGATGACGGAACTGATATAAAACAGGTTATTTGCGGAGCTCCGAATTGCGCGAAAAATCAGAAAATTGCTTTTGCTCCGGTTGGCTCAAAACTTGGTGAATTTAAGATTAAAAAGGTCAAACTACGCGGAGAAGAATCTTATGGAATGATCTGTTCCGAACAGGAACTTGGAATTTCAGATAATCATGATGGTATTATGATTTTACCTGATGATGCTCCATTAGGGAAAGGTCTGGCTTCTTATCTGAATCTGGAGGATACAAGCTTTGAACTGGAAATTACTCCCAACAGACCGGATTTATTGGGAATTATCGGTGTGGCTCGCGATCTTTCTGCTCTGCTGAAACTCCCCTTAAATTTACCGAAAATTTCATTGAAATCCGGTAAGAAAAAAATTGAAGAAGCATTAGCTCTGGAAAACGAAGCCTCTGAACTTTGCTCACGTTATGTTGCCCGAATGATTGAAGGTGTAACTATCTGTGAATCTCCGGCGTGGCTGAAAAAACGACTGCTTGCTGTTGGTTTGCGTCCTATTAATAATGTGGTTGATATTACCAATTTTGTGATGATGGAGTACGGACATCCGCTTCATGCCTTTGATTATCAAAACCTGGATGGTAAAAAAATTATTGTGCGAAGAGCAAAAAATGAAGAGAAGATACCAGCATTAGATGAAGAAACATACACGCTTGAGCAACCTGATCTGATAATTGCTGATGCATCCAAGCCAATTGCAATCGCAGGAATTATCGGAGGAGTAAATTCTCACATTACTTCTCAAACTACCGATATTGTTTTGGAAGCTGCAAATTTCAATTATGCAAATATCCGCAGAATTTCCAGAAAATTGAAAATATCAACAGATTCATCCTATCGATTCGAGAGAAATCTTTCTGATGAAACAGCAGAAATTATTAGCAAAAGAGCTGCTCAATTAATTCTGGAGATTGCTGGAGGAACCCTTCTTCAAGGTACTTTAGATTCATTTCCCAACCCTCAGAAAACGAATATCGTCACCTTGCGACCATCAAGAGTAGAAAAACTCTTAACAATAAAAGAGGATGATAAAACATTAATAAGTTATTTGGAAGGTTTGGAACTGAGACTTCAAAAACAAGAAAAGGACAAATTATATTTTGAAATTCCGTTTTTCCGAAAAGACCTGACAAGAGAAATCGACTTGATCGAGGAAATTATCCGCCTTCACGGTTACAACAATGTTGAGACTTTTCACAAATCTCAGAATATAATGAACAAACGTTCTTTTTATGCACGCAGAAAATTACAGGATATCCTGGTAAGCTCTGGTTTTTCAGAAGTGATAAACTGGAGTTTTGCAGACCCCAAAGATTTAGATTCTTTAAATATCCCGGAATCTGATGAACGCAGAAATGTTGCAAAAATCAAGAACCCTCTGGGAAACGATTTTGCTATTATGCGTTCAACGCTTTTACCGGGTATTTTCAAGAATACAATTTTGAATATTTACCATGGACAAAAAGAACTTAAACTCTTTGAATTGAACAAAGTTTTCTTCAGAAAAGATGAAAAATTAGCAACCGAGAAATACAATCTAACAGGTTTATTAACCGGTAATCTGAACCCGATTTTCTGGAAAGAAAAACCGAAAGAAATCGATTTTTATGATGTGAAAGGAATCGTAGAAGAACTTTTAACAAGTTTAGATTTAGTAGATGTTGATTATGTTACTTCAAAAGAAAATTACTTTCAACCCGGCTCCGGTGCAAATATAATTTTCAGAAAGAATTGCATTGGAAATTTTGGAAAGTTGGATCCTAAGATTGCTCAAACTTATAGTTTGGAGCAAACTATTTTCATTTTTGAACTTAGTATCGATGACATTTTCTCGCTTCAAGAGAAGCGGTATCCAACCTATAAATCGATTGCCAAATTCCCTCCAGTGCTGCGAGATCTATCTTTTGTGATTTCCAAAGAATTTATGCTTAAAGACATCAAAAACATAATTTTCAAAACAAATCCGAAAATTATCAAAAATGTGGTTCTTTTTGATGAATTCATAAGTAATAAAATCAAAGAAGGTTACAGAAGCCTAACCTTTAGTTTGGTGTTCAGTTCGGAAACAAAAACCTTGACGGATGAATTCATAAATAATCTTCTAAAAACGATTATTGCGAACTTAGAAAAAAGTTGCAACATCGAGATGAGGTGAAAGATGCAAGAGCAAACAATTATTGGGATAGATGATAAGATTCAGAAATTGATAACCGGATACACAATCCTGAAAAAAAAATATGCTTCAGTAGTGGAAGAAAAAGACAAACTGCTTCAGGCTAACCTGGTTTTTCAGGAAAATCAATCCGAGAAAAGCGGAAAGTTTGCTGAAATAGAAACAGCATTCAATAAGCAGAAAGAAGAAATTGAATTTTTAAGAACTGAAAATGCAAATCTGCGTGAAAAGGTTCAAATGTATGAAAATAAGATGAAGGAAGCTTCAAATAAAATCGATAATATCTTTAATCAAATAAACGAACTTTAGGCAAATGAAATCTATAGAAGTTGAAATACTGGGAAAAAAATATTACTTTAAAACCGATAATCCGGTAAAATTGAGAGAACATGCTGAATATCTCGATTCTCAATTGGAAGAACTTTATGAAAAGTTCAATACTATCGATCAAAACAAATTGTATGTTCTTTATTCTCTGATTTTAACTGAAAAGTATTTAGCCGAAGTTGAAAAAAACAAAATTTTAAGTCAAAGCAGCAAAAAGATTGATAATCTTTTAGATGAATTAACTATAGAAAGTGAAATATGATACCTGCGGTACTTGTGATATTATCTTTGTTTAAGAACCAATTATTCAGAGGGAATCAAGCCATTTGTGGCGTACAAGCCGGACACGATCCGGATCTATAAAGCAAACAAGGTAGATACCCACTTTAACGTGGGTTCCTGAAAACTATAATACACGGTACTGCGGGTTTAATAAAAAAGAGGAAAAAATGACAAACGTTTTATATATATTAATTGGTTTGGCAATCGGGCTGATTTTATCTGTGATTTATAATTTCGTAAAAAATTCTGTTGGAAATAAAACCATACTCAAATCGACCGAACTGGCAAATAAAATCATTGAAGATGCAAAACAAAAAGTGGATGCTCTCAAAAAGACCACAATTTTAGAAGCAAAAGAAGAATGGTATCAGACCAAGAAAAAACTCGAAAATGAAATTAATACTCGGAAAAACGAGCTCCATTCCCTTGAAAAAAAATACAATGATAGGGTTCTTAATTTAGATAGGAGATTAGAAAATTTAGATAAAAAAGACAGTCATCTTCAAGAATTTGAAAAAAGGCTTAATTCCAAAGAAGCTAATCTCAAATCTAAAGAACAGGAACTGGATAATCTGATTGAACAACAAAATACGAAATTATCTGAAATTGCCAGACTTTCCAGGGAAGAAGCAATTCAAATCTTAAAAAATAATCTTAAGAATAAAGCACGGAATGAAGCAGCAAAAGAGGTGAGAGATATAGTGGAGCACACCAAAGCCAGCGCCAATAAAATCGTTGCCGGCATTCTTGCTACTGCTGTTCAAAGAATATCAGTAGATCATGTTTCCGAATCTACTGTTTCTGTTGTCTCTCTTCCGGATGATGAAATGAAAGGACGCATAATCGGACGTGAAGGCAGAAATATCAGAACCTTCGAGAAAGTATCAGGAATCGATCTTGTAATCGATGATACACCGGAAGCGGTTGTGCTTTCCGGTTTCGATCCTATAAGAAGAGAAATTGCCCGTTTATCTTTGGAAAAACTTATAAAAGACGGCAGGATTCATCCTGGGAGAATCGAACAAGTATTAGAAAAAACTGCGAAAGAAATGAATGAAACCTTGATTACAATCGGTGAACAAGCCTGTATGGAAACCAATATTCACAACATCTCTCCAAACCTCGTTAAACTTATTGGCAGGTTGCAATATCGAACCAGTTATGGACAGAATGTATTAAAACATTCATTAGAAGCAGCCTGGATTTGCGGAATATTAGCTACTGAATTGGGTTTGAACCAGGAACTTGCAAGAAGAGCCGGTTTTTTACATGATCTTGGAAAGGCGATAGATCACGAATATGATGGCTCTCATGCTGCTATTGGTGCAAATTTTGCCAGGAAAAACGGTGAAAGTAAAATCATTGTAAATGCGATAGAAGCACATCACGAAGAAGTTGAACCTACAAGTGTTTATGCTGTTTTAACTCAAATAGCTGATGCAATTTCCGGTGCCCGTCCAGGAGCAAGACGGGAAATGCTGGAATCTTATATGAAACGCCTGGAAAAAATGGAAGAAATCGCCAATGCGATCGAAGGTGTGAATAAATCCTTTGCAATTCAGGCAGGAAGGGAGCTTCGCATAATTGTTGACCCGATTTCCGTAGATGATGCAAAAACAGCTTATATTGCTTCTGATATTGCGGATAAAATAGAAGAAGAAATGCAGTATCCGGGTCAGATAAAAGTTACAGTAATCAGAGAAACCCGCCAATCTGCTGTGGCAAAATAGTAAAAGAAGTACAGATGAACATTTTCTTTATTGGTGATATTTTTGGTAAACCAGGCAGACAGGTAGTTATCAGTTTCCTTCCCAAATTGATAAGAGAATTCGATATTGATATTTGTGTAGCAAATGGTGAAAATGTAGCTCAGGGAAGAGGAATAACTAAAAAAACTGCTGAACCTTTATTCGAAGCCGGGATAGATGTATTCACCAGTGGAAACCATCTTTGGGATAAGAAAGAATCTCTTGAATTCATTAAATATGAAGAACGAATTTGTAAACCTCTTAATTATCCTGACAAAGCTCCTGGTAATAAACACTACGTTTGCAGGACTTCTGATGGTAAAAAATTGTGTGTTTTAACTCTTTGTGCTCAAGCATTTATGCCGCCGGTTAATTCTCCTTTTCAAACTTTTGACGAATATCTTCCTATCTTAAGAAAAGAAACCAATAATATTTTGATCGATTTTCACGGTGAAGCTACAGCAGAAAAAAGAGCCATGGGCTTTTTTGTGGATGGAAAAGTAAGCGCTTTGATCGGTACTCACACGCATATTCAAACTGCTGATGAAGAGATTCTTCCAAACGGAACTGCTTATATTACAGATGTCGGAATGACAGGTCCTCACGATTCTGTGATTGGAGTGGATAAAAGAATAATTCTCGAAAAAATGACTTCCGGTGTTCCAAAGAGGTATGAAGTTTCCAAGCAAGGTCTTCAAATAAATGCGGTTGTTATTAAATTAGATGAAAAAACCGGAAAAGCATTTGAAATAACGAGAATAAAGAGAAAAATCCATGAGTAAAAAATTAATTGCAAAACCAATAATTAAAGAGATTTATGCCCAATTAAAAGATGAATTAAAAAAATCTATCTACCTACCCAACTTGGCAATAATATTAATTGGAGATGATCCTGCTGCCTTATTTTATGCCAAGAATCTGGAAAAAAAAGGTGCAAAAATCAGGATGAATGTCACCACTTATAAATTTGCCGACAATATCCGGCAAAAGGACTTATTGGATGAGATTGAACTTCTCAATGAAGATGATTCTGTAAACGGAATAATTGTGCAAAAACCTCTTCCCGTACATTTGGATGAATCTGAAATTATTCTTAAGATTGATCCTAATAAAGATGTTGATGCTTTTCATCCTTTTAATATGGGAAATCTTGTATTAGATGGAGAGGGCTTTATTCCCAGCACTTCTGCAGCAGTTATAGAAATTTTAAAATTCTATGATATTGAAGTCAGCGGAAAAAACGTTGTTATTCTCGGTCGCAGCCATATTGTGGGAAAACCTTTGGCAAACCTTCTTCTCAGGAAATCTAAGATTGGAAATGCCACTGTCACTGTTTGCCATAGTTATACAAACAATTTACCGGAAATCACAAAGAGAGCTGATATTTTAATCGCAGCAATCGGAAAACCGCTTTTCGTGAAATCCAATATGATAAAAGAAAACGCAATTATCATCGATGTGGGAATAAATCAAATACAAGATGCTAAAAATAAAAGTAGATACGTTGGTGATGTAGATTTTGATGATTGCCTTGAAAAAGCTTTATTAATTACTCCGGTTCCAGGCGGTGTGGGTTCCGTAACAACAGCGATGTTGCTGAAAAATGTTGTTTATGCACTCAAAAGATACCGTTAAGTTCATTGATATTCACAGGTAAACACTGATTGTGAATTCATTGAAAAAATATGATTTCAATAAAAAAATATGAAAAAAAGATAATTTAGTTGACGAAAAATGTCAAAAAATTAATTAAAGATTAATTTTCTAAAATAGAATTGTATTATATTAAATCAGGAGGATTAAATGTTCAAATTTAACAAATCTCTAATCTTATTTTCTTTTTTATTAGTGGGGATATTGCTCATTTCATCGTGTGATGGGAGGAAAGGAAAAGTAAACGTGAATACTCCACCGGTTATCACAATCACTGATTATTTCGGCTCTGATAGTTTAGCAGGCGTTGAAGACCCCAACTTATTCCAACAAACTATTCGCTGGTCTGCTTATGACACAGATGGCGTTATCGATGGATACGCTTTCAGAGTCATAGATGAGAATGGCAATCCGTTTCAAGATATTCATGGTAATATTGTTGGAACACCGGGTTATTCCTGTGTTAATGATAGTGGCTGGGTTTATCATTATATACCGGGTGCAGATGAATCTATTCCTTTGGAAGATCCCGATGCCTCGAAAACTATCTGGACATCGCAGGTTTATGCTGTGATAAACTTCCCGGCAAACGTGAATGGAGACAGTGCAAATGTTGTTAGCACTTTTGAAGTAAAATGTATCGATAACATCGGTGATGAAAGCAGCCCGGCAAGAAAATATTTTAACGCAGAATCGAATATACCAACCGTAAGAGCACAATCGACCAAAGGTGAAATTGACGGTGAAACTATCGGTCTGGGAATTGTATTCGAATTTGTGATTCGAGATGGTGATCCATTCATCGGAGAAATCGCAGATTATTATGAATTTATCTTACAAAAAAAAGATTTAAACGGAGATACTATTTCGTATGATGGAACTCCCCAGGGAGGTTACGATCTTGATATTAATGATCCTGATGATTGGATCAGCACAAGAGGTCAGGATGATGTTTCTCACTTTACTATGACAAGATCTACAACACCCTATCTGATTCCTAACACAATTATTGACGATGTACCATCAGATTCTACTTTTCTTACCGTAAAAGTTATCGATCTTGCCGGTATTGTTTCTGAGCCAGCTGAAATTAGTTTTATAATCAAAGAAGGATTCTATCCGGGAACTCTCATCTATGTGGCTGAAGAAAATAATGCGGGAAAAAATGATACCTGGGTGCTTGGTCAAAATCATTTTGTTACATATATGGATCTATCTATTCCAAAAGTTATTCCTTCGATTATGACGGCAGACGGTGCACATTTTGCTACTCCTTTCTGGATAGACCAGGAAGGAAAACTAACTTCTATTGGAAGCCAGGACCTCAGAGTTTATCTGCACTGGGGATGGAAGGGAGAATTCGAAACCGATCAACCGGATAAAAGAAGGGTTGGTCAGGTTTATGATGAATTGACCAATACTCCATATTTCGCTGAAATCAGATTTTTTGATGTCAGGATCGATGATGAAGCTTATGTTTATGGACCTCTTCCTGCAAGTGATTATAATGTGATAGACGATGACGGTACAGAATGGCTGAGAATTCCAATCTATCATGACATCAGCCAACACACAAATATCTATGATGATTACGTTTCTACAGGCTCTCATAAAGTTGAAATACGAGCTGTTGACCTGCAAGATGTGGCAGACGAAACTCCGGCAGAATTCACTTTCTATGTGGAAGATTTTATTCCCAAAGAAGAGAAAGCAGGAATCCTCATTATTGATGACGAAGCAAATCATAATGTTTACTGTCCGGAAGATAGTGTTGATGCTCTTTATGATTATTTCTTCGATGGTCAAACTGATGTTGAAGAAATTAATAGAGTTGATGTCGCAGATTTTATTGGAGATATGGGCTTATCTGCTTTGCATTTTTACAGGTCGGTTTTTTCTCCAACTGAACTTCAGCAATATAAGCTGATTGTTTATCATTCAGATTCTCCTCTTATCAATACAACAAGTAATTTTGACAAAGAGTATGATTCTTTAAATCTCTATCTTTCTGGTGGTGGAAATCTTTTATTCAGTGGTGGAGCTAATATTGTGGCTATCCAACAGAAATGTCAGAAAGATGGTCTTCCATTATTAGAATATTTTGGTATTCCCAGAGAATTAGATGACGAAGAATTGCAAGCGGTACATGTAGTAACTCACATAGCTGCTAATGGAACAGAATCTCAAGCCAATTTCTTGAAATTGCAATTTATGGTTAAAGCCACTGCAACAAATGGGTTTACTGATGACATTTTACTCCAACTTCCAGGCTTCAACGATCTTGTAAATATGAAATATGCCCTGGGACCAATAGCCTACTTCGATAATTTATTGAACGGAACAGAAACAATATTCGAATTCGGTTGTAAATTTCCAGATCCTGACGGTAATGGCATAGATCCTACTTTTTTAGAATGGGATGATGCCTCTGATACAGATCAATATCCAGACGAAGCCCAGTATAATGAATTCACTGGAAAAGGAGTTGCAATCAAACGTATTACAGAAAATAATAACTGCTACTTCTTTGGTTTTCCGCTGTCTTACATGAATCCGAATGCTGTGAAAGCAACTATGCAGATTATCCTTGATGAAATTCAATAACAAAGAGTAAATAGAAAAAAAGCCCTCGAATTCGAGGGCTTTTTTTGTTTAAGGTTTTAAAAGAAATTTTCCTTTTTTAAACACATAATTAATCTTGATTTTGTCAATTCTTTCAGATGCAAATATATCTTGAGCCAAACAAACCAAATCAGCTTGTTTATCTTTTTCAAGAGTTCCGGATTTATCTTCATCAAACGTAAGTTTTGCAGCATTTTTTGTATAAATCTCCACAGCTTGGAATGGAGTTAATCTCTCGTCAGGATTATGAATTCTAACCGCTGCATCGATTCCTTTCAGAGCGCTCAAATCTGTAACATACCAATCTGAACTTCCTGTTAAGAGAATTCCGCGATTATAAACCGAAGCCAACCTGGTTGTTCTGGAGGTTCGTTCTTTTCCCAACCTGGTTTCATAAAGCCCGTTTTTTCCTGCCCAAAGTCTATCAAAAAGAGGTTGCATAATTGTACATATACCTGCTTTTTTCATCCTATCCAGCATTTCATCTGACGTTAATTCATTATGAATTATTGCGTGCTGAAGATGTTTTGGTGCGGATAGTTGAGCTTTCTCATATATTTTTAAAATCTGAGAAATCGCAGCATCTCCAATGCAGTGGATAGCAATTTGCAAATTATTTTTATGTGCTTTTAGAATGAATGCTTCCCAAAATTCATCAGTTTTGTATAAAACTCCGTAATTATCCGGCTGGTCTTCATAATGTTGTAAAAGTGCTGCAGTATGAGAACCGATTGAGCCATCTGCCAGAATACAACCTCCAATTCTCGGTGAGCCAATTTCAAGAGCAACATCTACGTCTGTGATTTGCGGATACAAAATAAAATCAATGGGAAATTTTTCTAAATTCTTTTGGATAAGATCAAAATGCTTGATATCAGAATAGCCATTTCCAATCATAGTATGAATCGTTGTATGTCCGGTTTTTAAAGCGACCTGTGCTGCTTGATGATAAGCTTGCAAAGTTCCTTCATCAGATAAATCTTTATGAAACCAATTTACAGCCTGTCCGTTAAAACTTTTTTTTAAATGACCATTAAAATCTTCCGGAAGCGATTTTTCCCATTTGATTTTCTTAGAAGCAACCGTGTTTATAACACAGGAATGACCATCTACTCTTCTTAAAATAACAGGATTTTCAGGATAAATTCTATCCAATTCTTTTGCTGTTGGGAAACGCTTTTCAATAACATTATTTTCTTCAAAATGGAAAGCAAACACTTTTCCATCTATTGATTTTGTCTCAGATAGAATTTCATAAACATCGTTCAAACAAGTAATCTTTTCAAGATTCGCACCTAAACTGTAAAGTCCACCTTCGAAACAGTGAGTGTGAGTATCCACAAACCCCGGATACACAAATGATTTCTTCAAATCGATTTTTTCTACATTCTTCAAATCCGGAATGTTTTTGAAAATTTCTTTGATTTTTCCTTTATCAATTAAAAGTGCAGAAAAGGATTCTTCTTCTTTTCGCATTGAATAGAATTTTGCGTTATAAAGTAATTTCATAATTCCTTTTTCTGTAACCTTGAAGAGCACTAGAATCCAATATTTCCAACTCCCTTAATTCTTCTTTGTAACAGAGGGGAAGAGATTCCCGCTCCCCAATCAAGTTGAGGACAAGCTTTGCGGGAATGACAGTTCTTCTTGCTTCTCTCAATCTCCCCCTCTTTTTTCCAAAGAGAGGGTCGGGGTGAGTTTAAGGACAAAACCTATTTTATAATTATCTTTTTCAACATCTCATAAAATAGAGAAACAGGAAATCCCATCACATTAAAATAGCAACCGGAGATCTTTTTAATGAATTGACTTCCAAAACCTTGAATTCCGTAAGCTCCGGCTTTATCGAAAGGTTCTTTTGTTTTAATATACTCTTCAATTTCTCGGGCAGAAAGTTCATGAAATTCAACATAAGATTTTGCAAAATCTGCATAAATTTGATTTTTATAAGCAATCGCGATACCTGTGTAAACAAAATGATGAGTTCCGGATAATCTTGTCAGATATTTTGCAGCATCAAATTTATTATTTGGTTTTCCTAAAATCTGTTCATCCTGATACACGATCGTATCTGCTGCAACAATCACACATTCGCTATCATATTTCTTGGTAATTTCTAAAGCTTTATTCCTGGCGTGAGTTTTCACTAATTTGCTTGGACTGCAATCGAATATTTCTTCATCAATATTAGCAGGTATTTGAAGAGCTTTAATGCCAATCAAATCAAAAATCTTTTTTCGTCGCGGTGATGCTGAAGCGAGAATAATTTGTTTACCTTTTAGTAAAGTATGAATCATGAGTTATTTCTTTTGGAAAATATTTTTTCCACCAGGTTTGTTTGAGAAACATATTTTCGGATAAGCATCAAATCAGGATGGAAATCAAGCTCTCCCCAATCACTTTCATTACAGATGGAATAATGTACAGGATATCCTTTATGAATAATTTCCTGGATCGCTTGCAGGTAAAAAACGTTTTTATTTTCAGGAATGCGAACCATTTCTTCCAGAATATTCCTGTATATCTTGGGTCCGTGTCCGGAAAATTTGATTATTCCAACGGACTCTCCATTAGCTTTTTCAGGATCGATTTTCTTACTCACCTGGTGCACCAATTCTTCAGAATGAATGATCTTCATATCGTCTTCATCATAACTTTCTTTAATATCCATCACCATCGTAATATTGTGTTTGCTTTTAAGAAGGTTTTCAATCACAGTGGGAGTGAACATATCATCGCCGTTAATTGTGATAAAATCTTCATGCATAAAATGACGTGCCATCCAAACTGAAATCAGATTATTGGAAACATCATAGAAAGGATTGTAAACTGTTGTAATATTAAAATCATCCTGATATTCGTGCAGTTTTGCCTCGATTTGCTCAGCTCTATATCCTACGATTATGATGACATCTTTGATATTATTTTCTTGCAAACTGTGAAGTTGAGCTTCCAGAAGAGTTAAACCTTCTCCCACTTCCAACAAGCTTTTAGGAGTATTTTTTGTTAATGGATAAAGCCTTGAACCTTTGCCGGCAGAGATAATTATTGTTCTCATTTCATATCCTTCAAATATATTTTTTTTATGAATCAATAATTATTTCTTAATTTCCTGTGTCTATAATTTTTATTATTTTCAAGGCTTGACAACAAACTGCTTTCTTTTTTTTTAAATGTCAATTAATCTGGAGTAGGAATGGCAGAATTATATTATCGTGCTCGCTCTTATTATCAATACAGCTATATCTGGGAGATATACAAAAATATTGGAGGAAAATTTATCCTGGGAACTCCCCGTAAATTTGACCTTTTACAAAAAAAAGTTGGTAAAGAAAATTGCTATTTCCATCCCAAAAGAAAAGATCTTCCTGAAGGAAAGAGCGGACTCATTTTGGAAATGACGTTGAATAGAAAATATTATCTTAAAAGAACCGGAAAATTCAAAAATGTTCTTATCTATCATGGTATGGGAATGGATAAAAACTTTAAAGGAAGAAATTTCCCAATTAGTCGGTATGATTTTTATTTCGTCTCCGGTGAAAAAGATTATCTCAGGTTCAAAAATTATTCTTATGGTTTGAGAAGCCTGGATAAAAGAGTTGTAAAAATCGGTCACTTAAGATCTGATCTTATAATTAACAAAAAATTTGATAAGCAGAAGACCATCGAAAAAATCGGAATTAAAGATAAATTTAGAAAAAACATTTTGTTTGCACCAACCTGGAGCAGAGGTCACGGCTCTTTACTGCTCAATTACGAGAAGTTTTGCTCTCAAATTACAAAGGAACACAACCTGTTAATCCGAACTCATCCGTATGATATAAAAAATTATCCTGCTGTGAGAAAATATATCAAAAAAACCAACCTCAAAAATGTATATTTAATCGATCCTCACGAAATAGAATTGATAAATAACCTTTCTGTTGCAGATTTACTTATTGGAGAAAATTCTTCCTTAATGTATGATTGGCTTTTTTTTGATAAACCCTTGATTCTTGTAAAAACCAGCACAAAAGACCTTGAAAAAGCAAAATGGGCAACACAGGATAAATTCAGTGTTTTTACCTGCGGATATACTTATACTCATGGAAATGATAATATTAATGAATTAATCGCAAACTCATTAAACAATAATCCCTTTAAAGAACAAATCCAATATGTTAAGAAAAGCACATTCTATTTCAATGACGGAAAAGCTAATGAGAGAGCGATCGAATGGGTAAAAAAGCAACTGCAGAAAATGTAAGTATCGTTTAATTTATGATAAAAAGAGGAATTTATAACAGCTACAGCAGTTAGCAGGTTAGCAAATTAGCTACTGGAGGGAGATAATGAGAGAATTCAGGAAAATAAAAGTTTGGGAAAAAGCTCATAAAATACTAAATTGCTGAATGCTAAATGCTAAATGCTAAAATACTGAAGGCTAATATGAAAAAAGATTTATTACAGAAAAAAATGTTCAAAGATACGATGCGAATCCTGAATAAACATCATATCCCTTTCTGGTTGGATTCCGGTACGCTGCTTGGAATTATACGAGACAAAAAATGTATTATCCGGCACAAAAATATCGATATTGCCATTCCCGGAAAATATTATGAAAAATTTATTAATCTGCAAAAGGAGTTCTCTCCAAAATACAGATTTAAAGAGATGTTAGACCGTTCCGGAAGAATCTGGATTGATGGAAATGTTACCAGAATTAAAATTCTCAAATATTTTGAGAAGCACAGAAATGCAAGTTCATACATTAATGTCTCGTTGAAATTTAAGAAAGAGGATAAATATCGTTGGGTAGATAAACGCAGTTGCAAATGGGTAGATTCGCATTTTTTTGATTCTCTTGATAAAATCTCGATTCAGGAAAATGAATATCCTGTTCCTTCTGATGTAAAAAATTATTTAAAATTAAGATACGGAAATTGGAAATCCCCTCAAAAATATTGGATAAGCGGAATTCATGACAATTCTATTGTAGAAGATAAAGTAATCAAAAAAATCCCGGCAAAAAAGAGAATCCGGAAACCTAAAAAGAAAAGAATTGAATTGAAAGGAAAATATCGCAAACGAATGAAAAAAATGGTTCTCGATGTAATCGATATTTTGGAAAAAAATAACATTCCCTACTGGCTGGATGAAGGAACTTTGCTGGGTATTGTTCGAGATGGTGATTTGCTTCCCTGGGATCATGATGCAGACTTTGGTGTTCCCGGAGAATACGCTCAAGAAATTTTAAAATTGAAATCCAAATTTTTCCCGAAATTTTTTGTGAAAAAGAATAAAACAAAAAGTATCTGGATGCCCGGAAATATCCGCTCAATAAAATTGAAAACTCCTTTCGAAAGATTGGTCAGAATAAATTTTCATATTGACTTATTCTTTAAATATAAAATTGATAATTCATATCATTGGATAATTATGAATGCACTTAAGCACGCAGATTCCAGGTTCTTTGATAAATTGGATACAATAACCTGGGAAGGACGAGAAGTGAAAATCCCATCTCATGTGGAGGAGTATCTTGAACTGAATTATGGAGACTGGAGAACTCCTGACCCTGATTTTGACCCGAGTGTGGATAGCGGAACTATTGCAGAAAAAGGATTTTAAAATATTATAATGACTAAGAGAAAAAATAAATCAAGAAACAACTTTGTGGAATACAATAAGCAGATGTTTAAAGATTACAAAAAATCTATTAAACATGCCATATTTGATGAAACACTCACTCTCTATATTTTAAGACCGATTGCATTCGTTTTCGTGAAAATGCTTTATCCAACCAATATTACACCAAACCAGGTTTCACTTATCACCATAATTGTAGGAATTATCAGCGGATATTTTTTTTCGCGCGGGACCTTAACCTGCTTTGTATTAGGAGGAAGTCTATATTTTCTCTGTATGGTTACAGATTGCGTTGACGGTATGATAGCACGTTTGAAAAACAGCGGAACTGCTGTTGGACGTATTATAGATGGATTTGCTGATTATGTGGTTGGGATTTCAGCTTACGTGGGTTTGGGGATTGGCTTATCTATTTCAGGTCATCAACTTTCTTTTTCTCTTAATATTTCGCATTGGACTCTTCTTGGCATTGCAGCAGTTAGCCAGATTTTTCATTCTATGCTTGTAGATTATTATCGAAATGAATTTATGTCTCACGGTATGGGAAAGAGAAAATCTACCTGGGAAGATAAAAAGCATTTTACGGAAGAATTAGACAAAATAAAACATAAAAAGGGTAACCTATTAGAAAAGATTCTTATTGGCGGCTACCTGGGATATTCACATCTTCAAGTTTTTCATTTAGATGAAAAAGAAGAATATGATAGTGAAAAATATTATGGTGCCAACCATATGTTAATTCGTCTCTGGTTCTGGATAGGACCCACTGCACATGCTTTTGTATTTATCATCTCAGCTATTTTATACAGACCGATAATTTTCTTCATTTATACAATTGGAGTCGCAAATATCTGGATGATCGTTCTCTGGATAATCCAGGTGAAAAAAAATAAAAAAATCCTTATAACCAGCAACTGCTTATAAGGATTTTAATAAGAAATTTATTTTACGCTTTCTTCAATTCATATTTCCAGACGAACAATATCATTATTGCTGCTAAAATCGCGCCAAAAACCCAGAAACCAAAGGCAGCATCCCAACTGAAATTTTCAATTAAATAACCGGTTCCAACACCTGTCAAACTTGCACCAACATAACCCAAGGCATCAATAAAACCTGTTACAGAAGATGCAGCTTTGCGTGAGCCCAAGTCTGCCGGCAGGGCAGCTACAAGAAGTACGTGAGGTCCAAATGTGAAAAACCCGATGAATAATAAAATTACTAAGCTGATAACCCAATTTACACCGGGAACAATTCGATAAAGATAACAAAATACAGCTAATAAAACTAACATTATAAATGCTATCGGTGCTCTTCGATGCTTGAAAATACGGTCAGATGCCCAACCTGCAAAAATTGCTCCCAGACCACCTGCAACAGGAAAAGCTATTGCTTTATAAGCAGCCAAAGAAATCGTGGCACCCTGCTCTTCAAACATATAAGTTGGAGCCCAACTCATAAAACCGTATCGAACAATATTCAAACCAAAAAGAGCAAATCCTGCAAACCAGACATAAGGATTCAAAAGTGTAATTTTTAAAGTCTTTTTAAAACCGATATGATGATCCTTTTTTATTTCAGCTTTTTCAATTCCCTGTTCCTGTTCTTCCAGGCTTGGCAAACCCACTTCTTCCGGTGCATTTCGTGCCCTGAGGTACCAGTGAATTGCCAGCACGATACAAATCACAGCGGGAATCCAGAATGTGAAACGCCAATTCAAATATTTTACAATTGTACCTGCCAGAAACCAGGAAAACGCTCCACCAAGGATATAGCTTGTTCCCAGTCGCCCTGATATTTTTCCTCTGATCTTTTTGGGAAACCAGTTTGCTTTTGCTTTCACTGTCGGTCCCCAGCCCATTGATTGGAAGTATCCATTCAAACCCCAAAGAATTGCCATAAGAATTAATGCTCCTGCGCTGAAACCAAAAATGATATTAATAATCGCAGATGTAATCAGACCGATAGTAATGATCCTGCGGGAATTAAGTTTATCACCAAGCTGACCATTAATGAACTGCCCCACCGCATAAGCAAAAAATAAACAGCTAAGCACAACTCCCATATTTGTTTTTGTTAATCCGAATTCACTCATTATTTTGGGCATGGCAATAGAGATATTCACACGCAAAAGATAGAATGATGCATAAGTTACCCACATGAGCCAGAACATTTTCTTCTGCCAGTGTTTAATCTGAGCTGAGGTATCTAAATCGTTTTTCACTTTTCTAATCCTCCTTTATTTTTCTCCAACTATTATTACATATTTAATATCAATCAAGCAATCACCTCTGATTATCTTCATATTATAAGCTTTTTTAAAATAATCAGGTGCACAAATATGCATTTCAAAAATTTTATCCTGTTTTTGGGTTGGAAGACCGCTCTTTTCAAGCCAGTTATTTACACTCATCCTTGCCATTACATAAGTAGAAGTCCGAATATTTTTGAAACCCGCTCTTTTCATCATCTCCTTCAAATCTTCAGGCATAAACGTAATTCTTTCTTCCTTCAACTTAAATATTTCAATGTAATCCTTCTTAACCTGTTTGTTTGGTGGTATTCCTTCAGAAAGAATGAACTTCCCTCCAGGTTTTAGAATTCGATAACACTCATCAACTGCTTTGTGTGTGTCTTCAATTATATGATGAAAAGCCATTCTTGCTACTACTCTGTCAAACACCGATTCATGAAAGAATGGTTCTCTAATGTCTCTTTTTACAAAATATTTATTATTCTGCCAATTACTATGTTCCAACATTGCCTGGGAAATATCAAGACCAATAATCTCGTGTACTTTGGGAGCAATTGCATGAAGAACAATACCTGTGCCAGTTCCCACATCTAAAACCAGATGATTCTTTTTAAAATCTCCAGCTTCAACTACAGCATTCAGATAATTCTTCTCGTTTGCCCACTGAAGTTCATTATACTGTTTTGCCCTGACCTTCCAAAATTTTTCCTGTTCAATTTTTCTTTCATTCATACAATCTCTTCTGTTATGATTTTTCTTATTTTTTGTGATTTTTTGAAATTTCTTTCTTTATATTTGTTGAGGATTGTGTTGGGTAATATGGTATCACCACAACTTTTCCACCAATACTTTCCATTACTTCTCGTGCTTCTTCAATAGCTTCATCAGTATGGCTGGAACTTTCCATCAGAATATCAGGTTTGATTTTCTTTACATTGGGAAGTGGAGAATAAGTTTCCTGGGCAACAACAAGGTCAACATACTTTATTGCATTTGCCAGATCAAATCTTTCATCAAAAGATAATATTGGTTTGGTTTTCTTTTCCATTACTGCTTCATCCGTTAAAATCCCAACAATAAGTTTCCCGTCTTCTCCAGCTATTGCCTTGGCATTTTCCATCATTTTTAGGTGACCTTTGTGGACAATATCCAGAACATAATATGAATAAACTAATTTCATCTATTTACCTCATTTATTTTTTTTAAACTCTTCAATATTAATGGTGAAATCTCACATTTGGAGTTTTTGAATATTAACTGTAATAGTAACTTATCATATAAAATATGGATTTGTTTGAGGTTAAAATATATTAGAAAATTTTCCAATACATGGAAACCGATGAATCGGTTAAGAGTTGCTATCCTATTATTAACCACCAACTTAAGTTGGTGGTTAATGAAACAAA
>JABMPU010000011.1 GCA_013203665.1 Armatimonadota bacterium
ACTATCACTTTCATTCCCAACTTGATTGGGAATCTATTAAACATAAGATTCCCGTTTTCACGGGAATGACAGAAGGATTGGAAAAAAAATGAAAAATAATATTACATTATTTCTTATTGTTTGCTTTTGTTCGTTTTGTATGCTGTTAAACTCTACTACCTACCACATCAAACAAGACGGCACCGGCAACTTCACCACCATTCAGGTAGGTATCGATGCCTGCGTTGATAGCGATACGATCCTGGTTTATCCCGGCACCTATTTCGAAAACCTAGTTATCATCGAAAAGGCAATCACTCTTGGTAGCCTTTACCTTACAACCGGAGATGAATCTTACATTTCTCAAACTATCATCGATGGTTTCGAGAATGGATGTGTTATACGAATTGAAGACATTCCCGATTGGTACGAAGTATATATCTCTGGTTTTGTTATCCAAAATGGTATAGGTTATCAATATAACTACCCATATTCGCCAGATCGTGTTGGAGGTGGTATATTTGTTTCTGAATCACAAATAACTGTGAAGAAGTGTATCGCACAATACAATAAAGCTAATGAGTCGGGTGGTGGAATAGCCCTTGCTAATTCTACTCTATATTTATCTGGTAGTACGATAAGATTCAATCATTCCGATTATGCCGCAGGAGGTCTTCTCATTGGCTATACATCCTCATCAGTTTCTTTTGATAGCGAAGAATTGAACAATATCTATCTTAATTATGCAGGTGTTGGTAACGATATATTTATAACTCATGGCAGCCCATATCAGGAGATCATTGTTGATACTTTTACAGTAATTGATCCTGCTGAAGGGTATTATTTCGTTTATCCCGGTTCAGGTGGAGGTGGTTTTCCAATGCCGGATCATTTTTCCATTGATATTCAAAATGCAGCTTTAGATCAAGTCAATAGCGATTTGTATGTATCACCAAATGGTGATAATAACAATAGCGGAACCTCAGTTGCTGAACCACTCCAGTCGATAGCTTTTGCTCTTGCCAAGATCAGATCTAACAGCTTATTCCACAAAACTATTCATATTGCAGATGGAGTTTATTCACCATCTCTAAATTATCAATGTTTTCCTCTGCATATCAAAAGTTATATTGATATAGTAGGTGAATCCAGGGATAATACTATACTTGATGCTGAATTAAACGATGGACTTTTCCGAGGTGAAGATCCTCAATCAAAATACTCTATAAGAAATTTATCTTTGATTAACTCACGTAATTTCAGTGATATAGAGTTATATGAAAATACTGATGTTGAAATTGAAAATTTATTGATTACAGGACATCAGGATGATTTATGGGATACAGCAGAATGCGGAATTAGTTTAAATTTTAACGATATAGAAATAAATAATATTATCATCGAGAATAATTCTTTTGCAGGTAGCGTTTACTTTTATTCTCCCAAATATAGTTCTGAATTTAAAATATCTAACTGCATTATTCGCAATAATACACCCTCGACTGATTATGGGTGTATTCAATTGTTTTGTTATAGGTCTGGATCTTCATCAGATTCGTTGATTATCAATATTCTAAACACTGAAATTACGAATAATCTTGATAATGGATTTGAGTGGTCTCCCCGTACTTCAGCACTACTTGTAGATTGGAATTCAAAAGTGAATATTATCAATAGTACTATTGGCAATAATATAACACTTGAGCAAGGTGCTGCTGTACAGCTTCGCGATGAATCAGAAGCCAATGTCGTGAATTCTATAATATATGGTAACTTGCCATACCAGTTATGTTTAAATGGTACATGGGGTCCAAACACATTGAACGCAAATAATTCACTTATTGAAGGTGGAATTGCAAATATATTGCAAATTGGGTATAACTACATAACCTGGGATGATGAGACCATGCTGGATGAAGACCCGTTGTGGCTGGGACCGGGAGCGGAATTGCCTTATGCTTTATCTACCGATTCTCCCTGCATCGATGCCGGAACATTGGAATTACCACCTGGAATCGAATTACCTGAATACGATCTGGCAGGTAATCCACGCATTGTTAACGGAATAATCGATATGGGCGCGTATGAGTATCAGGATTCAGTATCTGTCTTAGATAATATTCAATCTTCAATATTAAATATTCAATTATCCAACTATCCAAATCCATTTAATCCAACAACCACAATCAAACTTGATCATGCAGAATCAGGAAAAATTGAACTGGCAATTTATAATATTAAAGGACAGAAGATAAAAACATTGATGGATGCATATTCCTGCAAAGGGCATTTTGAGATTATCTGGCGAGGAACGGATGAAAATGAAAAGAAGGTTGCTACTGGAAATTATTTTGCCAAGTTGAAAGTAAATGGAGATATAAAAGCGGTGAGAAAGCTTATTCTTTTAAAATAAACTCTCTTTTTCGCATGACCCTAACTCGGCTAAACCGGAATCAAAAAGAATTTAGCAACGAACAAAAACTAACAAAACGAACAATATGATTTACAAAAAGTTCGTTATGTTTTTATCGTCTGTAACTATCTGCATTTAATATAATATCGATGATGCTATTTATTTATTTTGCCAAAAAAATGTAAGGATGTTAGAATTAAGTGACTAAATATGGGATTTCATGATGAATAAAGTGTTAGTTCTTTCGAGTAATTTCCAAAATTACTCAACAATTTAAGTATTTAGCTTTTTCATCTAAATAAGCTTTCTCCTATATTTTAATTACAATTATTATAAAACCTATTAAGATAAATACTTGAATCACATAATCAAACCATCTCAATTTTGCTTCATACAAAAAAGTTCGTTCATTATATAATCTGAAAGCTCGTAATTCCAGAGAAATCGCACGATACTTAACCTGGGCGATTGCTCCGGCAAGAATTGGAAAAAGCAAAGTTAAATATGCTCTGAAACGTTTTATGATGGGAAGTTTCTTCAAGTCTATTCCTCTTAAAAGCAAGGCTTCATTACTTCTTTGAAACTGCCGGGCGAAAATCGGAATGAAGTGAATGACCGACGTAACGAGAAAAGAAATTTCGTAAGGTATTTTCCATTTATGAAAAGCCAGCAGATAATCATAATAAGGAATATCGAATAAAAGTCCGGCAATAATGATAATCAGAAAAAATCTTAAGGAGGAAATTATACCATAATTTAATCCAACTGAAGTAATTTGAATAATTCCCCATTGCCAATAAATTTCTCCTGCCCGGCGGAACAAAACTTGGAAAATCATCAAAGTTAAAATGATTTTTGCAATATTTTTTAAGCGATGCAAAACACGGAGTAATTTATGTTTTGAAGGTTGGATAATCATCAGCAGAAAAATGGAAATTATGAGCAAACCGATTTGAACAACAATATTTTGATAGATGACAGATAATGAGGTGATCATTATCACAATTATCAAAATCGTTCTTAAATTCAGTTTCATCTATTCATTCCCTCAGAGCCATTTCCAAAAAGTACAGTTAGTGTCTGTCCGTAAAATCGCATATCTTGTAGAATTATTCCATCTTTTTTACCTCAACCCCTAATCCCTTCTCCTACGAGGAGAAGGGGAACTTTTTTGTCTCCCTCTCCTCGATAGGAGAGGGTCGGGGTGAGGTCGAAATATCATAGTTTACAGATGGACTCTAAACTGGTTTACAACCATTGCAGAGGTCAAAGACCATCCGTAAGGTTTTAGTCTCATAAGATAATTTCCTTATCTTCAATTTTCAGCCAATTATCCACAATCTTCTCAAACTTTTCAAATCGATGAGAAATGATCAAAGCGCCTTTTCCTGCGGTTTTTCGTTTCTGCAGAATATTTATCAAAATATCGATCAAAGCGTTTTCCAATCCTGTTACAGGTTCATCTAATATCCAGTATTTATCCATGTTCAGAAGCAATCCTGCCAAACCGACTCTCTTGATTTGACCTCCACTCATTTCCCAGAAAGGTTGGTCTTTCAAGTGCTCAAGATTATATTCTTCCAAAGCTTCTATTTGCTCTTTTTCAAATTCAGGTAAAATCTTATTTTGAAATTTATGATTCCAGATCGCAACATCTTCAGAGGGAGTTGCAGCAATTATATTGGCAAAAGATTCTTGTTTGAGATACACAATTTTTTCAGAAATTTCAGCAAATGATGATTTAGAAAGTTCTCTATTTTCTAAAAAGATTTTACCTTTATATTTTTTTTCCAATCCGCTTAAAAGTCTGCAAAAAGTAGTTTTTCCAGAACCGTTAATTCCAGCCAATAACGTTATTTTATTTATATCAAGCTGCAAATCGATATTTTCGAAAATCAAACACTTTTCATCATAGGAAAAAGATAAATTCTTAATATTATAAATATTCATTTTCTTAACCACCTGCCTTCGTTAAGCTACGGCAAGGCAGGCAAAGGCACTAAAACACAAAGATTTTACTTGTTCTTTTTCAATTTCAAAACACAATCAGACCTGACTCGTATGCTTGCGGCAAGTCGGGAATGATTGAAAACCATACTTCTCAAAAACTCAAGGTCTTTTCCCAATTCAACCGATTCAACCAGTTCAACGAATGTTCTCAACTCGCACTGCGTCACGAGTCGAGTCCATTCGAGTCCATTCGGATTGTCTCAAAGCAGGAACTTTAAGTTACATTTAATCTATCCATATCAATCAATTTATTTGCTGATTTTACGAAAATTTCAGAGTGATCAACAATAAATATTATTTTCTCGGATTGTGCTAATTCCAGAATAACATTTTTTATGGTTTGAATCATCTCTTTTGAAATTCCGGCAAATGGTTCATCAAGTAGAAAAACATCTGGTGATAAAGTAAGAATCGAAGCAAAAGTAACTAATTTCTTTTGTCCGTAAGAAAGAGAAGCAGTTTGAAGATATCTCAGAGATTCAGTATTCAATTCTGCCAAAGCTTGAGAAATTTTTTGTTGAATTTGTCGAGGATTTATTTTCAGATTTTCAGGAGCAAAAGCAAGCTCCTGTTCCACAGTTGGAAAAAAAAGCTGATATTCCGGTTCCTGCATTAATAAACTTATTGTCGGTGCAATCTGGGGAAGAGAGAGATTTTCTAAATCTTCAGCATCGACAGAAATTTGTCCGTTGAATTCACCTTTTATTACTTTGGGAATAACACTGCATAATATGTTTAAAAGTGTAGTTTTCCCGCTTCCACTAGAACCTTTAACTGCAACTATATCACCATTTTCTGCCAGAAAAGAAAAATCTTTTAATATCCATTTCTGAGCATTGAAATATTTGAATGATAGATTTCTAACTTGCAATTGGTTCATAATAGATTTAACTCAATTCAATGTATTTAATGTTTTTCAACCAACGCTGTTTAAATTCATCATCAGGAACAATTAATCTGAATTTCTTTTGCTTCTTCTCTTTTTCCTGGACTAAAAAAAGCTTTGGAATTTCATCTTTTTTAAAGGAAATTCCTGCACCATCCTCGGAAATGAATGTAATTCTTATAAACTTATTTTCATGAATTTCAAATAATTCCAAAATCTTTTGAATAGAAGCAGCAGAGAATTTATCTTCGCTTTTTGTTTTGATTTCCTGCATCTCAATTTTAGATAGATTTTTCAGAAAAAATTCTTGATTCCCGGCAATAATTATTATTGCTTCCAATTTCTCTTTTCTTAAATTTCTAATGAAAATCAATCCAAAAAGAATCAGAATTAGAACAATTAAAATATATGCTATTTTTTTCATTTTATTCTTCCCCATATTGCAATCATATCTTCTTCGGACGGCAAATAATGAACACCTTTTCCAGATTCAGTATGCATCCCATGATCCGAAAAAATGTAAACCTGTCCCTTCCAGTTTGCAGACAAATCTTTAATATATTCTCCTACTAATTTCAGTTGTTCAATTCGTTCGTTACTGTAAGCTCCTGTTTTATGACCAACATCATCAACAGAATGAAAATGAACAAGCATAAAATCATTATTTTCTTGTAGATGCTTCCTGGCTTCCTGATAGATCTCTTCATCGATATTGCCATCATTATTAAAATCCAGAACTGAAATCTGCTGAAAAGGAGAATGAAATAGAAGCTTGTCTCCCTCAATTATCAGCCCCTTTTTATTTATGTCAAAAAATGGAGAGAAAATTTTATTTTCATTGCTTTCTTCAGAAAAATCCTCTCCTGTGCCAACAGCCCAATAATTGAATTTTGTTTTGGGAGGATATGCTGCTCGCATTGGTTTAATATCAAATTGTGAAAGAAAACCAACTTTATCAATAATTTTTGTATGCTCCCAAAAACGCCAACCAACACCATCCAGAAAAATTAACAACATCGGTTCTACAGAATATTTCTCTTTTAGAAAATGATGCAATTTATAAGCATCCATTTCTGGAGGTTCATTCCATAAAGCAAGAACAGTATCTTCTTCCAAAATAAAATAATGACTCTCTCTGGTTAGATTATCAAGTTCTTCATTTCTACTTGTATCAAACCAACGATGGTTTCCATCTGAAAATATTGCTAATAAAGAATCCTTTTCGAAATTTAATTTGAATTCATTATTCCAATAAAATTTTTTGGCAAAATAGTTATTTTTCTTAGAGATTCCAAGCAATTCGAATTCTTTCACTCGTGCAGAAAATGGAGTGATTTTTTCTATTTGCTCATCATTTTTCAGAATAAACAATGAATTCTCAGCTTTGGTTTGATATACACAAATTTCAGTTAAGTACTTGATATTACAAAAATCCGGCAAACTATCAGTATAAGAAAACCAATCGAATGCTTTTTTCTGTATCTGAATATTGGAAAATGATGGTTTTGAAATATAAGCAGCCGTTCCGTCTTTACCAATTAAAAAGGCATACTCGATATCTTTAGAAATATTTTCCAGAATATTTTTTAAGTTGCCTGATTCCTGAATTTTATAGTTTTTATCTACATTTCCCGTAACTTGCAGCTCGCTTTGATTACAACCGGAAACCAAAATTATAGATATGAAAAGAAATAATCTTACCAATCTAATCTGATTGCTTCTGACCATATAGAATCCTTTAACCTCGTATGAGTATTGATAATTACAGTTTTCTCATCAGTTGTTATTTGCATTTTTTCAGGAAGATTTTGCCAATCCAATATTTTCTGAATTTCAATCCAACTTTCAAACTTTCGGATAAACAGAATTGCTCGCTCATCATTTTGAATGTATGAAAGATTTTTTATCCACATTCCTGCCGGCATTGTTGGACTTTTCAAATTGTAATCGTTATCTTCAAAAACCAGAATAGCATCCTTCAAATAAGTTTCGTAATCCAGCTTTTGTCGAATTCCATCCTTTCCAATGAGAAGAAATTCATTTTGCAAAATCGGAAAAACATCTACAACCAAATCATAAAATTTGAATCCAATTACATTAATAAAAGGTTTCAAGTTGGTTCTTAATGGCTTGTTTTTCAGAATATTTTCTGCAACAAAAATAGTCTGTGGTATGCTTGTATCAGTGTTTATTACAATTTCAATTCTTTCTAAATTCTGAATCCAGAACATATCCCGCATTCCCGGAACTATCAGTCGCAAATTATCTTCCGGGAGTTTTTCTCCATTTCGATAAATAGCAATAATCGGGTTATAATTGAAAATATCATCTTTTTGTAACCTGATAAGATAATTATCGAATGAAAAGAATTTAAGCTCTTGATAATCTTCTATTTGAAATTTATCCAGAATTTGAACAAGAGCAATTCCCTGCCAATTTTCTGTAATTTTTTCGGATTTTTTTTCACGAAAAGTTTGGATTTCGACTGATTCAAATTGTTTAAAATTCTTCAGCTCATATTCATGATCTTGATGAATAATTGTAATTGAACTCAACTTTAGAAAGATAATCAAAATGAGAAATAAAATTATTTTTTTCATCCCTTTCCTTTTAAAGAATATGATAATTTCTTAGTTTTTGAAATAATTTGTGTGATAAAATTCCACCGATAATTCCGGAAATAGCAGCAGCAACCATAGAAATCAAAAACGGAATAAGAGCTAACCTCATAACCAGAATGGTAACTACAATAGAACCGGTAATATTTGCTGAAGAACAAATCCAGGTTTGGGCATAAACTGTCTTATTATCTTTGAAAAACTTTGCCACAATTTCTGCAGCAATTCCCGGAAGAGTGTAACTTATCAAAGAAACTGCTCCATGATTCCCGAAAAAACCCAGAGAAAGCATGACGATTGCCTGAACTAGTCCAACTAAAAATCCTGCTCCGGTTTTATTGACAACTGCAATCGTCAACGACGACCACATCATATACAAACCGCCTGCTAAAGAGCCGCCTGGAATCATCAAGGGAGCGGAAACCAGATGAACTAAGGGAGTTACAATCGGCTTTATTGCCAATCCCAAAGCACTGAAAATAACAATATACAGTAAATCCTGTGATGAGAATTTTTTCAACCATTTCATTTTTTAAAATTCAGTCCTTTAAAACTTTGAAATTTTAGAACATAACTCGGTTAAACCGAAACCAAAAAGATTAGCAATGAACCTGTCTTTGTTACACTACGCCACGGCAGGCAAAACGAACAAAATCTAACAAAAAATATAAAAGTTCGTTATTGTTAGTGTTTGTTAGTTGCTAAAATTCTTTTGCCAAATAATGCAGGAATTTAAGCATTAACAGACTAATGAAGGCAGAAAGAATTGTTCTTCCTCGCCTTTCCAAACACGGGAGGCATATTCGTTTCCCAACATACCCTATAGGTAATGCTTCATATCCAATTTTTTTTGGAATTAGAAAACATCACTCAGCGATAGTTCTATAAAATCGAGACCTTGCTATCTGTCAAGCCAAATGGGTACTGTTCCTGCAGAGTAAGCAAAAAACACAATTTTCAAAAAAAACGCAATTATATTCAGATAAAAAAAATCGATAAAAAAAGTTGACTTCAAATCCTGATAAAATGAATTTCTTTTATATTGAGAGAATCAAAATTTATGAAGAAAGCAGATAAAATCCGAAAGATCATTCATATTGATATGGATGCCTTTTTTGCAGCAGTGGAAATTCGGGATAATCCTGAATACAAAGGCAAACCGATTATTGTGGGAGGACTTCCTAACAGCAGAGGTGTAGTTTCCACCTGTTCTTATGAAGCCCGGAAATTCGGAATTCATTCCGCTATGCCCAGTTCAAAAGCGTATAGACTTTGTCCTCAAGCGATTTTCGTTAAACCGCATTTTGAAGCTTACAGATTAGCATCACAGCAAATCCGAAAGATTTTCTTTGAATACACAGATTTGGTTGAACCAATGTCAATGGATGAAGCTTACCTGGATGTAACAAATAATAAAATGAGCAATCCTTCAGCAACAAAGATTGCAATTGAAATCAAACAAAAAATTTTTGAAACAACCAAACTCACCGCTTCAGCAGGTGTTTCGTATAATAAATTTTTAGCAAAAATCGCCTCAGACCTCGATAAACCTGACGGACTGGTTGTTATTAAACCAAATGATGCAGAAAAAATATTGGAGAAGCTACCGATCGGTAAATTTCATGGTATTGGAAAAGTAAGTGAACAAAAGATGCAGAAAATTGGAATCCGAAATGGTGCTGATTTGAAAAAATGGTCTTTGAAAGATCTGGTAAAACATTTTGGAAAAATGGGAGAATTTTACTATTATGTCGTACGTGGAATAGATAACAGACAAGTCCAAACCAATTGGATAAGAAAATCTCTGGGTCATGAACGAACATTTTCCGAAGATATAAGTGACTTAAAAAAATTAACTGAATTTCTGAAAACAAGTTCATTGAAAATTTCTGAAAGAATGAAAAAAGAGAAATTCAAATCCAGAACTTTAACTTTAAAAATTAAATATGATAATTTTGATTTGATCACCAAAAGTAAAACTTTTTCCATTTCATTTGATGAAGGAAACGAAATTTTCAATATCGCGTGTGAACTTTTATACCAATCTGTAAACGGAAAAAACAAAATTCGCCTTTTAGGTCTCAGTGTTTCCAACCTTGTTTGGGAAAATGATAAAAACGACAATCAATTAATTCTCTCATTTTATTCGTAAGATTGATCTCGTAAAGCGACCAGCTTGGTCGCTATCATTCTCAACCTGACAGACCGAGTTACAAAACAGGTATTCACTAAAATCTAAATTTCAATTAAGGCTTAAGATAATCATAACAAAACCGCTGAAAATCACTATCTTTAATTAATCCATTTTAGGGTTGACACAAATTTTCAAATTTTCAAATAAGACACTTCAAAAAATATCATTTTTGTCAAAGGATGAGGAACAAAAATTGCTTTAATACTTTGTTAAAGAGATATATAGTTCATTAACAAGACGAAAGATTATAAAAAGGAGAGAATTAATGAAAAAAGCAAAGATTATTCTTGTAATTACGCTACTTGCATTAACAAGTTTAGCGTTCGCTTCGGAACCAACTGTCATCCAATATGACGATAGCTGGGGACAAGCCGGATTTACTCTGGAGCAGAGTGATCCAATGGGAGTGGAAGTTAATTTTTCCATCAATGAATTTACTCTGGATGAAGTTGTAATCAACAACGAAAACATGCAGAATGTATTTCTACCCGGCGTATTTTTACCTAACGATGAAGGTGCTCCCAACCTTCCGGGGAATGGACGATTCATCGCGATTCCTCAGGGTTCAACAGCGGAAATGAGGATTATCTCTTCCCGCACTGAAACTTTTTCTAACATCGAACTGGCTCCTGCACCACGCATTCCTCTGGAAACAGAAGATGGTCCGCTGGAGTTTAACAAAGACAATTCAATTTACCTGCGTGACGCCTATTATCCTGAAAATCCTGTTCTACTCTCTGAACAAACCCAGATTAGAGGAGTGGATGTCGTCACTTTGGGAATTACTCCTTTCCAGTACAATCCTGTTACCAAAGAATTGATCGTTTACAGAGACCTTCAGGTAGAAGTAAACTTTATTGGAGGTAACGGACATTTTGGCGAAGACCGTCTTCGCAGCCGTTGGTGGGATCCTCTGCTGCGAGATATGCTTTTGAATGA
>JABMPU010000078.1 GCA_013203665.1 Armatimonadota bacterium
TTATTCAACTCATCCCCACAGTGAAATAGAAAAAGAGATTTCATGTGGTAAACCTAATCCCTTCTCTTTTAAAGAGAAGGGGAAAATGAAGTCATCCCTCTTTTTGAAGAGAGGGACCGAGGGTGAGTTAGAAAATATTGAAAAGTTGACAAAGAATCAAAGACAAAGAATCAAAATAATATATTTTTAAAAAGAATAGTCTGATATCAGACTAAACTGATAAGGTAACAGGAGGAAAAATGACAAAAAATAGAGTAATAAGTATTATCATAATTGTTCTGTTTTGCACAGTACTTTTCTCAGACCCACCCAATTGGGTGCCCATTACAGGCACAGAATATTCAATGGTTGTGATTGCTGAAATATCTTTATATAATCTACCCTTTGCTGGAATTGGCACTAATATGGCTGGTGCTTTTGGTCCGGGCGGAGAAACAGATTGCCGCTCAGTTGGAACATGGGAAGAACCAAATCCTCCTTATTGGGATGGACATTGGTATTTTACGATTGTGGGAAATACAAATGGTGAAGTAATTGGTTTTAAAATTTATGATGAAGCCACTGACCTGATCTATGATTGCAATGTTACTGTTATCTTTGAAGACGGCGCCACAATCGGTTCACCTACAGATCCGCTCAATCTTTCTGCCATGTTAGGTGAAATTACTGGAAATGTATCTTTGATTACAACCATCCCACCAGCAGGAAATATCGAACAAGTTGAAATCACTGCCGGCTACATCACTGTTAATCCCGATGCAAATGGTGATTATCTACTCGAAATCGCAGAGGGAACTTATGATGTCTCTGCTTCTTTGAATGCTTATGAAACTGTCACATTATCTAATATTGAAGTATTAGCAACTCAGCCTGTTGAGAACCTGAATTTTTCTCTGATCGATTGGATTCCAATCGGAGGAACTCAATACAGCATGGTTGTGATGGCTACTGTAAATATTGGCAGTGATCTTTTTGAAGGGGTAGGAAGTAATCAAGTTGCAGCATTTGGACCTGGAGGATACACTGATTGTAGAAGTCTGGGTTTATGGGAAGAAGCTAATCCACCATATTGGGATGGATATTGGTATTTCACGGTTGTAGGAAGTACAAATGGTGAAACAATTGAATTCCAGATCTTTGATGAAGAAACTCAAACAATTTATGAATGTGCACAAACAGTCACCTTCCAGGATAATAATACGATAGGCAGTCCGGAAGATCCTTTTGAGCTAACGATCGGAATTGATCAGGAATTTAGTTTAGGTATTGATTGGAACTGGATTTCGTTTAATGTTCATCCCGAATACACTGAAATTGAATCGGTTTTTGCAGCTCTCGGCAATAACATCTTTCAGATAAAAAACCAGACTCAATCTTCAATTTATTATGACCCTCCGGGAACCTGGGTTGGTGATCTTGATAATATCTCTGATGGTGAAGCATATCTTATTAAGATGAATAATGCAGTTGCTCCTTTCATAGTTTCCGGGATGCCCATTGAACCTATAACTCCTATAGAATTAACCCAGGATTGGAACTGGATTGCCTATTATCCACAATTTATTCTTCCCATCGATGCAGCTTTGCAAAGCATTATTCCAAATGTTTACCAGATAAAAAACCAGACTCAATCAGCTATTTATTATGATCCTCCTGGAACCTGGGTTGGAGACCTCACGCAAATGGAACCAAATATTGGCTACAAAATCAATATGCTGAACGCTGACCAATTAGTTTATCCGGAACCTGTCGAGTTTATTCCTTCTAATAATCTTTATAGAGAAGATCCGCCTGATTGGGAAGTAATCACAGGAACGCAATATAACATGATTTTAATGGCTCAAGTAGAATTCAATCTTGAACCTTTTGATAATACTGATGATAACATGGTAGGAGCATTTGGACCTGGTGGAGAACAAGACTGCCGTTCTATTGGAGTTTGGCAACCTCCAAATCCACCCAATTGGGATGGATTCTGGTATTTCACCATTGTTGGTAATATTGAAGGTGAAGACATTTCTTTCAAAATATATGATAGTAATTCAGAAACAATTTATGACTGTTATGAAATAATTGTTTTTGAGGATGGAGCAACAATCGGTAGTCCGACTGATTTATATGAACTGACTTGTGGTGAAACAGCTAGCGAAGATATTTTACCAGCTAATGAGAAAATAATGTTAGCGAATTATCCCAATCCTTTCAATCCAACAACGACAATCTATTTTGAAACCACAGATTTACACGAAAATTCACGAATTGAAATTTACAACATCAAAGGTCGAAAAATTAAAACATTTCATGTCATCCTGAGCGGAGTCGAAGGACAATCTTCAATTATCTGGGATGGAACTGATGAAAACAACCAACCGGTTGGAAGCGGGATATATTTTTATAAATTGAATCTGAAAGATTCTCCTATTAAAAAAATGATCCTTTTGAAGTAATTTTGAGCAAGACTTGACTTGCAATGACCGAAGGGAATGTAAGTCAAGGATTGCGACTATTTCAGACAGCTTGTTCTCGACTCACACTTCAGTTTTCACTTTATTACGCCCGGACAAGTCGTCACGAGCCAAGTCCAACCTGAGTAAAATATAATAAAATTACAGCAAAGATTGTCCTTCAGTTAAAATATAATTATACATTTTCTTAGCAAAATCCGATACAATAACAGAGCTGGAGGGATCGATTTTAACATTATTCAAATATTGAAGACGCAGCACATCTCCATTTTGAAGTTCAGGAATTACACACGCAAAGAAAAAACCAAATACTTCCAGAGCAGCACAATAAACTGCTACAGCCGGTTCTGATAAAGGTAAATCCATATAAATACATTCAATCTTATTTAAACACAAATCATGAAGATGGTGTTTGATAATGCTTTCGATATCCTTCCCAAATTCCTTTACAGAAATCATAGCAATGCTTACATCCGGAGAAGCTTGAATTTCCACAATAGAAGATTCAGGAATATCAATACTTTTTAAATTTGTTATTTTTTTAATCTTTCTGTTGAATTTTCCATATTCATAAATCTCGTTAATAATACTCCAATGATGCATCGGTGGATATACAATTCGCAAAGGTTCTTTTCTCACACGAATATAATAAATCACAGTTGTCTGACGTTCTTCCAGGTGAGAATGAATTTTCTTAAAGGAAAATCTTTGTGGAACATTAGCGAGCATCAAACCTGTTTCCACAGCTCCGAGTGCAATATTTCCTTTTTGGGTGAAAGAGTGAACAGAAACTGCCTCACTGAATAGTCCGTACATTCCCTGCTCTTTGGCATACACAATCAAGGATTGTTTCATTCGTTTGAACAGGTTTCTTTTCCTGAAGCGAGGATCAACTACTGCCTGCCCAACATCTCCCACCACAGAATCCCGGGCTTCTTTCATCATGGCAATATGACCGATTATTTCGCTATCTTCGGTTACAGCAACTATGGAAACCTGTAAGCCGTTTTCCAGCAGATCTTTTACTTTATCCGGCAGATACACACTTTCTTTATAAGAAAAACTATAGGAGCGATACATACATCTTGCCAGAGCAATCCCTTCATCAGGAGTCATCAAACGTAATTCTAAAGAAGTGTCTAAAGGTGCTAGTTCAGCCTCTGTTGGTTCACCGATTTTTTCCTCTTTTGCAATATCAACGGAATCGTAAGGAATATTTTTTACAAATTCAAGCCGCTTTCCTTTCCTGCCCAAATTATACGAACGCATTTCATCTGCAAATGCTTTCATAAGAAGTATTCCAATACCGGTTTTTCCGGTCTTTTCCATATGTTTCATATCCCAGGGCAATCCCTGATCTTCAATGGCAATTACAAATTTTGTTGGTTTTCTCTCTAAAATCACATCAAAATACTCATCCTCATTATTTTCAAATGCATGCTCGATCACATTCAAGCACGCTTCTTCAGTGATAAGTTCCAATTTATTCACATCAGATCTTTTAAATCCCTGCTGCCTAGATATTTCTCGAATAAAAGATGTTATCGCAGGCAAATTCTTTTTCTGGGCATTAACTTTCAGAACTGCTATTTTTTTAGATACTTCAGTCATTTTTTTTCTCCTTCCGAAAAGCATTTATTAAAATCTGGGACATTTCAAAATGTTTATTAGAAGATGTCCAATTATTTTTACCAAGGAAAACCTTGCGAATGGTTTCAATCGGAGAGCTTCTTTCATATAAATCTTCGCAATGGTTATCTCGTTACAAAGTGTTTACTCCGGTTTTGACGGATGCACTTTGTAACGCCTTTGCAAGCGAAGTTTAACTTCGCAACCAATTTCATTTCCAAGAAAATCTTGGGAATGAGTGGAATCCGGTAACTGCCTGATAGTATCAAAAGGATTTGGAATTTGACAAAAAACTCATCAAAAAAATTTTTGCAAAATGGAATAAATGCTACTTGGATAAATAAGTTAATTGTGATCACTAATCCTGAAAAAGTCACCAAGTCGTTTAGATTTGGATTATTGTAATGCATAAAAATATCAATATGTTATGGAATTTTCAAATGTCTCTAAAGTCTTTAAAGCTATTAAAGGGGACTTGCCATAATTTTTTTTTTAGAGTAAATTATGAAAATGTGGGGGGATGGGGGAAAATAATGGATATCAATAAAATACCTATAAAACAACTTATTGCTTTATTCAATGAGCAGGCAAGAGAAGAGTTTCAATGGATGAGAGAAGAAAAGTATCACTTACTGAAAGAGAAAAAATGGTTATATTTAAACGGTAAACCAGCAATTCATAGTAAATTCAGCTCACAACAGCAAAAGTTTGCATTAGAGAAGTGTCTTGATATTGGAGTTCGAGCAACCTCAAGATTGTTACAAGTAAACAGAAGAACCTTACAGCGGTGGTTAAGATATTATAAGATTGATGTTCCCAGATATCCAAACTGGTTATTTGATTGGGTAGAACGGAAGAAGAAGAAAAGAGAGTTCTGGAGAAGGAGAGGATATTAATACTTTGACACCACTTAAAAAGCGCGCGTGTATGGACTCTAAAAACTATGCCTTTTTATTCAATATGGGTGAAATGCGAAGCCTATTTCATCAGGATCATCTTACGTATATAATTCCCTTTGGTTGTCATCAGTTTGTAATAATAAACTCCGCTTGAAACTTCTTTGCCGGATTTATCTTTTCCGTTCCAGTTGTAGATTATCAGTTCATCTTTGGGAATCGATTTATTTGTGAACAATATCCTTGTTTTCTGACCTTTGATATTATAAATCGCCAGTTCACCAATACAATCATTTTTCATCATGAAACTTATTTCTGTATTGGGATTGAACGGATTGGGATAATTCTGATGAAGTCCGTAAA
>JABMPU010000079.1 GCA_013203665.1 Armatimonadota bacterium
GTTCAGTCTCGTGGTTTGTTTCGTCTGAATAGTTCCGATTCAGGGTTGGTTGGTTTGTCTGGGCGGAATCTTACGATTCCGCAGCGCACTCCAAACATTAGCCACAAGATTGTAATTTAACTTTACAGTAATGCAAGAATGCCAACATTTGACACCAGAACTTAAAAGGTGTCTATCGTTGGAGGTAAAATTTGAGGTATTATAATAAAGAAATCATTAAGAAAATTAAAGAATACTTCTCTTCCAATCAAACATTTACACGCAAAGAATTGTATGATTTTTTGGAACACAATTTCTTTCCAAATCTAAAAGAAACAACTTTTCGCTGGCGCGTTTATGAACTAAAGAAAAACAATATAATTATTTCTGTAACAAGAGGTGTATTCAGACTATCGGAAAACAAAGCAACATTTGTGCCAAACATCAATAACACACTTTCAAAAGTCAGCAATTTGCTACAAAAGAATTTTAACTCAATATCTTATTGTATTTGGAATTCAAATTGGCTCAATGAATTTTCCAGACATCAAGCTGCAAATGAAATAATATTTATTGAAGTGGAAAAGGAATTGGTAAATTCTGTATTCAGTTTATTAATCGATAATAATTATAAAAATGTCTACATAGAACCTGATAAATTTGTAACAGAAACCTATGTCTCTGAAAATCAAATCTCAATTATTGTAAAATTCTTGATAACCAAATCACCAATACAATCTGTGAAAAATTCTACAGTTCCGAAATTAGAAAAAATATTGGTCGACCTTTTCTCAGACAATAAATATTTAGTTGCTTACAAAGGATATGAACAAAAGATAATATTCGTAAATGCTTTCGATAACTATCAGTTAAATCTTTCTAACTTAATAAATTATAGTCGCAGAAGAAAAAAAGACAAAATTATCATTGAATTTCTGATTGCGGAAATAAATATTGATGAGGGTCTATTGAAATGATTAAAACAAATTCATATAATTCAGACTGGTTAACAAACCTTAGAAGAAAAAAACGAAAGATTGATCCGATATTATGCGAAAAAATGATCAGAGCTTTAGGACTTGTTGAACAATTAGTTATAAATAAACTGCAATTTGTTTTTAAAGGTGGGACATCATTGATTTTGCTCGTGAAAAAACCACAAAGATTTTCGATCGATATTGATATTAATGCAGAAGAATCTAAGAATAATCTGCTCACTATTCTGGAGAATATTTGTTTAAATGATTTATTCAAACGATTTGATGAAAATGAAAGAACGGACAGAGGTATTCCGAAAGCTCATTATAAGTTTTATTATGATTCGGTGATAAACGGAAGAGAAAATTACATTTTGCTTGATGTCCTTTTTGATAAACATTCATATCCGAAAGTAGTTGAAACTCCTATCAAATCTTTCTGGATTGATACTGATGATAACATCATTAATGTAAACACTCCATCAATAGATTCCATTCTCGGAGATAAACTTACAGTTTTTGCTCCAAATACAACAGGCATTAAATACGGTATCGGTAAATCTATGGAAATTATGAAACAGCTTTTCGATATTGGAAGATTATTCGATCATTTTGAAGATATTGAAATTGTAGCTACTTCTTTTAAAAATATTGCAGAAATTGAGTTGAAATATCGGAAATCGACTAAAACTACTAATGATGTTTTGCAAGATATTATTGATACAAGTTTGATTGTTTCACATTTTCCTGGTGGAACAAAATCCGATTCTCCTGAACTTATTGAGTTGATTGACGGATTAAAACGATTTAAAGGATTTCCGATTGATATTACATTTAGAGCAGATGATGCAATCCTTTCTGCTGCAAAAGCTGCTTTTCTTGCTGCTAAAATAATGAAAAATGATTTAATTAAAATCGAGAAATTTTCAAATAACGTAAAGTATAATGATCCCGATTTCATTGATCACTATAAACATCTTATAAAGTTAAAGAAAAGAAAAATTGAAGCTTATTATTATTGGTGCAAAGTATTTGACTTATTAACATTTAATAAAGAAGCGAAGTGAAAATTGAGAATAATTATAGCTGAATAAGCAAAAAGAAGACTTGTGTATAACAAACGTACCCACAATAAGCAAGAAGAAAAGCGTGGCAGGCTATAAACATTAAAACCGGTGTGAGGATAAAAAGAGTTTAAGTAAGAATTGAAAAACAATATCTTTCCATTCACCCTTTAAAAATTAATTGGCATCATCGATTTGATCAAAACCGGGTCGGACGAATTCACGTGCTTTGGGGAATTTTCTCTCAACAATACTGCACAAGCGATTCAGGAAAGAAATTATTTTTATGAGCTTTTCTTTCCTGTCCGGGAAGAAGTCCAACATTTTTGTCCACGATCCAATTGAGCGATCTATCCCGATTAATGCCACTTTTGCCGAACCATCAGAATCATTGGGAAAATCTTCAGAAAAATCGTTATCTTCGTCCATTTCACCATCGAGTGCCCTTTGAAGTTTAACATATATCTGCATTTGATACCACCTGATAATTTGAATGATATCATCAAATTTTACAGCAGCTTCCTTTGAATGATTCAGCCTTTGATATATCTCTGAATCCTCATAAACATATTTGCAGGAATCAAACCAGTCATCAACGAGCGTTATGTATTTATATGCCATCTCTGATGTCAGGTGAATAACATTTTCTGAGCTTGTTTCTTTTTCCACGGTTTCAATAGAATCGAGACCGATACCATGTTCCAAAGCCATATCCTTAATCATGTCTATTGTATCCTTCATTAAATTTGAAAATCCTTCCCAGAACTCAGCACTGGAAATATCATGTTTTTCCAGATCACTGTAATTTTCCTGTCCAATTTTATAGTTCAGACAGCTCGCTGTAAACTGGCATCGCTCACACCACCTGTCACAATAGTTATAAATACCTGAGATATATTTGGGATTTCGTGCTTCTTTTATTAATTTTTCTTTATTCATAAGAATTCCTCAATTTAAGATTTTTTACACACAAACCAGTAAAAAATAAATTCTATTAAATATGTCAAAAAGAAAAATCGAAATCTTATGAAAACATTTTAAGCAAAACTTGACTCGCAATGACCGAAGGGAATGTGATTCGAGGATTGCGACTGTTTCAGACAGGTTGTTCTCAACTCACACTTCAGTCTTCATTTTATTACGCCCGGA
>JABMPU010000080.1 GCA_013203665.1 Armatimonadota bacterium
ATATAATATTTTAGGCAAATATTAAAAAAATTCAAGTCTAATTTTCCACAATTTCACAAACAAAAAAGGCGACTTTTAAAGTCACCTTTTTATTGTAGGGGGAGCCGGATTTGAACCAGCGACCTTCGAGTTATGAGCCCGACGAGCTACCAGACTGCTCCACCTCGCAACAGCAAGTTGTATATTTTTTGGCACCAGTTTGATGTCAAGAAAAAAGATGATAAGAAAAACCTTGACGATTTTAGGCGATAACGTGTAAAAAAAACTAAAGGAAATATAATGTTCAATGAAATAATTATTAATGTTCATCCTTATGAAAAGCGAATTGCTATTATCGAGGATAATAATCTGGTCGAACTCTTTACTGAAAAAAAAGCCCAAGATCCCATTATTGGAAATATTTATAAAGGAATAATCCGAAATGTTCTTCCCGGTATGGGAGCTGCTTTCATCGATATTGGATTAGCAAGAACTGCATTTTTGCATTATCGAGATATCGACCCGAAGCATTTAGAAAGTAATCAATCAAAAATCACTTTAAAAAAAGATTCCTCAAATATCAGTAAAATTCTTTCTGCAGGTCAGGAAATTGTTGTTCAGGTTAAGAAAAGCCCTGTAGGCAAAAAGGGAGCAAGAGTAACAGGCAAACTTTCAATTCCGGGAAAATTCCTGGTTTTCATGCCTAACAAAAAAAGCATCTCAGTATCAAGAAAAATATCTTCTTCAATAGAAAAAAAAAGAGTAAGAAAAATTCTGAATAAAATAAAAGATACGAATATCGGATTGATCGTGCGAACAGATACTGAAGGAATTGAAGAAGAAGATTTCTATTCGGAATATAATGGACTTTCAAAAACCTGGAAATTGGTCGAAAAACAAATGAAACATGCAAAAGCTCCAACCTGCCTGTTTGATGAGAACGATCTTTCTTTCACGATCGTGAGAGATTTATTCAGCACAAAAATCGATAGATTGGTCATTGATGATAAAAAATTAAAAAATCACATAACCTCCAGATTAAAAGATATCACACCTGAACTTATAAATAGGATCGAACTCTATTCTGAAGATTCTCCAATTTTTGATGCTTATGGAATCGAGAAAGAAATTGAGAGTATTTTCCATTCCAAAATAAAACTTCCGAGCGGTGGCAACATAAAAATCCAACAAACTGAAGCACTTGTGGCAATAGATGTTAATACAGGTAGTTTTACAGGTAAGAATAATTACCTGGAAACCATTAAAAGAACTAACGTGGAAGCTGCATACGAAGTCGCTCGTCAAATCAGATTGCGAGATTTAAGCGGAATTATGGTTATCGATTTCATTGATATGAATGATGAAATCTCGGAAGAAGAAGTATTCTCAGTCTTAAAAAATTCACTCAAACAAGATCGTGCAAACAATAGAGTCTTCCCTTTTAGTCCATTGGGTCTGGTAGAAATTTCCCGAAAAAGAACCCGCGCCAGTTTATTATTAACTTATTCGGAACAATGTCCGCATTGCAATGGAACCGGAAGACTTCTATCACGAGATTCTGTAGCAGTGCAGATTTCACGCTGGTTAAAAAGGGCAGAATACTTCATTAAAAATCTATCTTTGAGGATTTATGTTCATAAAAATGTAAAAATATTTTTAGACAGCAATCCTGAGCTTTTTAAAGATATTGAAAATCCTCTCGAAATAATTATTGATAATAATATCGAGTTGGATAAATTTAAGATATTTTCTGCTAAATCCAATAAAGACATAACCTCCGAATATAATTCTTGACAAGCAAAACCCCTAAAAAGCTTTTGTTTTTTTGATTGATTTTTATGATTGTTTAGGAGAAAAAGATGTATGCTGTTGTTGATTTTAAAGGTACTCAATTTAAGGTTGAAAAAGACCAAATTGTAAAAGTACCTTTTTTAGGTAACCTGGAAGTCGGAGCTGAAATTGAAATTGAGAAAGTACTTTTGATTCAAGATGAAGATAAAACAAAAATTGGTCAGCCAAACGTTAAAAAAGCAAAAGTTTTAGCAGAGATTATCTCTCATAAAAAAGATAAAAAAATAATTGTATTTAAGAAAAAGAGAAGAAAAGGTTACGAGAAAAAACAAGGTCACAGACAGAATTATACTGAAATAAAAATTATGGAAATTGTTACTTAGAGGTTTATTATGGCACATAAAAAAGGTGTTGGAAGTAGTAAAAACGGACGGGACAGCAATCCTCAATATCTGGGTGTAAAAAAATATGGCGGTGAAAAAGTTTTAGCAGGAAACATCATCATCAGGCAAAGAGGAACAAAAATTCACAACGGTAACAATGTGGGACTCGGTAAAGATTATACACTCTTTAGTTTAATCGATGGTTTTGTGAAATATGAAACTAAGAAAGCAGGTAAAAAATTTGCCAGCGTTTATACTGAAAGGTGATAAAAAGTATTCATAAATTTTTACAAGCAGCTCGAAAAGGGCTGCTTTTTTTTTTACTTTAAAAAATTAATTGCCTTCCATTACTTAAGTTTTTTATTTGTATCCAATAAATTCCTGGAGTTATATTGCAAAAAAAGAATAATCTTATTTTAGCAGATGAAAACATCCTAAAACTTCTTTTTAAACTCTCGATGCCTGCAACCATCGGTATGATAGTGATGGCTATGTACAATGTTGTAGACGCAATTTTTATCGGACGTGGAGTTGGTACTCTTGGTATCGCAGGAATTTCAATTGTTTTTCCAATCCAGATGTTTATCCTTGCTTTAGGTCAGATGGTTGGTATTGGTGGCGCTTCAATTATTTCTCGCAGTCTTGGTGCCAACAACTTTAAAAGAGCAAATCTAACTCTTGGAAATGTGTATTCAATAATTCTAGTTCTCTCTTTTATTATAGCATTTCTGGGTTCACAATTTATTGATTTTTTTCTAGAAGCTTTTGGGGCAACTCCAGCCATTTTACCATTTGCCAGAGATTATATGCAGATTATAATTTTGGGAGCAGTTTTTTTTGCATTCCTGGTTTCCAGCAATTCTTTGATTCGTTCTGAGGGAAGAGCAAAGATCGCCATGGGAACCATGATTGTTTCTGCTGGAATGAATATCATATTAGATCCAATTTTCATATTCGGATTCAAAATGGGAATTAAGGGAGCTGCTTATGCCACAGTTATTTCGCAGGCTTTGGCAGTCTTTTACATAATCTATTATTTCAGTTCGAAAAAGAGTATTTTAAAATTCTCTTTTAAGAATTTGAGAATCGATTTATCAATTTTGAAAGAAATTTTAGCAATTGGAGTTTCATCTTTTGTGAGACTGGTTAGCCGCAGCATCATGGTAATAATTTTAAACAATATTTTATCCATCTATGGGAGTGATGTCTCAATCGCAGTTTTCGGAGTTCTGAATAGAATTTTACGATTTGCTATAATGCCAATTTTTGGAATTGCTCAAGGATTTCAACCAATTGCCGGTTTCAATTTTGGTGCAAAATTATATCGTAAAACGAAAGAAGCAATAAAATTAGCAGTTATTGCAGCCACAGGAATTTCAATTTTAGGATTCCTTGTTTTGATATTAATACCCAATTTGCTAATGAGAATTTTCACTCAAGATGAAAATTTGATTTCACAAGGAACATTTGCTTTGCGAATTATCATTATTACACTTCCTACAATTGGCTTCCAAATCATTGGAGCAACAACTTTTCAGGCAATCGGTAAAGCTCTGCCATCATTACTTTTATCAATGTCCAGGCAAATCCTGTTCTTAATTCCATTGCTTTTGATTCTGCCAAAATTCTTTCAATTATCAGGAATTTGGATTGCCTTTCCCATTGCGGATTCTCTATCCGCTCTTATCACATTTGTTATGCTCAAAAAGCAGTTAAGAGAATTTAATGTTATTATCCAAAAAGAAAAAATTTAACAAAAGAATTCTGTATATAGAGTGGTTTTGTCATCCTGCTTGCCAAGCCGAAGCTGGCGAAGGCTGGAGAAATTCTTCTTGCTTTTCCATAGAAGGATTTCCGCTTAAAATGAGATTCTTCGTTAGAAATTACTTCGAAGATTTCCTCAGAAAGACAG
>JABMPU010000081.1 GCA_013203665.1 Armatimonadota bacterium
AAACGATAGTAAAAAACCCGAGTCGAGAACATTCAAGATAACATTTAAAATCCGAGTCGGGTTAAGCACAACTCGACTCGGGTTTTTTACTATCGTTTCGCTTGACATTTCTGCCTGAAGCAAGATTTGACTCTTTTGTTCCTTCAACCGTCCCGGTTGAAGGACAGGTTTGAGACGACCGTCCCGGTCGGAATATAATGAAACACCGAGATGGTGTTGATGAGTATCTTTGTGTTTCGACCGAGACGGTTGAAACAACAATAGACTATTTCAGACAGGTTGTTCTCAACTCGAGAATTGCGATCATTTTCAGACAGGTTGTTCTCAACTCGAGAATTGCGATCATTTTCAGACAGGTTGTTCTCAACTCGCACTTCGCCACGAGTCCAACCTTATGTGTAAGCAGGAAATTATGAAAAATATAATAAAAGTCATTTCAGAAACCATCAAAGGAACAAGCTTTGAAAATAATGCTTTCATTGCAGGTGGATTCGTGCGGGATTTGGTTATGGGCAAACAAAGCAATGATCTGGATATTGTTGTTGCCCTGGAAAATGGTGGTGAAAAATTAGCTGAGTTTCTTTTTGAAAAAGGAGTTTCTTCCAAACCTGTAATATTTGAAAGGTTCGGAACTGCTCTCGTTATAATCGATGGACATAAAGTTGAATTTGTGATGACCAGAAAAGAGAGTTACAGAACGAAATCCCGCAAACCTGATGTGCAAATCGGTACTTTGGAACAAGATGTTTTCAGAAGAGATTTTACGATAAATTCGCTTCTGATGAATATCAGCACGAGCGAGATATTGGATATTACAGAGAAGGGGTTTGCGGATATCAAAAACAGGATAATACGTTCAAGTTCTGAACCGAATATCATTTTTGCTGAAGATCCTCTTAGAATGCTCAGAGCTGTTCGTTTTGCTGTGGAATTGAAATTCAGCATAGAATCTGAAACAGAAAATGGAATTAAAAATAATGCAGATAAATTGGAGGATATTTCCTGGGAAAGAAGAAGAGATGAGTTAATTAAAATTCTTATTTCTCCATCTCCGGTAAAAGGAATTAGAATGCTGATAGAACTAAACCTGATGAAAAATCTTATTCCCCAATTTTCTGAAATTATGAATGTTACTCAAAATAGATATCATGATAAAAATGTTCTGGAGCATACTTTAGCAGTTTTGGAAAGAACTCCTGCCAACCAGGTTTTAAGAGTTTCCGCTTTGCTTCATGATATTGGAAAAGCACGTACTCGAACAGTAGATAAAACAGGAGTACATTTTTATAAACATGAGATTATCAGTAGCCGGATGGCAAGGGAAATTCTTAATAGACTAAAGTTCTCCAAAGATGATATCAAAGATGTTTCGTTCATTATAAAAAATCACATGAGATTGAAAAGTTTTGAAAATAAATTGGAAACTCTTTCGAATAAAGCAATCAGGAAATTGATACTCAGTTCAGGTTCTAACCTTGATATACTACTTGATTTGATTCATGCTGATAATTTGAATCATGCAGCGGATTATTGTTTACCGGAGCAAATTCCCGAGATCAGGAAGAGGATTGAGAAAATTAAATTGGAATTAGCAGAAAACAAGTTTCCTGTTTCCGGAAGAGATATTATCGATTATTTCAAAATCGGTCCAGGAAAGAAAGTAGGAAGATTGTTATCTAAAGCTGAAGAAATCTGGCACGAACATCCGAATTGGGGGAAAGGTAAGATTTTAGCTGAGTTAGTAAAAAAATCATTGAGTTAGACAGAAAATACTGAAATAGACTGAAAAAAGACAATGAATAAATTGTGCATTGAGTTAGACTGAAAAAACAATGAATAAATTATGCATTGAGTTAGACAGAAAATACCTTTCACTTTTCTTCAGCTTTTTCAGTTTCCCTCAATGTTTCAGTTTACCTCAATGACCCAGCAAGAGGAAAATGAAAGAACACATAATAAATTTGGAAAATTTTGTTGAAGAAATCAAACTGATTCATGATAGGATCGATGAAAAAACTCTATCTGAAGCATTTGCTTTTTCTAAACAAGCTCATAAAAAACAAAAACGCCTTTCCAGAGAACCCTTTATTTCTCATCCTGCAAATGTAGCCTATATTCTGGCAACCCTGAAAACAGATACAGCAACAATCATTGCCGGATTACTTCACGATATCCTGGAAGATACGGATTTTGTTTATGAGGATCTGGCTGAGAAATTTGGAACTGAAATCGCAAACTTGGTGGAAGGAGTTACAAAATTAGAGCATTTCAAATATAAAACAAATTTGACTCAAAAGGAAAAGCAAGCAGAAAATTATCGTAAATTATTGGTTTCTGTAACCAAGGATATTCGAGTAATTCTTATCAAATTTGCAGATAGACTGCATAATATGCGAACCATCGAGCATTTGGAAAAATCTAAAATAAAGCGTATTACTGAGGAAACCCTGGATATTTATGTTCCTTTGGTAAACAGGTTTGGGATTGCAAAAATTAAATGGGAACTTGAAGATCTGTGTCTGAAGTATCTTCATCCCAAAGAATATCAACAAATTGTGGAAGTGATAAAAGAGAAAAGAAATGAACGCGATGAATATCTCGAAGCGATTATCAAGCCAATCAAAAAGTTTCTAAAAGAAGCAAAAATAGAAGCTGAAGTGTACGGAAGAAGCAAGCATTTTTACAGTATTTATCGCAAGAAAATCACCAGAAAAATTTCGTATAAAGATTTTTTTGATTTTGCAGCAATCAGGATAGTGGTAAATACAATCGAACAATGTTATACAAGCTTAGGATTAATTCATGCCAAATATGAACCCATTGAAAGAAGATTCAGAGATTATATTGCCAGACCCAAACCCAATAATTATCAATCATTACATACGGTTGTGATTGGTCCGAAAGGCAAAAAAGTTGAGATTCAGATTCGAACGCATCAAATGCATCTTATTGCAGAAGAAGGTATTGCTGCTCACTGGCGTTATAAAGAATTGCAGGAATATTCTGATAAAAAGTATAAAAAAGAAATAAAAAGAATCGAATTGCAAGAATCCGTTGAAGGTCAAATAAACTGGATAAGAAACCTGTTGAATCAAAAATCTGCTTCAAATTCCTCAGATTTCATCGAGATGCTTCGCTTGAATTTATATCCCGAAATTATTGTGACGATCTCTCCTGATGGTGATTTTATCAAACTTCCCCTGAATGCTACTCCAGTTGATTTTGCTTTTTCCATTCATACAAAAGTTGGATTACGTTGTATTGGTGCAAAAGTAAATGGCAGGATGGTACCGATCAGAACAATTCTGAAAAGCGGAGATATGGTTGAGATTATCACATCTTCCAGGGGAAATCCCAGTAAAGACTGGATAAAGTTTCTTAAAACTTCGAAAGCTCGCCAAAAAGTCAGGAATTATTTCCGCCAGAAAGAACTGGAAGATGCTATCTATTTGGGAAAAGAGATATTTGAAAAGAAGTGCAGGAAATTCCATTATAAATTCAAAGATAAAAACGAGTATTCTGAAATTTTTAAAAGATTCAAAGTTAATAATATCAAATCTTTGTTCGTCTTGTTGGGAAAGGGTGAAATATTATTCTCACAGATCAAGGAAATTTTTGATGAAAAAGAATCAGAAAGGGTTCACGATTCACAGGCAGAAATGGAAGATTTGTCTGTTGATGAACAGCTATTAGAGGAAACGAGACAGAAAGTTCAGGGAATTCGAATCGATGAAATAGATAATTTGATGCTGAACTATGCAAAATGCTGTCATCCTCTGCCTGGTGATGACATTATTGGTTACACAACCAGGGGAAGAGGAATCACCATACATCGGACAGATTGTTCGAATCCGGGATTTTTGTATTCAAAGAAAAAGGAACCGGAAAGGATCCTTCCTATCCAATGGAATTTTTCTTCCAGACAAAAAAGACAAAACAAAATCCATCCAGCGAAAATTAAGGTTACCGGTGATAGCAGTTCCAATTTGATGTTGGATATATTGAACAGGTTTTCCAAGCTGAAAATTGCTTTGGATGATGCCCAGGTTAAGAAGGTTAGTGGAAAAACAATTGGAACTTTTGCTTTTAAAGTAAAAGATGATTTTGAACTGCAAAAAATTGTGAATGAAATCAAAGAAATTAAAAATGTGCATTACATTCGTAAGATGAAAATATAGCCTTTTTTGGAAACATAATTGATAACAGAATTAATTATTGAATTTAAAGAAAAATAGCTATGAAGCCGGAAGCAACGATCCAATCTGAAAAATACGCCAAAAATATCAGAGTTTATCCTACTTATAGATTTTTTGTGAATATGCTAATAATTGGTCCGATTCTGGTTCCTTATATGCTTTTCAAAGGTATGAGCTATTCACAGATTATGTTACTTCAATCGATTTCTGCTATTTCTGTTTTTATTTTTGAAATTCCTACCGGCACAATTGCGGACAAAATATCCAGAAAATTATCCCTTTCATTAGGTGGGATTTTTCTGGGAATGGGATTATTACTTTATATCATTTTCAAATCTTTTTACATTTTTGCCATTGCAGAAATAATTTTTGGAATTGGACTAACTTTTAATAGTGGTGCTGATGCTGCCATACTTTATGAAAGCTTGAAGAAACTGGATAGAAAAAAAGAGTATCAAAAAATGGAAGGTCATGCCGCATTTCTGATTTTTATCGGGCAGGCAGTTGGTTCTATTTTCAGCGGTTTTCTTTATAAATACAATCCTTCTCTGCCATTTTGGATAAGCCTGGTAAATATCTTTATTGCAGTAATTGTGGCAACTTCATTTAAGGATACTGAGCGGAAAAAAAGTGAACATACATATCTTGTTCACGTTTTCAAGAGTATCCATATTTCTTTTAAAACTCCCAGAATTCTCTGGACTGTTTTGTTTGCAGCGCTCATGGGATTTTCTTTCAGAGTATCTTTTTGGCTTTATCAACCGTATTTTCAGACTGTAAATATTGATGTTCAGTGGTTCGGTGTAATTTTCTTTTTCTTCAATATGATAGCAGCATTTTCTTCAAAAGTTCTGGTTAAAAAATACTACGACACAAGACCAAGAAAAATCCTGATAAGTCTTGCATTCTTATTAGCTTTTACATATTTATTACCAGCGTTATTGATATTTCCCTGGGCTATTGCAATTATTGGATTACAGCAAATAATTAGAGGATTATACAATCCCACATTAAGGTTTTATATCAATCATCAGATTAAGGATGAATATCGAGCTACTGTACTTTCTTTGGTGAGTTTAACTGCAAGTTTGAGCTTTGCTATCTTTTCTCCTTTTGTAGGTATCAGTCTGGATAAATCCGGTACAATTCCAACTTATATCTGGATGGGAACTATCACCGTGGGCGGCACTTTGATGTTGATATTATTAAGGAAGTTGCAGAAAATTAAAAAATACAGATCGAACGAATAATTAATAACCGACCTTTTCTTTTTCAATTTCTGTCATCTAACTTGTTGAAAGAAATATAGATATAGATTGTAGTAGACAAGTTTTCAAAAAAAACAGGATAATAAGTTGGTCTTCCTCCGAAACTCATCCTGCTGTCCTTCTCTTTTTAACGAGAATATAAATGGTCTCTCTCGTTCCCAAGTTAAACTTGGGAACGAGAGAGAAAAAAGGGAAGGAATCAACCTGCAGCTGACAAGCATAAGAAAAGCAGGAAGAAATAGAAAAAAATAGCAACAAGTCATCCCTCTCTTGTGATAAAGAGAGGGACCGAGGGTGAGTTAGAAAATATTCAATAAAATTCAACTGGGAAATGTTAGTTAATAACTGATCAACAATTATATGATTTTAATTAAAACTTTCAAATTGTTCGCAAACGTACAGCAGTGTATCGTTAACGAACATTTTTTATATCTCCAACAAACAACCCCCAAAGCGTAACCTATTATAATATCGCAGATTGAGATTTGGCATAAATAATGCATTATTAAAGTTGTTAATTGTGCTAATTTTTGAGATCATTAAATTTATGATTTTTATAATGAGATTTCCCCAAAATTATCATTGTGATAAATCCATAAATAAGGATAATTTCTCTGAAGAGCTTATAATCTGTCTATCTGTATACAGATAGCAGAAATCTTCAGAGTTGGCATATCTAATGCTTTTATTTAATGCTAAAATAAATATAAAGGAAAAAATATGAGAAAATTTATACTCTCTTTTGTTTTGGTTTTTGTTTCGTTTTCAGGCTTTGCTATTTGGGTTGAAATTCCGGAAAATTCAGATAAAAAAATGTTCAAAGCAGTTTCAAGAGACCTTGAAATAACTGAAGTTGATTTTTCATTAGATGGTTATGAACTTGAAACAATCAACGAAAGTAATGAAAATTACCAGAAGATTTCTTATTGGAACCAAGGCGAATTTTTAGAAATCGGAAAACCTCATCTTCCCAGGTTTTCAAGATTGGTGGCAATTCCTTTTTCAGGGGATGTATCTTTGGAAATCACTTTTCTCGAAGATGAGATTTTATCTGATATTACAGTTTATCCACGCCAGGAACTTCGATCCGAAAGCCAAAAATCAAACAGAAATTTCACAAAGGATTCTGATTTCTATTCCTCAAATACAATCTTTCCATCGGAAATTGCAGAAATTGATGAACCTGCGATTATGAGAGATTTTCGGATTGTGAATGTAACAATTAATCCATTTCAATACAACCCTCAAACCAAAGAACTTCGAATTATAAAAAATTTGCATTTTTCTGTGAATTGTACTGGAATAGGAGGTAGTAACCAGAAAGTTCAAACAAGAAAAAAATCACGTTCTTTTGAATCATTATACAAATCTACTATTATAAATTATGAACCTGCCATTCAGAGAAATGATGATTTTCAAACCCCGTGTTATCTCTTTATTTATCCGGATGTTTCCAGCGTAGAACCATTTCTTCAGTTTCTTTTGGATTGGAAGCATCAAAAAGGGTTTGAAGTTGTTGCAGCCAACACATCAGAAACCGGTACAACCTTAACCGAAATAAAAAGTTATATCCAAAATGCTTATGACAACTGGGAGAATCCTCCGGAATTTATTTGTATAATTGGCGATGCAGGTGGAAATTTCTCCATTCCCACAGGACATCTTGATGGTGGTGCGTTCAATGGCGAAGGTGATCAATTCTACACACTTCTGGAGGGTGATGATATTCTGGCAGATGTGTTTATCGGGCGTTTATCATTCAATTCATTATTTGAATTCCAGACCATAGTTTCAAAGATATTAAATTATGAAAAAGAACCGTACATTGAGCAAACCGATTGGTATGATAATGCATTGCTTGTCGGTGATCCAACTGATTCAGGACCATCATGTATTGATACAAAACAGAGCATAAAAGAAATGATTAATCTGAGTGCTCCAAATATCTATTGCACTGAAGTTTATGATACTTCTCTGGGTTCTTGGGTTTCTCAAATTAATAACGGTTTTAATAATGGAATAAGTTACTTTAATTATCGCGGTTTTGTTAATGTAAGCGGATTTAATAATTCCAGTATCGAGAATCTGAATAATGGTTTTATGCTTCCCGTAGCTGTGACCATCACTTGCGTCACAGGGGATTTTGAGGGTACTAATGATTGCATCAGCGAGAAGTTTTTAAAAGCTGGTGCTCCCAATTCTCCCAAAGGTGCAATTGCTGCAATTGCAACAGCTACAGGATATACTCATACTTGTTTCAATAACTGCGTAGATGCGGGAATTTTTTACGGTATTTTTTCAGATGAAATCTATCATATGGGTGGAGCCCTTAATCGTGGGAAATTGAATCTTTATATCAATTATCCTCAAAATCCGGCAAATGCTGTTAACCAGTTTTCATATTGGAACAACCTGATGGGAGATCCGGGAATGGAAATCTGGACCGGAATTCCACAGGAAATGAATGTGCTCTACGATTCCATGGTTGCAATAGGTGCAAATTTTCTGAATGTAACAGTACAAGATGTGAATAACATCCCTTTAAAAGATGCCTGGGTTACAATCTTAAAAGGAGATGATGAAATCTTTGAAACCGGTTTCACCGATGAAAATGGGATAATAATTTTACCATTAGATTCTGAAAATCCGGGTGAAGTTACATTAACTGTAACTAAACATAATTTTATACCACATTTAGGAAATTTCCAGATTGAACAATCTCAAGTCTTTGTAAACGTGTTTGAATATCAGATAAATGATGATAATTTCGGGACATCATCTGGAAATGGAGATGGAAATATTAATCCGGGTGAGGATATTGAACTGATTGTGAGTTTGAAAAATTCAGGTAATTCAGCGGCATCATCAGTTTCTGCCGTAATTACTTCTGAGAGCGAATTCATCACCATAACAGATGATTATGAGTATTATGGAAATATTTCTTCAGGTAATTCGGTATTTTCTGCAGATGATTTTGATATCTCGATTCATACTGATGCTCTGGATGGAACTGAGATAGAAATTGATATTCAAATCGAAGATAATTCCGGTGCTGATTGGAATGATAAGATTTATCTCTATGTTCAGGGTACGAGTATTATTGTAGACGATTATACAGTTTTAGATAATGATAATGGAATTTTAGATCCGAGTGAAACTGCAGAGTTGATGGTTACTCTCGAAAATATCGGAGTTATTGGTATTAATGACATTTATGGAGTTATTAGCTGTGATAATTTTAATATAACGGTGGATGATTCCATCGGATATTTTGATGTTATTAATGCTGGTAGCCAGTCAATTAATAACAATGACAGATTTGAAATTTCCGCAAGTTCTCAGGTTTTACCCGGTACACAAATCAATTTTGATTTGCATCTTTATAATTCAACAGGTTTTAATCAAAATATTGATTTTGTTTTGGAAATCGGGGAAGTAACAATCACAGATCCTTTAGGTCCGGATGATTATGGCTATTACTGTTATGATGATGGAGATATTGGATATTATCACACTCCAACCTATCAATGGATTGAGATAGATCCGAATTATGGTGGTGTTGGCACAGTTTTACCTTTTTATGATACTGGAAATATGGGAGATACTGAAGTTGTAAATCTTCCATTCGAGTTAAAATTTTATGGAGAAAGTTATTCTTCAATTACGATTTGTTCAAATGGCTGGATTACACCCGGAATAACAAATCAGAATTCTTTTATGAACTGGAACATTCCCGGACCAAACGGACCTTCTCCTATAATTGCTCCCTTTTGGGATGACCTGATAATTAGTACAGGTTGTGTTTGCTATTGTTATAATGAATCATCTCATTATTTTATTGTAGAGTGGTCCAGGCTGATGAATGAGTACAATGCTGATGAAGAAACGTTTCAAGTTATTTTATACGATCAGAATTATTATCCAACCTCAAACGGAGAAAGTGAAATTGTTTTTCAATATAATGTTGTAAACAATGTTGATCAGGGAAGCTATGGTGCTGGCTTGGTAAATCACGGGCAATATGCAACTGTTGGATTGGAAGATCATACCGGAACAATAGGTTTGGAATATACATACAATAATACATATCCAACAGCAGCAAAACCTTTGGAAAATGAGATGGCTCTTCTCTTTACCGGTCCTCCGATTCAACTGATTGAACCTTATATAGTTTTAGGTGATATTACAATTACCGATACCAATGGTAACGGATTAATTGATTATGGTGAGGATATTGAACTGGGAATTGAATTACGAAATTTAGGTGAAAATACTGCTAACAATGTTTCAGCGGTTCTTTCCAGCTCGGATGTTTTTATTACTTTATTTGAAACTTCCTCAAATTATAATAATATCACTGGTGGAGGAAACAGCAATAATTTGACGGATTATAGTTTTTCAGTCTCAGAATTATGTCCAGATGGTCATTACATTAATTTCCAACTTTCAATTACAAGCGATGAAGACAACTGGATTCTCTATTTTGAATTATTGGTAAATGCACCAAATATTTATCCTCTTGAGGTTTTTGTTGATGACGGCAATAATCATATTTTAGATCCTGGGGAAACAGCAGATGTTATTGTTTCCTTCTTAAACAATGGTGGAGCAGATGCATATTCAGTACAATCTGCATTAACAGTAAATGATATTTATATTACTCAGAACTCAGGTTCAATTCCTTTAGGAGATATTTCAGCAGGCGATATTTGTGAAGCTGTATTCAATTTCACTGCTGATAATAATGCTCCTATCCAGCATGAAGCAATCGTCGGTTGGGATATTTCAGCAGATTACAGTTACGAAAATAATGGTGAATTTTCTTGCTTCGTTTCTCAAGTTCCAGTATCGATCATTGAAACCTTTAATGTTTTTCCTCCATTTGGTTGGTATACAGAGGGAGGAACAGGCTGGCAGCAAAATCCGGGTAATGTAGCAGGTGGTGAGATTCCTGAAGTTGTTTTTATCTGGTTTCCAGGCATTTACACTGAACAAAGATTAGTTAGCCCGGTTCTAAATACTTTAGGCTCTATAGAACTCGAATTGGAATTTAAGCATATATTTCTAGATAATCTGCGAAGTTTCACAATTGAAGTGGAAACTACGGATGATGGAATTAATTGGCATAGTGTGTGGGAAGGTCCAACATATGCGATACCTCCAACTGTAGAAAATGTAATAATCAGTAATTCAGATGTTGGTTCTCCTCATTTTCAGTTTTCTTTTGTTTTCCGCGGAATATGTGAAAGTGCGTCAGCTTGGGTAATAGATGATGTTGAGCTTAATGAGGTTGAAGTTACTTCTCATGGTTTTTTCGCAGGAAATGTTGTGTTAAACGGCGGAACAGGCAATATTGAGGAAGTCCAGGTTTCCACTGAAGGAATCATGAGAAATCCTGATATAAATGGTGATTTTGTACTCCCTGTTCCTGAAGGCATTTTTGATGTATCAGCTTCTTTACCAGGTTATATTACTTCTTGTGTAGAAAATGTAGCAGTAAACGTATGGGAAACAACAGTAATAGATTTTGGGCTGGATGAAATCACGATTGCTAATCCTCCGGAAAATTTGGTTGCTACAACGTATTTTAATAATGTTACTCTCAATTGGGATTTGCCAGGTTCGGAAAATCTAAATAATGAAAGAAAATCGTCTTCAAACAAGAAAAAAAATAATCAAATTTTTAATAATCGTGATCGAACATTATTGGGATATAAAATTTATAGAGATGGAGTGGAAATTACTGAGATCTTCGATATCTTTGAAACCACATATTACGATCCTGATTTAGATGCTGGAGAATATGAATATTTTGTTACTGCAATTTATGATGACGGTGAATCTGAACCATCCAATATTGAAATAGTGACCGTTATTCTTTATCCTCCCACGAATTTAACTTATCAGATAAATGCGGCAAATTTTGTTCTCCTGCAGTGGTTAGCACCAGAAGGCGATTTTTCCAGAAATGTTTCAAGCTACAAAATCTATCGTGATGATGAGTTTCTCGCTGAAGTTAACACTTTATTCTATCTCGATTTTACTGTTTCAGTTGGAATGCATACATATTTTGTAACAGCTATGTATGACGAGTATGAGTCTGGACCCTCAAATGAAGTAATAGTTGAGATTACAAATACAGATGCGATTCTTAAACCTTTGAAAACTTATTTGGGAAATAATTTTCCCAATCCGTTCAATCCGTCAGGTGCCGGACGCAGTCCCATATCAACAATTTCTTTTGCGCTCAAGGATAACGAACATGTTACATTAGAGATTTTTAATATCAAGGGAAAGAAGGTCAGAACCCTGATTGATAAAAATATGGAAGCAAATTTTCATTTTGTAGAGTGGAATGCGAAAGATGATAATAATCAAAATGTAGCATCCGGAATATATATTTATAGATTAAGAGCGGGTGAAAAAGCAATATCCAAGAAAATGTTATTAATGAAATAACAGAAAAATTTGCTGGTATCAAAAACTTAAAGAAGCTCGATTCTGGCGGGAACCGAGCTTCGAATGAGGTTGAATTAAATTAATTAACCCAACATCCACAAAAACGAATTTAAAAATTTGTCCAATTTAATGCAAGTTTTTTTATTTTTTAAAGCAAAATTATTATGTGTTTACATCTGGAATAACCTGCCTGAATGTTTAATAAAAAAGATCTGTTTATAAATAACTAATAATTTTTTATGATTAATTTGAGTTCAGATAATTTTTCGCGACTTTGGAGATTAGGTTCCTCCTTGAAAGTATTAAAAGCAGGATTCCTTTCTATAATAGGATGATTGATAATATTTAATATTAATTAGTGTTGACAAATATTGAGAAGCTTTTTTATTGTAAAAGAGAGAAGCATGAGATGATATATTTGAATTAATAAATTCTAAGTTTCTTGGGAAGTTGAAATTGATAAAAATAAACTTTTTAACAGAAATCTCATTTTTTGTGATTATTTTGGATAATTAATATTCTGTAGATATATGAAAATTCTTGTAATAAGCAATCTTTATCCTCCGCATTCGATTGGTGGGTATGAGGAACGTTGCAGACAAATAGTTGACCGACTTATTGAACGCGGACATGAAATACGAGTGTTAACATCCACTCATGGCGTTGAAAAAGAGCAAATTGAACCCCATATTCATCGTCGCTTGAAAGTTCATGGATACTTTGGACATCCTTGGCTACAGATTATAGAACTTTATAATTTAGAAAAATACAATCGGTCAATTTTACTTGAAGAAATACAATCTTTCAATCCTGATATTATTCATATTTTTAATTTAAATGGATTGAATAAAGGTCTGATTCTAACTTTACAGGAATGCGAATTACATACTGTTTTTGATGTTTCCGATCATTGGCTGGCAGATAGTCTGAAAATCGATGTTTGGTTAAGATGGTGGAACGGAGAAACAGGAACTTTAAAAGCACGTTTAGCACGAAGAATACTGAATATTTCAGGATTAGCTAATTTCATTCGAGCGAAAGCTCCCTTTGCCAAATGGGAAAAAATCAAGTTTAAACGTATTTATTTTGGAAGTAAAGCCTTAAAGCAATTAACAATTAGGAATGGTTTTAAGGTGGAACATGCAGAAGTGATTTATACCGGAATTGATTGCAAAAAGTTTAAACAGCGGATTGAGAATAAAGAATTCAGCAGGCTTCTTTTTGTGGGACGGTTGCATGAAGATAAAGACACAGTTACTGCGATTCGTGCTTTAAAATTACTTCCTGCTCATTTCTCTTTGACTATCTATGGTCACGGTGAAAAAGAATATATTGATTTTTTGAAAAATGAAGCACAGGATATGCAAGATAGAGTTAGTTTTAAATTTGCGACTGCGAAAGAGATGGTAAACGTCTATTCCGAATATGATGTGCTGGTTTTTACATCAGCATGGGAAGAACCTTTTTCGCGTACACCATTGGAAGCAATGGCTTCCAAACTTCCAGTTATCAGCACTTTGGAAGGTGGTACTAAAGAACTGATCCGGCATGGCGAAAATGCACTTTCCTTTAAAACAAGCGATCCATCTGATCTTGCAAAGCAGATATTGCAAATGGAAAATCAACCAGCAGAAAGAGCCAGAATAGTTGAGACTGCATACAATGATGTGACTACAGATTTTGATATTCAACGTGGTGTTGAAAAGATTGAATCTTATTTACAGGAATCCTGCTCTGAATAAACTTATAAATAATTTGATTTTTTAAAAAGCATTAAATATTTGTACATTCTAATTAGATAGATTTGTAGGAGAAAAAATAATGAAAAAGTTAATCTTAGGAAAAGCAAAAAATAAAAAATTATCTATTTCTACTAATATTCTACAGCGTCATTTCGCCTGTTTCGGTTCTTCATGCAGCGGCAAAACAGTAGCTTGCATAGTTCTGGTAGAGGAGCGGGCAAGAAATGAGATTCCGATTATAGCCTTTGATCCACAAGGAGATATTGCCAGCTTGGTTGAAATTGAAGATGAAGATAAAATAAAATGTATATTGCTTACGCGACCTTTTTTTATGAATCTCCTATTAACATTCGATGGAAAAATTTTATTATTGATTATGGTAATGCTACTAGAGAGGTTAGTAGAAAATATAACTTTCAAGTAATAGATATTTTTTCATATTTCGATGGTAAGAAAGAATATTTTGCTGATACATCACATTTTAATGAAAAAGGACACAGATTAGCAGCAAAAATTATTTATGATCAGATAAAGTCTTCAATATTGAAATGAACTATTAAACTACCGAAAGTAATTATGTATCCGTCTAATTTTGATGGACTGAAGAAAATGAAAAAATCAAAGCAGTATTATAAGAATTTGATTCAAAAATGGATTGAAGAAGAAAAACAGTGGTCTTGTGGAATTGAATCTATGGGTCGATATTTGAAGAATAATAGGAAAAGGCATAAGTATCTGGTCGAATTATGCAAGAATCTTAATCCAGATAAATCAGCGAAAATTCTGGACATTGGAAGAAGTAATTTATCGGTTTTGCTGGCAAAATATTATTCGGATGTTACAACATTAGGATTTGATTTGGATTTAGATAAAGGTGGTCACAGAGAGATAGAAACAATCAATTTAAAAAACATTGTTTTTGATTTGAATGAGTGTAAAAATGTAGAAAAGTGGATTGAAGATAAATTTGATTTGATTATTTATTCTGAAGTTCTTGAACATTTATATGAAGCTCCTGAATTTTCGCTGTTGTTTTTGAATTATTTACTTAAACCTGGTGGTTTCATTATCTGCACAACCCCAAATGCAGCTTCGCTTTATCGAAGGCGGAAATTATTTTTCGGGAAGAATGATTTCGATAAAATTAGATTTTACAAGATAAATCCAGGACATTATAGAGAGTATACAAAAGATGAACTTATTCAAATGGCACAAATAAGTGAGTTAAAAGTAGTAGAACACAAATATCCAAATTTTGCCAATCCATTTTCCTTAAAAGATAAAATTCATTTTTTCATAAATAATTTTGTCGGATTTATTTCCTATACTTTGGATAATTGTACAATTCGAATATTTCCTTCTTTCAGAGAATACCAGGTTTTAATTTTAGTAAAAAAATGAAAATTTCTTTTAAAAGTAGGTCTCTTTCCAAATAATCCAGGGCGGGAAATAATTCTGAATCAGGAAGGAATTTTGGAAGATTCTTCAGACGGTGTTTATCTCCAATCGAAGAAGTTAAAGTAGAAGATACTATACCGAAAAATGTTCTTGAAAAGATTGCATTACTGAGACTTGATACTGATTGGCATGAATAAACTTATAAATAATTTGATTTAAAAAAAGCATTAAATATTAGTACATTCTAAAAAGAAAAAATTGTAGGAGAATAAAATGGGAAAATTAATTTTAGGAAAAGCAAAAAATAAAGATTTATTTCTTTCTACCGATGTTCTGCAGCGCCATTTTGCTTGTTTCGGTTCTTCGGGCAGCGGCAAAACAGTTGCCTGCAAAGTGCTGGTAGAGGAGTTGGCAAGAAATGGCATTCCTATTATAGCCTTTGATCCACAGGGAGATATTGCCAGCCTGGTAGAAATTGAAGATGAAGAAAAAGTAAAGAAAGCTGGAACTTCACCTGAAATTCGCAATTCTTATCTCCAAAATACAGAAGTAATAATCTGGACACCCGGAAGCTCAAAAGGCTTACCCTTATCGATAAATCCGCTTCAGTTCGAAGGCGTGGAAGAAATGGATGCAGAAGATAAAATCAGGTTTCTGTCTGCGACTGCGAAGAATCTGGTAAGTCTTATTGGATTCGATAATTCTACAGATGAAGGTAAATCCGCTGAATCCATCTTAACCGTAGTTTTTGAATACTGCATAAATACAAATATCAGTTTGAGAGGATTTAAAAATCTGATTGAACTTCTTTCGGATTTACCGGAATCAGTTTCCACTGTAATCGAAACAATCAGTTCGGAGAAACTTCTCAAACTATTAATTAAAAAGCTGAGTTTGCTTACTTTGGGTTCCAGAAGATTAATCTTTGAAACCGGAGTTCCTGCCAATATCGATATTCTGCTGGGTTTGGATGAGCCAAACGGGAAAACACGTATTTCCATAATTTACTTAAATACACTTCATACCCAGGAAGAGAAAGAGTTTTTTGTGGCAAACATTACCCAGATGCTTTACAACTGGATGCTCAAACATCCGCTTTCAGAAGGTCAGGAAGGAATACAGTGTGCATACTATATCGATGAAATAGCACTTTATATCCCACCAGTGAAAAAACCGGCGTGTAAAGACAGTTTATCTCTTCTTTTCAAACAGGCTCGTAAATACGGAGTTGGATGTATCATTGCCACTCAGAATCCGGGTGACATCGATTACAAATCCATTGCCCAGGTTTCCACATACAATATCGGAACATTATCTACAAAACAGGATATTAAAAAAGTGAAAACTCGCCTGGATTCAATGGCTCCTCTGGAAGCTGATAATATTATCAAAAAGATTCCATCTCTGAAAAAAGGAAATTTTTTGCTTTTATCTCCGGATGAATTCGATAAGGTTCAGGAACTGAAAGTACGCTGGCTTGTAACAAAACATAATGTTCTCAGCGAGGAACAGCTTTCCCAATTCATTCCCGAAGAGATAAAAGAAAAATATAAGAAAACGGAAAAGCCATCTGAAACAGAAGAATCAAAGGAAATAGAAGTAGCTGAAAATGAAGAAGAAAAAGAAAAACCGGAAAAACCCTCTACAAAAGGTGTTGATGAGGTTTTGTATGTGAGAAACCAGATTTTTGAAAAGGACCTGCTTAAGATTGTTAAATCGCATCTAACCGGCACAATAATAAAATCTGAAATTCTTACGGACAGAAAATTTTCATATTTGCCTTTATTGAAAGTTAATCTGACATTCTATAAAAAGAAAGGTGTTTTCAAAAAGAAAATAGAAGAAATTCCGGAAAATCTTTATCTTAATTATAAAACTCGGGAAATCCTTTATTTCGATTACACTAGCATGGCATTCAGCTCTTTATTGGATATGGATCCTAATAAAATTGAGGATTTGGACCAACATTATGAAATCGAGTCCATTCCGAAAACTGAAATTGATTTTGATTTTCGATCTTTGGGTAAGAAAATAAATGAGAAAGAAATCCGCAACAATATGGAAAGAAAATATCCTGTTAAAGTGAATAGCATTGAGCTTTTACTAATTCCAACCTGGGAATGCACGATTAAAAAGAAAAAAGGCGATGAAGCCAGGAAAATTGTTTTTGATGGTGTATTGGGTTGGGAAGTTATTATTGATAAAAATTAACTTTTTTTTCTAACCTTATCAGTGTTTTAAGATTTAAATCCATAGATAAAATGAAAATTGTAATTGCACCGGATTCTTTCAAAGGCAGCTTAACTTCACAAGAAGCCGCAGATACAATTGCGAAGAGCTTTCTTAAAATTTTCCCGCAAGCAGAAATTGAAAAAATCCCACTTTCAGATGGTGGGGAAGGTACAACTCAAATACTCATAAATGCAACTAAGGGAAAAATATACAGCGAATTTGTTACATCTCCGATTGGAGAAAAAATTAATACAAATTATGGAATTCTGGGAGACAGAAAAACTGCTGTGATAGAGATGGCTGCTGCTTCAGGGCTAAGCTTAGTGCCAATAGAAAAACGCAATCCTTTGTTTACAACAACTTTTGGAACAGGAGAATTGATTAAAGCTGCTCTCAATAAAGGCTGTAGAAAATTCATTATTGGAATGGGAGATAGTGCCACAACTGATGCTGGTGCCGGTCTTGCTCAGGCACTTGGCGTGAAGCTGTTAACGGAGGAAAATCAAGAAATCCCTTTAGGAGGGATTGGTCTGAAGAAGCTGCAAAGAATCGATATTTCAAATATTGACAAAAGAATTTTAGAGAGTGAAATCACGGTTGCTTGTGATGTTAATAATCCTTTAACTGGACCTTCCGGTACTGCATCTGTTTATAGTGTACAGAAAGGGGCTTCAAAGGATGATGTAAAGAAACTCGAGTTATATTTAATAAATTTTGCTGAGGTTGTGAAAAGGGATTTGGGAAAGGAAATTCAATCTGTACCTCACTCTGGAGCAGCAGGAGGGTTAGCTGCTGGTCTATTAGCTTTTTTTGATGCACAATTAAAATCCGGTTTTGAAGTGGTGAGCAATATTTTAAATTTTCCAGAAAGAATTAAAGATGCTGACCTTGTAATTACAGGTGAAGGGAAAATTGATGCTCAAACATTAAAAGGCAAAACTCCCATCGAAGTGGCAAAGATTGCTGGGGAAAATAATATTCCCGTGATTGCAATTGCAGGAATTATCGGGGACGGAGCAGATAAATGTCTTAAAGCTGGAATTGAAGCAATTTTTAGTTTAACTTCGAAAAAAACGGGAACAGAAAAGACTTTGGAAAAGGCTAAGTTGCTTCTTGCTGGAGTTTCGGAAGATATTGCAAAAAAGTTTAAGAAGGGAATGCTTTTTGGAGTAGATGTAACACAATCAATCCTGATTGTGAAAAAATGACATCAACGCTTTACGGAGAAACAAATGAAACCGAAAATTTTTGTAACCAGGAAGTTACCGAAACCTGCAATGGATAGGCTTGCAGAAGTTTTTGAAGTAATGGTAAATCTCGAAGATAGAGTCTTAACCAAATCTGAAATAATCGAAGGAGTAAAATGGTGTGATGTGCTTTTATGTTTACTCACAGATACAATTGATGCTGAAATTATAGACTCAAATCCGGATTTGAAAGGAATCTCAAATTATGCTGTTGGATACAATAATATTGATGTGGATGCAGCCACCAAAAGAGGACTTCCGGTTTGCAATACACCGGGAGTGCTAACGGAAACAACAGCAGATATGACCTGGGCTCTTATGTTTGCTATAGCTCGCAGAATAGTGGAAACAGATAAATATAATAGAGCAGGTAAATTCAGAGGTTGGGGTCCAATGTTCTTTCTGGGAAATGATATTTCTGGCAAGACTCTTGGAATTGTTGGTGTTGGCAGGATCGGTACTGCTGTGGCAAAGAGAGCTATCGGATTTAACATGAAAATTCTCTATTCTGATAATCATAAACATAAAGAATTGGAATTTAATTTAAATGCGGAAAAAGTCGGAATTGAGACGCTACTTAGAGAATCTGATTTTGTAACAATTCACGTTCCTTTGATGCCCTCCACAACACATTTGATTAGTGAGAAGGAGCTGAAATTGATGAAAAAAATTGCTTATTTAATTAATACGTCTCGTGGACCTGTTGTAGATGAACACGCTTTGCTACTGGCATTACAAGAAAAATGGATTGCAGGAGCAGCATTGGATGTTTATGAATTTGAACCTGAAATGGTCGAAGGTCTATCCGGATGTGAAAATGCTGTTTTGACTCCTCACACTGCAAGTGCGACTGTGGAAACGAGAACCAAAATGGGTTTAATAGCTGCTGAAAATGCCATTGCCATAATTGAAAATCGCAGACCACCTGAAATTATCAATCCTGATGTTTTGGAAGTCAAATAAGAGATATAAATGAGCCAGAGAAGAATACCGTATTTTTCTGCTGAAGATATTTTTAAAAAGCTTCCTATGAAAAATGCAATTGAAGCTATGAAAAAAGCTTTTTCATTGCTTTCAGCAGGCAAAGTAAATGTTCCTCTTAGAATGAATCTTGAAATTTCCGAATATAATGGCAGTGTGTTATTGATGCCGGTTTATGCTCCAAAAATGAAAAGGGTTGGATTGAAATTTTTATCAATTTTCAATGATAATCCATCAAAAGGATTACCTGCAATACAAGCTTTAGTTTTTCTTATGAATGCTGAAAATGGTAAACCTCTGGCATTAATGGATGGTTCATATTTAACTGCTCTTCGCACCGGAGCTGCTTCTGGTGCTGCAACCGATCTTTTGGCACGAAAGGATTCGAAAGTCGTAGCGATTTTTGGCGCAGGAGTTCAGGGACGAACACAATTGGAAGCAATTTGCACCATAAGACCAATTGAAAAAGCTTTTATATTTGATCTAAATTCAGAACGTGCCCAAGAATATGCTGACGAAATGAGTAAGAAACTTTCTATCAATGTAATTATTGCTTCTTCCGATAAGGCATTAAAACAAGCTGATGTTATCTGCACGGCAACAAATTCTAAGGTTCCTGTTTTTGATAATGAGAATCTGAAACCAAGAGCTCATATTAATGCAATTGGTGCATATCAACCTACAGACCGTGAGATTCCTGCGGAAACTATCATTCGTTCAAAACTTTTTGTTGACCATCTCAAATCTTGTTTAGTTGAAGCTGGTGATATTCTCATCCCTATTAAAGAAAATCTCATCAAAGAAGATCATATTCTGGGTGAGATTGGGGATGTAATTTCCGGAACCAAGATAGGACGCACTTCTGAAGATGATATAACTCTTTTCAAATCTGTTGGAAACGCAATTCAAGACTTGGTAGCAGCAGATGAGGTTTTAAGGTAACGGAACCGATTTTTAATTAAAAAATCATTTCGTCAAAGGCAACCTATAGTGTAAAAGTTTTTACTTCTTCGATTTTCTTTTTCGAGTTAAAGATAGTCCACCAAAACCTCCCAGGATGGCAATGTAGAATGCAAAGTCGTATAACCAACCGCTATTTGCAGTCTCATAAATTCTGATGGATGGATTGAAAATGCTGATAATGAGAGAAATAGGTGCAATCCAACCATGCCAGATACCCCACAGAAAACCAGCAGGTTTTTCTTTTGTATGTTTACCATCACCGGGAATGCAGGAAGTGAGCAGGAAAAGAATAACAAACAGAATTAAGATTTTTTTCATATGTTTTTCTCCTCGATTTTAATAAATTACGTTTGTAGAATCCATTTAGAATTGCAAGAAAAATCTTTTTGATAACACTTCTTATAAAAATTTAATAATTTTCTCATACAATCCTGAAAAAGACGAAATAATCATATCAGCAGCAGATAAATCCTGGTTTCCTGAATTAAGATTTTGAAATCCTACACATCTCATGCCAGCGGATTTGGCAGCCTTCACGCCGTTTGTCGAATCTTCAATAACCAGGCATTCTTCCGGATTTACTTTCATAAGATTTGCTGTATGAAGGAAAACATCGGGAGCTGGTTTGCCATTTTTTACCTCATTTCCGCTTACACAGATTTTGAAATATTTCTTTAATATTAGCTTTTTAAGAATAACCTCGATCAGTTTTTTTGAGGAAGAAGAAGCAACTGCAAGTCTGATATTTTTCTTACATAGATTCTGTATGAATTGTTCCAGAAAAGGAGTTGGCTGTAAATTTTCCGAATTTGCAAAATGCTGGAAAACTACTTTATTATTACTTTTTACTAAGGCTTCAATTTCTTCTTTGAGATTATAACTATTCTTGATTCTTCTCCACATTTCATTCATCGAGAGACCAACAAAACTATGATATTCTTCATCTGAAATGTAAATTCCCAAATCCTTGAAAAAATTCTTTTCAATTTGATAATAGATGGGTTCACTATCCAAAATAACTCCATCCATATCGAAAATAACTGCTTTTAAATTCAATTTATTTCCTTATTATTTTTTTTACCCACGAAATATGCGAAAGAACACGAAAAGGAATTCTGAATAGAGTTTATCCGTAAAGTATGATATTATTTATCATGTCGACTTAGCACATGATCTTCGACATGTGCCAAGTCTTAAATGAAACTTGTCCTAAGTTCCGCAGGAATCTTGGGATAAGTTGACACGGAAAAACACTATTTCTTGGAAGTTGTACCGGATTTTGTGAACGAATTCTGTTTCATCCTGATAAATTTTGATTCATTCAGACCAATCAGATTCCCACATTTACATTTTACTTTATTTCCATCTCTTATGGAGTAGTCTTCTTTTATTTGCTCCTTCCAGCAGTGCAATATCCTTCCTTTTCCAATTTTCTTATATTTGAAGATTTTACTATGACATTTCGCACATTTTATTGTTATCATTTTTATTATTTTCTACCCGCGAAATACACGAAATAATACGAAAGGGAATTCTAAATAATTTCTGCAAATTACCATCAAATAGCATCCGTTTGCAATGAACTTCATGCAATATTTCATTTTAAAATTCTTTATTGATAAATCTTATATTCTCAACTTTTCGTCAATACTTCCGTCAGGAAGCATATTATCAGGATGATATTCAAACCTTTCTTCCATTTTATGTCCAGCTTACCTTTTTCATAAAACCATTTCAAAGGACAGGAATTAAACCACTTACGGGTGAAAGAAAGTATCTTTAGTTTTTTATAATTTTTTACGACAATATCTTTAAAAGAATCATTATAAAGAAGAGCAGCAGGATGCGTGAGAGGAAAGATTTTTCTATTATCAGTCAATACGATTTTACCTGTTATTTCATGAAATTCTTTTTTTGAAAATTGAGGGAATGAATATTTTTCAAAAATATATTTTGTTACATAAAATCCCAGAGGAACAAGAAAAGCAGGATTTATTATTGCGATTTCCTCCTCCAAATATTTACAGCAAATTTCAATCTCACCCTGTTTTGGTTTTCTGTTTTTGGGAAGTGTACATTTTATCAGGTTGGTCATATAGATTTCTTTTCTGTTGATTTGAGCATTTTCCAATAATTCATCAAAAACTTTTCCTGAAGGTCCGATGAACATCCTTCCCTGTTTATCTTCGTTTTCCCCGGGAGCTTGAGCAATTAACATCAGTTTTGCTTTGAGGTTTCCTTCGCCGCAAAGAGTATTTATCCGGGTTTCATATAGCCCGCATTTGTCACATTTTTTTATTCTTTTATTTAATTCGGAAATTTTCATAAATTAAAAAAAATCAGAATTAATAAACATGTCCAAAGTTAAAAAAGATCCTGGTTCCTTCCCTGCTCATGCCGATATCGAATCTGACCACAAAAGCTCCGGGATAAAATCTCAGTCCTGCACCCCAACTGTTATGCCAGTCCTGCAGGGAGATCTTCTTCAGTGATCTGTAAACTCTTCCTGAATCACCAAAAAGTACAACTCCGATCCATTTATAAACCCGGAAACGATATTCCATTGAAGTCAGGATTATGGTTTTATCGATAAAACGGTCTGCTTTATATCCCCTGGCGGTCCATGTACCTCCGATAATGCTTTGTTCGTAATAGGGTGCGAAGCCGTCAACATGCTGGATCAGTTGCCTGAATGCCAGGATATGATCGGGGGAGAACAGGTTCCGGTAGTGACAGATCTCCAGCTGGTAGCGGTTGAAATCATGATCTCCACCAAGAGATTTGAGAGCAAGATCGCACCCGAGATATATTTTCCAGCCTTTGCGGGGATGTACTGAGCTGTCCCTAGTATCCCAGCGGATACGACCAGTAATTGAAGAGGTCAGATTCTCACCTGTTCCCAAAATATCCGATGTCAGTAGCGGATTGACACCTTTATAGCCATAAACACTTGTATGATCATATATTAATCCCGCTTCAGCAATAACACTTTCAGTGAAAGCGTGTCCCAGGATCAGTTCCAGTTTTGCGAGCTCCAGGGGGAACTGCCAGCTGTTATCTTTGGAATCATTACCGAAACCAAAAAAATTACTTTTCAGAAATTTATCATATTCCAGTTTCAGATCTAATGCAAGCGGGTACTGTGTACCTTGTCGTATCTCAAAATCAGGAATTGAGAAAGTAAACACATACCATTGTTCACCTCTGGTACTGCCAAAGAGTATAATGTCAAATGATTCATTTCTTTTGAAACGATTCTTAATTACACCTTTACCCCCAAAACCAAAGCCAATATCTGAATCATACATAAGAATAGGAAAAACACTCAGCTTGCTTACTGTTTCCTGTTCGTTCATATCCGAGTTACTGGTACTTGCTGAATATAAGTTTATGAAAAAATAGAACAAAATGACTATCAACAGTATATTCCATCTACGATCAGGATTCATGAATATTCTCCTATATCAGATTAAAGAAATCGAATCTGTGATTTTTTTTTCAAATACAGCAGAAATTGTAAAGAAATTCATCATATATAACATAAGTTAAAATTAATTCTCATAACCTGATAATTTTCATCTTTTCCATTCCGATCACTGAATTCTGTTCAGCATTAAATTGTATTCATTAATAGACTCAACCAATAATTTAATGCTAATCATTTCGGTAAGAATATTATTTTTTACCTGTCGGAAAGGTGATTCCAACAAAAATCTGTAAACCTTTGGTCTTAATATCTGTACCTGGATTCAGACCATCGTTGACGTTTGTTAGACCAAATGCATAGCATGTTTCCAAGAAAATGGAGTTGTTACCCATCGGCAGATTCACACCTGCACCGAATCCGAGTCCGAATTCAACATTCTTTATATAATCTTTAATATCTTCCTCCGCCACTCCGTTATTTTTCGCTTTCGCACTCAGATTGAAACCGATGATTGGACCAGCCATGACGTAAGGTTTGATGTCTGCAGTACCAAAAGCATTCTTGAGCATAACAGGAATTTCGAGATTAGCTGCTATAATTTCCATTTTATATTTTTCTCCCCAGAAAGAAAATTCTACGTTAGTGCCCTTCTGTAAATACATCGGTTCTAAGTGAAGCGTTATAGATTCATTCAGACTATAATCTAAAACTACACCGAACCCGAAAGCTGTCCGGTTGGAAAAATCCAATCCTTCATCTGGATCCATACTGATGTTTGCCAGATTCAGTCCTCCTAGAACACCAAAGTTTACTTGGGTGCTAGCCGGTAGAACAACGCATATTGCTAAAAACACCACAAGGAATACACATGTTTTCTTCATGATAACCTCCTATTTTATTAACATCATCTGCTTAACTTTCTGAAAATCATCTGATTTCAAATCCCACAATCTCCCCCTGAGATGGGGGAGAAGGGGGATTTAGAATTACTTCAACAATATCATCTTATTTGTCTTTTCGAAATTTTTGGTTTTCAGTTTGTAGAAATAGATACTTGAATTGACTCGCTTACCGTCAGAGTCACTACCATCCCAGACAACTGAGTGATTACCGGCTGATAGCTGATTGTTAATAAGCGTTTTCACCTTCTGCCCTTTTACATTGTAGATTACAAGCTCTACGTTCTCAGCGTTCTCTGCGGTGAGATTAAATGAGATAGTTGTTTCCGGGTTGAATGGATTAGGATAATTCTGATGCAGGATATTATTAAGAGGTGAAATTGAATTATTGGATGAACCTGTAAGAATAATAGCTTCAATTCTACATTCTGTATAAGGAGTTATTGTATCGAACTGGGAAACGTAATTAGTGATAACTTCAAACTCTGAAGTGGCAGGGAATATATAGAGATTGGAATAATTGATTTCCAGATAATTCAGAATCATAGGCACCATTTCATTCGTTGTTACTGTGTAGGTTTGTGCAGGATCTATAGGAAATCCACCAATATTTATATAATCGATCAATATGCGATCAGCAGGTAATTCAGAAGGATCATAAGCGTATTCCATACCGGAAACCTGGATAAGAAATTCATCATTATTTTCTATGTCGGAAACTCCGAATGTCAAACCATAAATCAGATCCACACCCAGAATATCGAAGGTTACCAGCCTGTAACCCAGTCCATTATCTTCATTGAAACCGTATCCTACCATCCTGAATATATCAGCCGGGACAATAGGACCCTGGTATAGAGGTTGGGCAGTTGATCCACCCGGCTCTATAGCGATATTGGTATCGGTTGTTGCCCTGAAAGCATCTGTGACCAGATTACCAACAGGTGTGTCATGGAAACCTTCTTCCATTAAATCAGTTGCCTTCTCTTCAAAGTATTCTGTGGCATAGGTTATTTGTTGGGAATAAACAGGTCCGTAAATAGTTTCTATTTCGACAATAAGTGAATCAACTACAGCAGCGAGCGTAGGCTCTTCGGGTATGGTTTCATCCAGATGAATTGCCTGATAATCCACCATTTCTACTCCATTCTCACTGACAGTTAACTGCATTTTTCCCATATAAGTGTAAAATGCACCGGTTTGAACGATCCAGGTTGTTGTCCCTCCTGGATTTTCTACTGGAATAGGTTCCAACAGCAGATCGTGAGAATGACCACCGACAGTAACATCAATTCCTGGAACGTAACTGGCAACAAGCTGATCCAATCCCAGTCCCAGATGGGAAAGGCAGATGATCACGTCACATTCTTCTGCTGTGAGGGTTGCAACCATTTCAGCAGCGGTTTCAACGATAAGTGTATCTACTACAGCTGGATCGGGATCTGAGAAGACATTGGTTTCAGGAGTTAATAGACCAAAAATTCCCACTTTGAAATCATCAAACTCCTTGATTGTATAAGGAAAGATATAATCCTGAAGACCAATAACTCCTGGATCGTCCAGGATGAGATTTGCAGATAACAGGGGGAAACTTTCCCCGACAAAAGCTTGTTCCAGAACCATCTGTAGAACATCCGGTCCCAGATCAAATTCATGATTACCCACAGCCATGGCATCGTAATCCAGGGAGAGCATCATCTGCAGCTCGGGTACACCGAAGAATACATTGAAAAACAGATCACCAATGAACAGATCACCAGCATGTAGTAAAACAACGTTGGGATCCTCTATCATAGTCTGACCGATCACGGAAGCGGACCGGGCGATACTGCCCTGAGAACCTTCCAGATTTTCATTTCTGGGTCCCAGCGGTGCCAGGTTTGAATGAGTATCATTGATGTGCAGGATAGTAAGCGGGTATTCCTGAGAAAAAGCACTTGCTGATAACACTAGAAAAACAATCGTTACCCATAAAACTTTGTGATAACTTTTCATAAAACCTCCTTTTAATTAACTTATATTAACTACGAGTTCATCGGAAAAAAAAGTCCCGATGGATCGGGATCATACATTATTTAGCAATAGCATAGCCAAAAATAACTGAAAATCTATTGCCGTCAGGATTCGTGACAAAAACCAGGTTAATTGGGATACTTACTCCACTGTAATTAAAACTTTTCCCAAGGGCCATTACTAATGCCGAGTTAACTTTATCTCCATCAAAGAGTAGATTGGGGCCCATACCAAATTCAATACCGTTGGGCATACGCACTCCCATGGCCAATGTGCTACTAGGAACAAATTTCCCATATTCAACACCGCCAACCAATGGAATAAACTCTATTACAAAAGATGGACCACCGCCTTCAGGAATTACTGCGTATTCGAAGTGCCAGCCGAATTGGCTGATAGTGTGACCGATGCCATTTTTTTTCAATTTCTTTACCAATTTACTTTTACCCGGAATAATGGTCACCCCTAGCCTTGGTCCTCCCATATTGCGTTTAGCAAATTGAACTGGAGTGTCCGAATCCCTTGTTTGTGCTGAAACTGTATCACCCTCAGCTGCTACATTGATTCCATCCTGTTTTGTTGGCTGGTTAGTAGGTTCGTTGATGATAGTTGAGTGCAAAAAAGCGGATACTGCTAATAAAACAAAAATCAAAATAAGTGTTTTCATGATTTCCTCCTTGTTTACCCTTCTTTACTGCATTAACCGTGCCAGGATTATTTTTGTTGGATTCGTGTAGAATGTTAATTTCATATCTGAAATAAAAACAAGGAGTTGCGACGAATATTGTGCTAATAGCTAATCGATGAAGAGTGATTAGATAAGTATAAAAGTTATAGGGAATAAGACACCGATGTCTGAAATATCATACACTGGTTTTGAGTTTATTTAGAGGATTATTATATTATTATTTGGTTTTGATCTTCAGTTCCTTGATCAGTCTGTTGAGGTAAGTTCTCTGTATATCCAGCAGTTTTGCTGCTTCGGTCTGGTTGTAATTGGTGAATTGCAAAGTGCGGGAAATGAATTGATGTTTAAATTTCAGGATAGCTTCATCCAGATGAAGACCAACCTTCAAGGATTTATCCGATTCCTGAATCAGTTGCAGGGGTAAAAGATCAGGAGTGATCTCCTGCTCCGGAGCCAGTACAACAGCTCTTTCAATAGCATTCTCAAGTTCCCTGATATTCCCAGGCCAGTGATAGTTTTTCATTTTGTCCAGAGCTGCAGGATTTATCGCTTTCACCTTTTTCTGCAACACTCTGTTGAATCTGTTCAAAAAATAGTGTGCTAAAAGTGTGATATCATTTGCTCTTTTTCTGAGTGGAGGTAGTACAAGGCTGACAACATTCAGCCGGAAGTAAAGATCCTCCCGGAAATTTTTCTCCTTCATTTCCTTGGTCAGGTCTTTATTAGTAGCTGCAATGACCCGGACATCGACCTTCAAGGGCTTCATCCCGCCAACTCTTTCGAATTCGTTCTGTTCCAGGAAATGGAGCAGTTTCGCCTGGATCGAGGGAGTCAAATCTCCGATTTCATCGAGGAACAGGGTTCCTCTATGAGCCATTTCTACCCGTCCTTTCTTCATCTGATGTGCACCGGTAAAAGCACCTTTCTCATGACCAAAAAGATCGGATTCCAGTAATTGTTCGGAAAGTGTAGTGCAATTTACCTGAACGAATGGTTTATCTTTCCGGTCGCTCATGGTGTGGATCGCTCTAGATAATAATTGTTTCCCGGTACCGCTTTCGCCACCCACAAGAATGGTGGTCTTGCCGGGAGCAACCCGGTGAGCCATTTCCATGACCTCTTTCATTCCGGTGCTTTCCCCGATGAACATCTGGTACTGATTCTCGATCTCATCTCTCAGGTACTGATTTTCCTCCCATAAACCTTTCCGCTCCAGAGCTTTTTTAACGACCAGAAGAATATGGTCCGGTTTGCAGGGTTTGGGCAGAAAATCATAAGCACCTAGCTTCATGGCATCTATGGCCTTTTCGATAGTACCAAAAGCAGTTAGAATCACCACGATTAAATCGGGGTAATCCCGGGTGATCCTGTCCAGAACCTCCATCCCGTCCATTTCTGGCATAATCAGATCCAGAAGAACAAGATCGGGATTTTCTTTAACGATCATATCCAAACCCTTAACACCATTTTCGGCTTGAGCTACTTTGTAACCATTCATTTTCAGACGATCACTGAGCAGCATCCGGATCTGGGGATCATCATCGACTATCAATATTTTCTCATAATTCATGGTTCAACTCCTATATTATATCAAATAATTTTGAGATTATTGAGATTATGCCATGGGGAACAGAACTGTGAAAGTGCTTCCCTTATTGCTCTCGCTCTCAACTCTTATCTCACCGCCCTGCAGTTCCACAAGTTTCTTTACTATGTACAATCCCAGACCAAGTCCTTTCTCTCTTCTGCCATTTTTCACCCTGACTCGTTCGAAACGTTCGAAGATAAGCTTCTGCTTAACTTTTTCTATACCGGAGCCATTATCTACAACTGAAATAATAGTCTTTTCCCTCTTATCGAAAATACCTGTTTCAGCATTAATTTTTACTGTGCTTCCACTTGGTGAGTACTTGATGGCATTACTCAGCAGATTGATCAGGATGGTTCTGAGATAATCCGGATCGGCTTTTATCTGCAGATTATCAGGAAAAGACATATCAATCTCAATATCTTTTTCTTCGCAGAAAGGTTTCATTATTTCACAGCATTTTTCAACTTCCTGGTATAGAATTAATTTTTCCAGGTAGATATCTATCTTCCCAGCTTCGATTTTGGCGATATCCAGAAGATTTTCGATCATTCTGCCAAGGTGCTTGCTGCTATCACTAATACCCTCTAGATATTCCGTAACTTTCGGTCCGGGTTTCTCCATAACTCCATCCAGCAGGTTTTCCACGGACCAGAAGATAGCAGTGATCGGAGTTCGGAGTTCATGAGAAACATGGGAGATGAATTCGGATTTCAGCTCGTTGAGTTCTTCCAGTTTCTCTTTTTCAATTCTCTCCAGGATCATTGATTCTTGCAGTCTAAGACGTTCCAGGGTAATAAAACTTTCTTCCAGCATAGTTGATAACAAGCTGATATCCTCTTCCGAGAATTTGATCTTTGACAATTTCTGTCCTATAATTAAGAATCCTGAAAGTTGATGTTGAAAATCGATTGGAATCAGCATTTCGATTCCAAGTTTGTTCAGGATAGAAACATCGGGTAATTCAATACTTGGAATAAAACTTTCCCGACCTTTTCTGATCATAGGAGTTTTATGTTCATCAATAAATTTAACCAGATCGCTGTTCAGTTTAAAGCAGAGCCCTGTTTTTTCATTTTTATTTAATCCATAACTGCAGCTTAATTTGTAATCCTTTGAAGCTGGATTCTTTAGAACAAGAGCGATCCTTTCTACAGGGATAACTTCATTGATCTTTTCCATCAGTAAATTTAGCAGTTCGGTCTTATCGAGGGTAGAGAATACAGCACTGCCAAAATCTTTTACTGCCAGGCGGTAATTGTATTTCACGCGATAAAAAGTTTTATCCACCAGATTCTGAATACGTTGTTTGAGAGGAGAGAACAGAATAGCAGCGATCAGAGTACAGATAATGGTGAACGATATATAGGTTCTACTCGGGCTCATTGTTCCCAGGAAATATCCGGTAAAACCGGTTAATAGAAGATAAATGGAAACTATAATCCCTGTAACCAGCAGGTATACAATACTACGATTAATAATGATCTCAATATCAAATAATCGATACTTAACGATGGAAAAAGAAATCGCTAGAGGGATTATCATAAGGAATAGATAATTGATCTCATCGGGGATCAACGGTCGATGGATAAGTGCAAGGGGTAGTGTCCATAGCAACAGAAAAGGTGCTATTCCCAAGCTGATAGACCATAAAACCCATTGGATTCTATTCCGTACTTCCCTGTTAACAGCATATTTGTGGGACCGAAGGAAAAAGAATATACTCAATGCCATATAAGAGATGAGATATATTCTGAATCCAACCAGAGCATTGAAGAAAGTTCTTATGGAGGAATAAGTTTCCAGTTTTATTGCTACCAGATAGCTGCCTTCCAATAATAAAACAAAGGCAAAACAGGGAATGAAAAGAAGATAATGAAAAAGTTTATTTCTTTGAAGCAGTTCTTTTTCTTCCGGATAGATACAGGAGAAATAGAGAACTATAGCAGGGATCGCAGGATAAAAGATGAAATATAAAAAGGAAGGCAGATAATCCTGAATCGCACTATTATTGTACGGATATCCCCACCAGACCATCATTATGGCTGCTGAAGTCACCAGACAACCAATAGAAAAAACACGAGCGGATCTTTCTAATGACTTTTTGAAATAAATGAAAACACCCACGATCCAGAATAAGATTCCCAGCATCAGGTTCATAATGATAAATCTGCTGTCCCACTTAGGGGTAAGGATCAATGAAATTGTAAAAATATCAGAGTTCCTCAGGAAGTTGAGAGTTATACTTTCTCCCGTCATCTTGGTATCCAGATAGAATTCAATTTCCTGACCATCTTTAAATGACCGATCATCAATCCCAATAAGAATATCACCGGTATTTATATCTCTGACCGAGGTTTCGGCATTTGGATCTATGCGGATTATTTCAATTCCGCTGTCTGTGGTTTGCCATTTGAAGGGTAAAACAGGTCGCATCTCCAGCCTGCTGATACCGATCAATCCTATGACAAGTAAGGAGAGACTGAGTAAAAGGTAGCTAATTTTAGCCGGCAATTTCTGTGATTTATCCATTTTATTCATTCAATTTTCAGGAATCGTATCCCTTACGTCAAAAAGCATAATATATTTTCTTTGTCAATTTTTAAAGGTGAGATGTGAAATCCCACTCTTTTTATAGATTCTATAAAAAAAACAGTAAGATTTTTTTAAACTTTCGTAAATATAGGATTTAGTGCTTGTGAACGAACTGCGTTCTCATCGCAGAAAATTTTTTTAGTGAGACAATTTGTTATTTGTAATTTGTTATTTGTAGTTTGTAATTTATTTTCAGTTCACTGAAAAAACAAATGGTACACCCAACGCTCCCAGTTTCGAACAATATTAATCGGTGAAATCGGGCAGATTTATCGTGGTTTGAAAAATTTGGGATTAGATATATAATCAATCTTTTAGCCTACTTATCCCCATCCCGTTCTTCGAGTGGATTCGTTGAAGAAGCAAATATCTAAAAGAAAATCCCGAGTTGAGTTTTTAAACTTTTCCCGGGATTAATTTTCTTAAATTATTTTCCCTTTTTCTGCTTCCCTTTCTCCAAGACTAATTAGAATTTAAATCTGCTAACAGTTCTCTGGCTTTCTGAGCAGGAATATATTCAGGATCTGCATCTTTCCAGACATCCAAAGTAATATTCAGATGTTCCAAAGCTTTTTCCTTTTTTCCCCAATCGTGGTAGAGAAGAGCAAGTTCGTAATTGTAATCTGGATCGAAAGGTTCTCTTTTTAATATTTTAAGTAAATATTCTTCAGCTTTATTAAATTCTTTGAGTTTACGGTAGCAACGACCAATCTGCCAGTGAATATCTGTAGATGTTAGATCATATTCTAATTGCTTTTTGTAACTTCGTATTGCCTGTTCAAAATCATGATTGATCTCATGAATCATTCCTTGGGCGTAAAAAATATATTCCCTATCTTCCTCAGAACCTATTGTCTGACAATATTTTTCAATATCTTCTATCGAATTCTTGATTTTCTCAACATCTCCTAATTCTAGATATACATCAAGATATCCAAAACTGGCAGCTTTATTTAATAAATCTCCATGATTGTATTTAATGTTATCAAGAATTTCTAAAGCTAAACCAGCCTTATCAACTTTTGCATATAGATATACCCATTCGATTTTCTGTCTTAAGACTTTATAGATGGGTAGATATTTTTCTTTTTCTTCAAACATAAGATGCATATATTCAACTGCTTTCTGGAGATTTCCTGTCTGCTCATAAAACCTGATATAAAAGTGATATACAGTTGCTTTATTTTCCGGAGAACTAGCTTTTTTTAATGCTTCCTCATATGATTTTAAGGTTTCATTCAACTCACCTTTTAGTTTCTTTATGTTACCAATTTGTATATCAGTCCAATAGTTATCCTGATCAATAATTGAAGCCTTATCTATGTAAACCATTGATTCATCATAAAAACCATAATCAATATATAAATTAGCTATATTTATATAAGAATAGTAATTATCAGGATATACCGCGTTATATTGCATGTAGTATTTTAGTGCATTTTCAAAATCTCCTTTCTTTTGATATAATTTGCCAATATCATCTAACATGGAGCGATCTGATATTAACTCTGAGACTTTTTTATATTCTATTATAGCTTCATCAATTCTGTTTGACCATTTATATTTCTGACCAAGAAAAAAATGAGCTGTAGGATTATTAGGGTGAAGATCTGTCCATAATTCTAATATAGAAAAAACTTTATTGGGATCTTTTTCAACATAATTGAAATACTGATATTTTGCCATGAATCTCCTTTCTTCTGGTAATTTATAAGAATATTGCATAAGTTTTTTTAATGAATCGTAAATATTATCAGTCATATTCAACATTATATAAATTTTTCCTAATCGATAATATGCCATGGCAAATGTAGAATCTATTCCAACAGAGCATTCTAAGTACTTTTGAGCTTCTATCCAATCATTTTCCAGTGTAATGAAATTTCTACCATATACATAATTCTTAAAAGCTTCAGTGGATTTTGTCATAGTTTCGGATATCGGAAGATCCGTCATTTCTTCGATGTCCATTCTTGGAATTTTCAATGTATACCTAATTTGTAGTGATAATTGATCGATTAACTCGAATATATTTGAGTCTTCAAGTGCAAGTTCTGAAATTAATTTTGTATTTGAAGTTTTGTAGATTGTAACCTCTAGTTGATATAAATCATCATTTTTATTAAAATTACCTGAAATGAAATAATCTTGATGTTGGATTCTTGCAATTTTCTGTTTTAATGTTAATGGGGCACCTATGCCGTTATCAAAGCCAGCATTTATCATGGTTTCATTGAACATTCCTCTACTGGTTGAAGACAAGAATATATCTTGATTTAAATCGAAAAAAAGTAATTCAGGGAATCCGTATTGTAACCAATCTAGAGTAGAATCAGCAGAAACGTTCTCAAAGAAAAAGATTCCGATACTTTGTATGAATTCATTTTTGGGAATTACTCGCTCTATTTGCTCACCTTCTTCGTTTTCTACTGTAACGGTCTTAGTTATTGCTCCCAAATCTTTTGTATTGAAAACAAAAAATAATATAAAAATAGAGAGTATTACATTTATTGGAATTCCAATCTTTTCTACTTTAGTCCATTCATCCCTTCCGGGTTTGCCATGAAAATAAGCCAGAAGCAAAATACTCGGTATTAATGATAATAAAGTCACAATACTGAAATCAATCAAATGCGGAGATAATAGATAACGATCTACAAGAAGACCAGTCACAATCTCCACGATTATCCAGCAGGCAACTAAATAAAGAACGAATATTTGTGGAACTCGTCTTTGCCAAAGGTTCTGTAAAAAAGAAATTCGCTCTGCTTTCAATGCAACTTCATCAGGAACTAATTTGAAGATTTCAATCAGACCTTTTACATTCTTTAGTTTCTGCTTTCCCAAAGAGACTGCATATAATCCTTCCTGGTTTCTGATCTGATGCCATACATCCTCGGAAATGCAAATACTGCCAGTTGGTGCTAATGGTTCAATACGTGAAGCAATATTGACCCCAGAACCTATTATATCCTTATCTTTAATAACAACATCACCTATATGAATACCAATCCTCAAATTAATATTATTATCTTTAGCAACCTCTTGAATTTGCGATGAAGCTCTTACTGCTTGAATGGAACTTTCAAACATCATCAAAAGTCCATCACCGAGTTCTTTTAATACGGTTCCATTATATGATTCCACAATTGGGAAAAATAATTCTCTCTGTTTTTGCAATAATTCTAATCCTTCCTGTTCATCTCTACCAATTATTTCGGTAAATCCAACGAGGTCTGTGAATACAATTGCTGCTAATTTGTGTTTTTCTTTACTATGCATGGATCCTCCAAATATATTGATGTATAAACTTAATCACTATTATTATAGAAAATAGTCAAGAATAATAAAATTCACATTGAGTATAAATGGATTATTTTAACTAAATATTTTATGAACTTTTGATTTTTATTATCGTCTAAAGTGTGGGCCCATTTCTATAATATAGGTATTATAAAAAAAATGTTCATTCAGCATCGTGAAGAAATCAGAGGAGCGATAAACCCCTTTGTTTATGCGTGTTTTAAGCAATTTTAGGATGCAAATTTAAGTGGTACACCCAACGCTCCCAGTTTCGAACTATATTAATTGGTGAAATCAGGCAGATTTATCGTGGTTTGAAACATTTGGGATTAGATATATAATCAATCACTGAGCCTGCTCTGACTATCCTCACCCCGTTCTTCGAGCGGGTCCATTGAAGAAGAAAAAAAATCCCGGGAAAAGTTTAAAAAGCTCGACCCGGGATTAATTTTCTTAAATTATTTTCCGTTTTCTGCTTCCTGTCTCCTTCTTTTATTTCAATAAGATCATTTTTCTGACTCTCTGAAAATCACCAGCTTTCAATTTATAGAGATAGACACCTGAACTAACTTTATTGCCATAATCATCTTTGCCATCCCAAACCACAGAATGCTCACCTGCTGAAAGCTGATTGCTGATTAGTGTTTTTATCTTTTGCCCTTTGATGTTGTAAATGGAAATTTCAGTATGACTTTCTGCTGGAATTGAGAATGAGATTGTTGTGGTTGGATTGAAGGGATTTGGATAATTGGAAAGTCTTATTTCTGTAGGAATTATTTCATTTTCTGCATAAACAGAACTGTTTAACTTTGCTACAAAAATATCATTTTCACCACTGCTGGTGAGAGAATGTGAACCAAAGGTTGCTGTTTCTCTAAAATTCCCTGTCACATAACAGTTCCCTGCATTATCAATTGTGATTTCATAACCAGAATCATCAGAACCTGCACCAGCTTGTGTTGCCCATAACCAGTTTCCTACTGCATCCATCTTTGCAACAAAAATATCCTCACTACCATTGCTGGTAAGAGAATAGGAACCAAAGGTAGCTGTATACATAAAATTCCCTGTCACATAACAGTTCCGTGTATTATGTACTGTGATTCCATAGCCAGAATCATTAGAACTACTTCCCCCAGCTTGGGTTGCCCATAACCAGTTTCCATTTTCATCGATCTTTGCTACAAAAATATCATCAAATCCACTGCTGTAAAGAGGATATAAACCAAAGTATACTGTACCCTTAAAACTTCCTGTTACATAATTGTTCCCAGCATCATCTATTGTTATTCCAAATCCTCCATCCCAACCATTACCACCAGCTTGGTTTACCCATAACCAGTTTCCATCTGTATCCATCTTTGCTACAAAAATATTCACATATCCACTGCTGGTGAGAGAATAGGCTCCAAAGGTTGCTGTATGCAAAAAAATTCCTGTTACATAACTGTTTCCGGTGTTATCTAGTGTAATTCCATAACTAATCACAGAACTACTTCCCCCAGCTTTTGCTGCCCATAACCAGTTTCCATTTACATCCATCTTTGCAACAAAAATATCCCAATCTCCACTACTTGTAAGAAAATAAGAACCAAAGTTTGCTGTACCTTCAAAATATCCTGTTACATAGCTGTTCCCTGCATCATCTGTTTTAATTCCATGTCCTTTTTCCCAATCAGTTCCACCGGCTTTTGTTGCCTATAACCAGTTCCCATTTGTATCGATCTTTGCTACAAAAATATCCTCCCATCCACTGCTGGCAAGAGTATACGAACCAAACGTTGCTGTATCTTTAAAATATCCTGTCACATAACTGTTCCCTGCATCATCTATTGTGATTCCATAACCAGAATCATCACTTATTCCGCCAGCTTGGATTGCCCACTGCCAAATTCCTATTGCGTCCATCTTTGCTACAAAAATATCATTTTCACCACTGCTGTAAAGAGTATAGGAACCAAAGGTTGCTGTTCCACCAAAAGTTCCTGTTATATAACTATTCCCCGCGTCATCTACTGTTATTGATCTTCCTTCATCCGCTAAAATTCCGCCAGCTTGGATTGCCCATTGCCATTCAGGTGCCTGGGCAAAAACACATACTGCAATAAGCAGTAATCCGTAAATAATAACTGTTTTTCTCATCTTTTTTCACTCATTTTTTAAGTTGTTAGTAACATTGTATCTTCAAATAAACATACGCACATTTTATGAAATTTACTTTGATATTTGTCAAGTTTATTTTTTATGTTACCTCATCACTCCATCTCCCCATCACTCCTTCTCGAATTCTACCAGTCTCTCAGTCACTCTTCACACTCTGTCCTACATCAACCCATAAGGGTCGATATCAATCGATTGTTTGATAATGCTGCTCAATTTCAAATTATTCTTCAGGAAATTAACAGCTTTCGACATGGTGGAAACAGAATCCGCTTTCAGAATAATATGATAACGATAGTTATTTTGCAATCTCACCAACGGAGATGGAACAGGTCCTAAAATCAATAATTTTCCGGGTTCAAAAAGAGTTTGTAATTTTTGAATGATCTTATGATTTTTTACTAATTGTGTTTTTAGAAAAATCTCATTTCTATGAGAAAAAATAAAGCGTGAAATTCTGTAAAAAGGCGGATAATGCAGAGTTTTCCTTAAGGAGCTTTCCTTCAAAGCAAAAGAAATAAAATCCTGGTTCATAGCATGAAAAATGGCATAATGCTCTGGATTATAAGTTTGAATAATAACTTCACCGGATTTTTCTCCGCGACCGGAACGACCTGCAACCTGGGTGAGAAGCTGGAAAGTTTTTTCTGCAGCTCTGAAATCCGGGAAATTCAAACCTGTATCAGCAGAAATAACTCCCACCAGAGTAACATTGGCAAAATCCAGACCTTTGGCAATCATCTGGGTTCCGAGCAGAATATCGATATTACCTTTTTTCATTCTGGCAAACATGGAATCATAACTTTTCTTTTTGCGAGCACTATCAGAATCCATCCTCAAAATCCGTGCTAATGGGAATAAAATCTGTAATTGTTTTTCTATCTGCTGGGTGCCTGGCGAGCCGAAACTGAACATATAGTTTCCGCAATCCGTGCATTTTCTGGGCATGTTGATTTCATGACCGCAATAATGACAGAGAAGCGTCATATTGCTGCTGTGGTAATTCAGGCTGATATCGCATTTTTTGCATTTGAAGAGCTTTCCGCAAGCAACGCACTGTACAAATGATGAATGTCCACGCCTGTTTTGCAGAAGAATAATCTGCTGCTTTTTTAATAGTTTCTCTTCGATTTTTTTGATCAATTCTTCAGACAGAAGTTGTTTAGGGTTCTTTTCCTGTTTAAGATCGATAATTTTTACAGAAGGAAGTTTATAACCGAGCGGTCGTCTTGAAAGTTTTAGTAGCGAATATTTTTGCTTCATTACATTTTGCCAGCTTTCCAGGGAAGGGGTTGCACTTCCCAAAATTGCTACAGCATTAGATTTTTTGGCACGCACAACTGCCACATCTCTACCATGATAACGTGGAGTATTTTCCTGTTTGTAGGTATTCTCATGCTCTTCATCAACGATGATTACACCGATATTTTTGAGAGGAGCAAAGATCGCACTTCTGGCTCCAATCACGATTTTGCTTTTCCCGTATTTGATTTTCTTCCACTGTTCCCATCTTTCACGGTCGTTCAGGTGGCTGTGCAAAATCGCTATTTCAGCACCAAAAGCATTGTAAAATCTTTCTACCATTTGTGGAGTAAGTGAGATCTCCGGAACTAGCATCAAGGCTGTTTCGTTATTTTCCAGACAATGCTTGATAACCTTGATATAAACTTCTGTTTTCCCGCTTCCTGTAACTCCAAAAAGCAGGAAAGTCCTGAACTCATCTTTGTCCAGGTTCTCAATAATTTTTTCAGCAGCTTCTTTCTGTTTATCTGTCAGATTGATTTTTGGAGGGATTCTTTTTTGTTTGATCAAATCAGTTTCAGCATCTAATTCTTTGACTGCTATTTGAAGAATTCCTTTATTTTGGAGGATTTTAACAATTGAATAGCTGTAGATCTTCGCTATTTTTGAAAGCGGAAATTCTTTTCCCAATTCTTTCATTTTTTCATAAACTTCCACCTGTTTGGTAGTTAATTGGGGAAGTTCTTTTAAAGTATTCAAAACCACAAAATTAGCAATTTTCTTCTTTATCCTGGCATCGTAAACTCTCTTGATTTGGATTAAACCGTTTTCTTCCAATTTTTCCAACCAGTATTGAAAACGATTGATTTTTACTTTTTCCCTCAGTTCAGCAATATCCATCCAACCTGCAAAACTGAGTTCGTTCAGAATAACCCCTGAACTACCATCGGAATCTGGTAATACCCCATCTGAGATTTTTTTTATCTCCTGCTGAATCTGGATATTGATCGCACTTGGCAGCATCGCAAATAAGCTTTGTCCGATACTGCATTGATAATAGTTGCTGATCCATTTTGCCAAAGACATCAAATCTTCCGGTATTATCGGAGAATGATCAACGATTTCTAAAATCTCTTTATATTTGAGTTCAGGGTCTGGTTCATCATTTATTTCAAAAACAATTCCGGTATGGAGGGTGTTATTGAATGAAACTACAACTCTGCATCCATTACTAATTTCTTCAGAGCTTTTGTATGTGTAAAGTTTATCGATCCTGATTGGCAGAGCGATATTGAAATAATTCATTATTCCTCAGATTTAGCTTACGGATTTTCACAGATACGTACAGATTAGGAACTAGAGTCTGTCCGCAAAGTCGGCTTTTCAAACAAAACTGAAACTTGACTCAAGTTTTTGTGCTTGTTACGAAACTCCCGTTTCGTAACCCGATAGAAAGCGCATTCCCAAACGGAGTTTGGGAACGAGAAGGATCGACGCAGAGCGTCTATGCAAGCTCATCCCAATGCAGGAGAATTGGAACGAGTTAAACTTATTTTCGTGTTAATTCGTGCCCTTCGTGGATAAAATTTTTTATAAACTCATTGACATATTTTTTTCATAAAATTCATTTAGCTCATGAAAAACAAACAATTCATCGGGAAATCCGGTGAGGAAATAGCTGCGAATTATCTTCTGAAAAAGGGACATAAAATACTTTTTCGTAACTATCATTCCCAATTTGGTGAAATAGATATTATCGCTTTAGATAAAGACACTCTCGCTTTTATCGAAGTGAAAACAAGAAGTTCGAATTTTGAGACTGCCTTTTCCAGTGTCTCATTTTCAAAGCAGCAAAAACTCACCAAAACAGCTCTGTATTTCATATCCAAAAATTATGAATACGAAGATTTTCTCACTCGCTTTGATGTGATTGTGGTTTTGTTTGACCAGCGGGAAGAATATCGCATCAAACACCTGGTAGATGCTTTTCTGCCGGATTATTAGCTATTCTATCAGACTCCAGTCAAAATCGTCACCCAGATATTTATCAAAGTTTTGCCAACTGGTTTCATTAAAATCATTATCTATGTAAATAATTTTAAAGTTTCCACTGGTTTGAAGGTCTAAAAAGATGTAAGTTCTAATCTGATCCATCCGATATTTCCATATCTGATAATCTCTTTGAATGTATCTTGCATTAAGACCTGTATTTGCTTTTATCACTTCATCCGGTTTACCGTTTCGGATGTAAATTCGTCCCATATCTGTTTCCCAACCATCTTTGAAGTGAGAAAAATGCAGATTGCAATATGCTATTCGTTCTTTGATTTCTTCAAAAAATTCGTTTTTTTCAGTAGCAGGATTTGAATCGTGTGTGAACCAGAATCTTTCCAAAAAATTTAATTTTCCATTTTCAGAAAGATTTTTCCACTTCTTTTGCTCTGCTGATGAAAGGAAATATCTAATTAATCTGAATTCATCTTCCAGCTCAGGGAAGTTTCTCGGTGTTCTACTTGTTTTTTCTTTGATGCAGAAAAAGTCCTCTCTTGTTTGTTTTATGCCGGATACATTATCGATGATTTCAAGATGTAAATCGTATAAACCGGGCTCAAAAGCAGAAATGTCGATTTCTTTGATTTGATAGATTTTCTCTGTAGCTTCTCTTTTTATTTTGGATTCAATTTTCTTTATTGTCTCTTCTTTTCTGATCAGATAAATATTTTCCGAAAAATCAAGTTCATTATTTTCATTTGTGAAAAAATTCTGTAGTTCATAATAGAGGAAGATTTTCTCATTGGTTTGTAATTCAAAAATATGGCTGGGATTAACAATAAACAGCTTGCCGTCTCGATGAAATTTCTGCAAATAATCAGTAGTATCAGCAATCACGAAAGATGAAAATTCCAAATCGCTGACAAGACTTTCCCGGGATAAAATTTCAAATTCATATTCCCATTTTTTCTCGTTTTCATTATTGCAGAAAATAACACTTATCAAAAAACCGGATTTGGAAAGAACAATTGAAATCTTATCTTTAAAAGATTGGTCACTCAAAGTTTTGTCATGTTCCGTAACAATTATGTTGTTCGTAAACTCCTGATTATGAAGTTCTTTACCAGCTTTAGAAATGGAAATATTCACATCGAGAAGAGCTTCAAAGCCAAGTTCAGTTTTTTCAAACTGCAGATCATTATATGGAACCTGGTAATTTATTTCTAAAATCGTGTTATTAGAATTATCTAAAAAACGGTTATTATCAACGATTACATTTAATTCTTCAGCAGAAGCAGAAAGAAAAATGAGCAGAGTAAAATAAAATAAAACACTTTTTTTCATTTGATATCTCCGTGAGTTAAACATTTTAATATATTCTTCTTATCGGAAAAGCTCACCTGCAGAAACGTAAAGGCTGATGATTTATTTAGCTGATGAATAATTTGAAATGCGTTTCTTCCATAATTTAGGATCTCTTTTAGCGTGAAGAACGGCAAGAACAACAATTTTCTCTTCATCAATTAAATAGAAAATTCCATATGGAAACCGACGAATAAAAGCCCTATGAATATTTTTGTAAATTTTCTGATACATTTTAGGGTAGTGCTGAATAGAATTTAACGAAATGTCTATACAACGAAGAAAATCCATTCCTAATCCTCTACTTTGTTCTTCATACCAATTGTATTCATCTATCAAATCATCTTCAGCTTCTGGACGAATAATAATTCTATAATTCATAACTAAGATTTAATTCTTGTCTTAACTTCCTTCCACGAAGAACCAGTTTCAGGGTTTTTTCGATATGATTCAAGTCGCTTATCTAATTCTCTCTTTTGTGCTTCACTTAAAGAAACAGATTTTGATTCATCTGCAATTGTATCCCAAAGATCCTCAACAATTAATATTCGTTCGTTAACACTTAATTTCATTATATTTGCTAAAGTGTAATTCGTTGTTCTGTGTAAATTTTCCATATTTTCACCTCTTTTTCACTTAAATATAATCGCTAAATGCCATTAGAAACTAAAGAACTATTTTTCTTTCTAAAGAAAAATAGTTCAGTTATTTCAGTCAAGAGGAATTTGCTGAAGTTGCCTAACTGAAGTTTAAATTAACCTTTGGTGGTCCGATAGTTTTCTCATCAAAAAGAGCGAAAAATTTATCATCAGGGAAAACTCTCAGCTTTTTGGGATGGATGTTCAATGTTCTCAATTTTTTTGTTTCTACTTTGATATGAACACCGAAATTTCCGGGAGAGACATTCTTCAGGTTTTCAGCTAATTCAGAGTCAACATTTTCTTCGTTGATTTTAATGTAGATTTCTCCTGAAAGCTTTTTGTGTAATTCCTCAAAAGTTATAATCTTAGTTGGAATAATCCGCAGAATATTCTCGTTATTTCCACTGAATTTAGATTTATTTCCAATAATGAAAAGTTCTTTTCCTTCGTCGCACATTTTAAAATAATCATCATAATCTTGATTGAATAAAGTAAGTTCGAACTTAGCGCTAAGGTCTTCTAAAATTATAATTGCGAAGGGATTGCCTCTTTTATCTGTTTTTTTGATAATTTCGGAAACTACACCGGCAATCACAATATTCCTGGAAAGGTTCTCAAGTTTATTTGCTTTGGTATTTACCAGGTGATTCAAAATGGATTTGTATTGGTTTAATGGATGACCGGATAAATAGTAACCTAAAATTGTCTTTTCTTGTTTTAATTTACGGTTTAATGTCCATTCATTAATATCCGGGAGTTCAGGTAGATATTCCTCTTCTTCGCTTTCGTCTTGCATAACATCGAAAAACATCATCTGGCCACGCTTTTTCTCAGTAAGGATGTTTGATGCGTATTCCAGGGCTTTTTCCAAAGCTTCATATTTTTGAGCTCGATTTCCTTCCAGATTGTCCATTGCTCCGGCAGAAATCAGGCTTTCCAGAACAGCTTTATTCACAGACATAGGATCGATGCGAGCACACATGGAAAAGATATTTTTGAATTCTCCATTTTTTTTCCGTTCTTCCAAGATTGAGCTGATGGCTGCTGTTCCCACATTCTTAATCGCTTTTAATCCAAATAAAATTTTGTTTCCTTCAACCACAAATTCTTTCTCACTCTTATTAATATTTGGAGGGATTATTTCAATTCCCATGATTTTGCATTCATCGATAAAATGTGGAATTTTACCGGGATTATCTTCCAGCGAAAGCAGAGAAGCCATGTATTCAACAGGATAATGAGTTTTTAGAAATGCAGTCTGGTATGCAATGTAAGCATAAGCAGTGGCATGAGCTTTTGGAAAAGCATATTTAGAAAATTCCAGCCAGTCCGTCCAGATTTGCTCAATAGTTGAATCGCTCACTCCCTTATTTAAAGCACCTTTTTCAAATACAGGTTTAAGTTTATCCATTAATCTTGATTTCTTTTTTGCCATTGCTTTTCGGAGTGTATCAGCTTCTGCACCTGTAAGACCTCCGATCTCGCGTGCAACCTGCATCACCTGTTCCTGGTAAATAGTTACTCCATAAGTTTCTTTAAGTGCATTTTCTGCTATAGGATGACTGTATTTTACCGGTTCGATTCCGTGCTTTCGGTTGATAAAACTATCTATAAACTGCATCGGACCAGGTCTGTAAAGGGCGACCATCGCAATCAAATCTTCAAAAACAGTTGGCTTAAGATTGCTGATGTATTTGGTCATACCGGCAGATTCAAATTGAAAAACACCATTAGTGTGTCCATTTGCTAAAAGTTCATAAGTTTTTTTATCAGTAAAATCAATCTTATTGATATCAATATCGATACCTTGAGAATTCTTAACTAAAGCGATTGTATTCTGGATGATAGTGAGAGTTTTCAGTCCCAGAATATCCATTTTCAGCATCTTCAGATCTTCGAGCCATTTACCCTCATATTGAACAACTATGACCGAATTCGAGTTTTTTTGATTGGTTTTTGCAAGTGGAATATAATCCGTCAAATTTCCGGGTGCAATAACAACTCCGGCTGCGTGAATTCCTACATGACGAATCAGACCTTCCAGAACTTTTGAGTAGGTGAGAATGGAAGAATAGATATCATTACTTTGTATCAGTTCTGCAAATTCCTTGGATTGTTTAAGTGCTTTATCGAGAGTGATTTTGGGAGTGGATGGTATTAATTTGGTGATTGCATTTTGCTCTGAAACAGGAACATCTAACACGCGAGCAACATCTTTAATCACAGATTTGGCTCCTAAAGTTCCGAAAGTAATAATCTGGGTTACACTTTTTCTACCGTATTTTTTTATGATGTAATCAATGACTTTTTTTCTGCCTTCAGCACAAAAATCAATATCAATATCCGGCATACTTACCCGTTCAATATTTAAAAATCGTTCAAAAAGCAGGTCATACTTTAGCGGATCAATATTAGTAATGCCCAAAGCATAAGAAACCACGCTGCCAGCAGCTGAGCCTCGGCCAGGTCCCACCTGGATACCCTTGGCTCTAGCCGCATTAATAAAATCTTGTACAATCAAAAAGTAAGCTGCATAACCCATTTTTTCAATGGTGTAAAGTTCATACTTTACCCGATCAATAACCTCGGGCGGCAGCATAACTTTTTCTTCTGCTTTGCCATAGCGTTTCTTAATCCCTTCCCAAGCCAATTTTTCCAGATAAGTATCAGTCGTTTCTCCTTCGGGCACAGGGAAATTAGGCAGGTGCATGATCCCGATTTCAAGATCAACATTGCATTTATCCGCTATTTCAAGAGTATTGGCAATGGCTTCGGGCGAGTCTTTAAACAACTCAATCATTTCCTGCGGGGATTTTAAATAAAATTCCTGGGTATCAAATTTCAATCGTTTTGCTTCGTCCAAAAATGATCCGGTCTGAATACACAAAAGCACGTCCTGGGCATAAGCATCTTCTTTTTTAATATAATGGACATCATTGGTA